>NZ_JAQYXB010000514.1:0-190933 GCF_036322405.1 Streptomyces sp. SP17BM10 | reverse complement strand
GGCCTTGCTGTAGAAGCCGTTGTACGTGTCGCCACCGCGCCAGCCGACGGCCAGGATCACCTTCGACGGGTCCTTGGGATCGATCGCGATGTCGTTGGCGATGTTCTTGTACGGCGCGCTCGGGTCGGACGCCTTCGAACCGCCGGGCAGGTAGTCCGGGTTGGGCGCGAACTCCAGGGTCCACGGGCCGGTGAGCGTGGTCGCCGAGTGGCTCCACACCCCGCGGCTGGTCGCCGCCCACACCTTGCCGCCGCCGAAGCGCAGCGCGTGGATGATCGTCGACTCCAGCTCGGCGCCGCCGACCCGGTTGCCCGGCTGGAACGTGCCGTGCTTGGGGTCGGACAGCACGTACACGCCGGTGCCGACGTACGACGTGGCGCCGGTGTTGGACTCGCCGGTGGCGTACCAGAGCCGCCCGCCGTCGTCGAGGTTCAGCGAACCGGTGGAGAGGGACGGCAGCTTGTCCGCGATCGGCTCCCAGTGCCCGCCGCCGGTGCGCGAGCGGAACACGCCGCCGTTCGCCCCGCCCGCGTAGACGTACCCGTCGTCGTCGGCCGCGATGCCGGTGATCTGGCCGGTGGTGTAACCGGCGCCGCCGCTGGAGTTGGAGTTGACGTCCCGGTAGCGCGGGTCGTCCTCGTTGTACGGCTTGTCGGTGACGTGTTTCCAGCTGCCGTCGGTGTGCGGCATGGACTGGAGCTGCGCCCAGGCCGCGCCGTACGCGCCGGGCGCGACGACGCCGGGGGCGGTGCGGGCCTCGGTGTACTGCGCGGTGCCCTCGGCGGAGTTCTCCGCCTCGTCGGCGCCGCCGTCGTCCCCGCCGCCGGACTCGCCCTTGGCGGCGAAAGCGGCTCTGGTGGTGTCGGTTCCGGTGCCCACGCCCTTCACCTTGGCGGCGTGCTTGTGGCCCACCTCGGCCAGGTGCTGGGCCGGGTTGGGGAGTCGGGTGGTGGGTGTGGCGAGGGCCTGGGTGGTGGTCAGGCCGAGCGCGGTGAGGGTGACGGCGGGAAGCAGCAGACGTCGGCGTTGCCTGGTGGGCACGGTGGGGGGTCCTCCCGGTGAGGCGGGTCGCGCGGTCGCGCTGTCCCGGCGGAAACAGAACCGAAGCCTTGCGGCTCACGGGACGGGAGTGAAGCGAATACGCATAACGAATGCTTAAAAACAAATCAGTTAAGAAAGTTGAAGGAAAACAGAAAAGCCCCGTCTGGGGGGTTTGCTCCTCCGAGACGGGTATGACGGCACGGTGACAAGGAAAGGAGACCGGATGCCGAGCGAGATCGAGCGCAAGTTCCTGGTCGACCGCGTCCCCGGGACGGCCGGTGCCGTCTCGACGGCCATCAGCCAGGGCTATCTCACCCGCGGCGGCGATTCCGAGGTGCGGATCCGCCGGACGCCCACGGGCTCCACGCTGACGGTCAAGCACGGCGGAGGCCTGGAACGCGCAGAATTCGAGACCGCCCTGACCGAGGAGCAGTCAGCGGCCCTGTGGCCCGCCACGGAGGGCGCGCGGCTGACGAAGGTCCGCACCGAGGTCCCGCTGGAGGACGGCCGCACCGCCTACCTCGACACCTACGAGGGCGTCCTGGCGGGCCTGGTCACCGTCGAGGTCGAATTCGACGCCACCGCCGAGGCGACGGCCTTCGAACCCCCCGACTGGTTCGGCGCCGACGTCACCGGCCGCGGCGAGTACAACAACCGCAACCTGTGCCTGCGCAGCAGCCCGCCGACCGAGCCCACCGCATGACGGACGGCCCGACCACCGCCCCGGGTCAGGTCGAGTCCCCGGGATGACGCGGATGCCCGCGGTGTGGTGGGCGGGCTCCGCGAGCCCGGGTGGCGCCGGGCCCACTCGGCGCAGGAGACGTCCGGGTGGTCATCGTGCGGTCGGCACATCGTGGACGTGGGCCCCGACGCCGGGATCGCGCTCGGGTAGCCTCGGGCGCGGCTCGTCGGCGTCCGGCGGGCCGGGCCGCGGTTCGCTCCCACGAGTTGAAAGGCATGACCCCGATGACCTCTCTGCTGCTCTCCCGCCGCGACCTCGACTTCCTGCTCTACGAATGGCTGGACGTCCCCGCGCTCACCGCCCGGCCGCGCTACGCCGACCACTCGCGCGAGACCTTCGACGCGGCCCTGGACCTGAGCGAGCAGGTCGCCACCCGGCACTTCGCGCCGCACAACAAGAAGAACGACGCCGAGGAGCCGACCTTCGACGGCGAGCGGGTCCACCTGATCCCGGAGGTCAAGGAGGCGCTGACGGTCTTCGCCGGCACCGGCCTGCTCGCCAGCGCCATGGACTACGAGGTCGGCGGCGCGCAGCTGCCCTCCGTCGTGGCCGGCGCCTGCTTCGCGTGGTTCCAGGCCGCCAACACGGCGACGTCCGGCTACCCCTTCCTCACCGCGGGGAACGCCAACCTGCTGCTGGCGCACGGCAGCCGCGACCAGATCGACACCTACGTTCGGCCCATGCTGGAGGGCCGGTTCTTCGGCACCATGTGCCTGTCGGAGCCGCAGGCCGGGTCCTCCCTCGCCGACATCCGCACCCGGGCCGAGCCGCGGGAGGACGGCACCTACCGGTTGTTCGGCAACAAGATGTGGATCTCGGCCGGCGAGCACGAGCTCGGCGAGAACATCGTCCACCTGGTGCTGGCCAGGATCCCCGGCGGCCCGCCCGGTGTGAAGGGCCTGTCGCTGTTCATCGTGCCCAAGGTGCTGGTCCGCGCCGACGGCTCGCTCGGCGAGCGCAACGACGTCGTGCTCGCCGGGCTCAACCACAAGATGGGCTTCCGGGGGACCACCAACACGCTGCTCAACTTCGGCGAGGGCGTCCACCGGCCGGGCGGCGAACCCGGCGCCGTGGGCCACCTGGTCGGCGAGCCGCACCACGGCCTGGCGTACATGTTCCACATGATGAACGAGGCCCGGATCGGCGTCGGACTCGGCGCCACCGCCCTCGGCTACACCGGCTACCTGCACGCCCTGGAATACGCCCGCACCCGCCCGCAGGGGCGTCCGCTCACCGGTCGGGACCCGAACGCGCCCCAGGTGCCGATCATCGCCCACGCCGACGTCCGCCGCATGCTGCTCGCCCAGAAGTCCTACGCGGAAGGCGCGTTGGCGCTCGTCCTGTACTGCGGCCGCCTCCTCGACGAGGAGCGCACCGCCGCCGGCGCCGAGGACCGGGCCCGCGCCAAGCTCCTGCTGGACGTCCTCACGCCCATCGCCAAGAGCTGGCCCTCCCAGTGGTGCCTGGAGGCCAACAGCCTCGCCATCCAGGTGCACGGCGGCTACGGCTACACCCGCGAGTACAACGTCGAGCAGTTCTACCGCGACAACCGGCTCAACCCCATCCACGAGGGCACCCACGGCATCCACGGCCTGGACCTGCTCGGCCGCAAGGTCGTCATGGACGGCGGCGCCGGGCTGCGCCTGCTCGTCGAGACGGTGAACGCAACGGTCGCCCGCGCCGAGGGCGCCGGCGGCGACGCGGCCGAGTACGCCACGCGGCTCGACGAGACCGTCCGGCGCGTCGTCGCGGTCACGCAGCGGCTGTGGGCGACCGGTGACCCGGAGACGGCCCTGGCCAACGCGAGCGTCTACCTCGAAGCGGTGGGCCACACCGTCGTCGCCTGGCTGTGGCTGGAGCAACTCCTCGCCGCCGAGGGCGGCAGCGGGCCCTTCTACGACGGGAAGCGCCACGCCTGCCGGTTCTTCTACCGCTACGAACTGCCCAGGACGGAAGCGCAGTTCCGGCTCCTGGAGAGCCTGGACCGCACCACGCTCGAGATGCCCGACGACGCGTTCTGAGGCCTGCCGGAATCGCCGCGTGCGCATCCTCGTCCTCACCGCCGGCTCCCGGGGAGACGTCGCCCTGCCACCGTTCAGCTCGGTGGCAGGGCTCGGCGCTCGTCGTCGTCGGAGCGTCAGACGGCGGGCTTGGCGGTGAGCAGCTCGGTGATCTCCTTGGCGAGCTCCGGGCCGAGCTCGCCCCAGCCCTCCTTGTAGCCGTAGACGCCGGCCAGCGAGCGGGCCTCGTAGTCGCCGTTCATGATCTCGATGTCGGCGGCCGTGATGAGGGCCGGGTGAGCGACGCCGAGGGCGCCCGAGATCTTGAGCAGCTCGCGGCGCAGCGTGCGCAGGTAGACGGCGGCGCGGGTGGACTTCGAGGCGGGGTCGAGGCCCCGGGCCAGCCACTGGTTCTGGGTGGCGATGCCGGTGGGGCACTTGTCGGTGTGGCACTTCTGCGCCTGGATGCAGCCGATCGACAGCATGGCCTCGCGGGCCACGTTGATCATGTCGGCGCCGAGGGCGAAGGCGACCGCGGCGTTCTCGGGCAGGCCGAGCTTGCCGGAGCCGATGAACGTCAGCTCGTCGGTGAGCCCGTGCTCGGCGAAGGTCCCGTACACGCGGGAGAAGCCCATCCGGAACGGCAGCGCCACCGAGTCGGCGAAGATCCGCGGCGCCGCGCCGGTGCCGCCCTCGCCGCCGTCGATCGTCACGAAGTCGACGCCGCGGTCGCCGCGGGCCATCAGCGTGGCGAGCTCCTGCCAGAAGTCCAGCTCGCCGACCGCGCTCTTGATCCCGACCGGCAGGCCGGTCTCGGCGGCCAGGAGCTCGACGAAGTCGAGCATCGAGTCGACGTCGCCGAACGCGGTGTGCCGCGAGGGGGAGGCGCAGTCCCTGCCGACCGGGATGCCGCGGATCGCGGCGATCTCCTCGGTCACCTTCGAGCCCGGCAGCATGCCGCCCAGGCCCGGCTTGGCGCCCTGCGAGAGCTTGATCTCGATCGCCTTGACCGGGGCGCTCGCGACGACGTCCTTGAGCTTGTCGAGGTTGAACGAGCCGTCCTCGTTCCGGCAGCCGAAGTACGAGGTGCCGATCTGGAGTATGAGGTCGCCGCCGTTGCGGTGGTACGGCGACAGACCGCCCTCACCGGTGTTGTGCATCGTGCCGGCGAGGGCCGCGCCCTTGTTGAGCGCGGTGATGGCCGCGCCGGAGAGCGAGCCGAAGCTCATCGCGGAGATGTTCACGACGCTCGCCGGCCGGAACGCCTTCGCCCGCCCGCGCGGCCCGCCCAGCACCTTGGCCGAGGGCAGCGGCGCCCGGGGGTCGTGGGCGTCGGGCAGGGCGCCGGCGAACGTGCGCTGCTTCAGGTAGGCGTGCCCCTGCACGTGCGCGACGTCGACCTCGGTGCCGAAGCCGAAGTAGTTGTTCTCCTCCTTGGCCGAGGCGTAGATCCAGGTGCGCTGGTCACGGCTGAAGGGACGTTCCTCCTCGTTGGAGGTCACGATGTACTGCCGCAGCTCGGGCCCGATCGTCTCCAGGAGGTACCGGGCGTGGCCGAGCACCGGGAAGTTCCGGAGCAGCGCGTGCTTCTTCTGCATGAGGTCGCGGGCGGCCAGGAGCGCCACCGCTGTCGCGGCGGCCGCGCCGATCTTCCGGGCGTGCATGGACGTTCCTCCTCGATGCACGGCGCCATCGCCGTCGGCGGGGCCGTACTGCCGTGTTGTGCATGGCCTTGGCCGGTGGACACGGCCGGTCGGGCACGGCGTCCGCCGGAGAATGCGGACCGATCCTAGGAGGCCGCCACGAGGCGCCCGTGAGCAGGGTGGCGCAGCAGCCGATCGCGATGGGCCAGGGCTGGTCGAACGAGCGCTACCGCGCGCTGTGGGCGGAGATCGTGGCCCGCGAGCCCCACCACTTCGGCGCGCACACCGCCGCGCTCCAGTACTGGTGCGAGAAGTGGCTCGGCGGCGACGAGTTGATGCACGAGTTCGCCGACAAGGCGATCGCCGACGCCCCGGCGGGCAGCCTGCTGACGGTCCTGAAGCTGCGGGCCTACTGGGAGCAGGTCCTGCGCGACGGCTCCGCGGCATCGCTCCACCGTTCCGCCGAGTTCACGGCGGCCCTGGACGCGGCCCTGGCCGACCTCGCGGCCGCCGACCCGGCCCACCCCTACGGGAACCCGGCCGCCGCCTTCGACGCCGCCCGCACCAAGGCCGCCCGCGCGGCGGCCTGACCCGGCCGCGCCGCGTCGTCCCCGCCACCGCGCTGCACGGCGGCGGGGACGCTCACCCCCACGGATTCAGCTCTCGCGGACGGTGATGGCCTGGACGGGACACCCCAGCGCGGCCTCCCGCACCAGCTCGTCGTCCGCCCGCGCCGCGTCGCCGGGGAGCAACTCCACGACACCGTCGTCGTTCTGGGTGAACACGTCGGGCGCGAGCCGCGTGCAGGTCGCCGCACCGATGCAGCGGTCGGCGTCGATCTCGATGCTGCCGTCGACGTCCACGGGGCCTCCTACCAGGTGACGGGCAGCTCGGACACGCCGCCTTGGAGCACGTGCGGGGGATCGGTCCTGACCTGCTCGACGGGCACCGCCAGCCGGAGCGTCGGAACCCGGCGGAGCAGGACGCTCAGCGCCGTCCCGGTGACCGCCCTCGCCAGGTTCTGGCCCACGCACTGGTGGACGCCGTGGCCGAAGGCGACGTGCCGCCCGGCCCGGCGGCCGACGTCCAGGGCGTCGGGGTCGTCCCAGGTGCCGGGATCGCGGTTCATCAGCATGAGGGAGACCAGGACGCCCTCGCCCTCCCTGATGGTGTGCCCGGCGATCTCGACGTCCGCCGTGGCCACGCGGGGCAGGACGTCGATCACCGTCGTGAGACGCGTCAACTCGTCGACCGCGCCGGGGATCAACTCCGGTTCACCGCGCAGTCGTTCCAGTTGCTCCGGGTGCGCCAGCAGCGCGAACACCGAGGCGGCGACGGTGCTGGACGTGCTGTCGTCCCCGCTGGCCATGAGCACCATGCAGAGCGCGACGAGCTGGTCGCGATCCATGCCGCCCTCCGCCACCGGTCCCGCGAGCAGCTCGTCGACCAGCCCGGTGCCGGGCTGCCGCTCCTTGCGGGCGATCACGTCCCGCAGACGATCGAGGATCTCGTCGAGGGTCGTCCGTGCCGCCCCCGCGTCGTCCCCGACGGCGGGGGAGAGCAGGCGCCGGCTGCGCGTCCCGATGTAGTGCCCGTCCTCCTCGGAGACGCCCAGCAGCGCGAGGTTGGCCGCGCAGGCGAGCGGCAGGGAGTAGGCGGAGACGAGGTCGGCCCGGTCCCCGCCGGCGAGCATCGCGTCGACGAGCGCCTCCGCCGTGCGCTCGATCCCCGGGCGCAGCGCGGCGATCCGGCGGATGCCGAAGGCGGGGATGACGAGCCGCCGCTGGTGCGCGTGCTCGGGATCGTCCACACCGCTCAACGGCGGCGTGAACCCGCCCGCCGACTGCTCGGCGAACTGTGGGGCGAGAGCGGGGAACGCCGGGTGCGCGACGTCGACCGACAGCCGGGCATCGAGGAGCAGGGCCCGTCCCTCGGCCCCGCCGGAGGCCAGCCAGACCTGCCTGCCGTCATAGAGGGTCACCCGCGACAGCGGCCCGTCCGCACGCAACCGCCGGTACCCGACCGGCATGCGGAACGGGCATTCCCGCGCCATCGGATAAGCGGGAGCCACGGTTTCGCTCGAAGGGGTACCGGTCGGTGACACGGGCTTCCTCGCCTTCCGCCGGGCACGTCGTGCCGATGCGAATCAACGGGGCGATCATGCCAGACCCGCCGCCGGAGAAGCCGCGTCGGACCATGACTCACTCGATAGAGCGGAAAGCATCTCAAATGGCCATCTCATGGGCGTACTTGACCTCCGGCCGAGGATGCCCGCGCGAGAGGCCGCCCCGGCGTCGGTTCCGGGGCGGCCTCGTGGCGCCGGTCCGCTTCCGGAGGACCGACGCCTGACGACCTTAGCAGTTGCTAATATCGTCAACTGCATGCGGGGTCAGGGCGCGCGGAGCGCGTATCTCACCGCGATGCCGCACGGCCGTGCCGTCCGCTCCGTGTCCGGTGCGGGCAGTCGGTGGTGTCTCTCGGCCTGCGCCGGGCGGGCGTGGCCGGTGCGGTACCGCGGGCGTTCCCGGCGTCCGACCCGTCCCCGTGGTCGCGAGGGCGCATGCAGCACCGCCGCCGTCCCCGGAGTTGTGCCTGGGGGCGGCGGCGGGCGCACCAGACGGGCGCGCCACGGGGCCGAGCGCCCGGTGCGGGGCTGACCTGCGCGTCCATCCCGCCGGTTGCTAAGGTCAACTCCTTGACGAAGATCGATGGAGATCGACGACGACCGGCCCGACGGAGACGGTGACGACGTGAACGCCGAAACGCCCACCCCGCCTCCCGTGGTCGGCACCCCGCTCTACCAGCTGAAGGCGGAGTTCTTCAAAACCCTCGGGCACCCCGTGCGCATCCGCGTCCTGGAACTGCTCAGCGAGCGCGAGCAGGCCGTCGCCGAGATGCTGCCCGAGGTCGGCGTCGAGGCCTCCCACCTGTCCCAGCAGCTCGCCGTGCTGCGCCGCTCGAACCTGGTGATCGCCCGCCGCGAGGGCTCCACCGTCTACTACCGCCTCACCAATCCCCAGGTCGCGGAGCTCCTGCGGGTGGCCCGCACCATCCTCGGCGGCGTCATCAGCGGCCAGGCCGAGCTACTCGACGGCCTGCTCGCCCAGCCCGAGGGCCCCGCCGCCCGCGACTGAGCCGGCCCCTGCCGCTCAGACCACCAACTCCTCGTCGATGCGTCGCACCTGATGCCGCGCCATCGCCAGGTTCGCCCGGGTCCGCTCCAGCACCAGGTACAGGAACAGCCCCTTCCCGCCCGGCGACGTCAGCGGGCGCACCAGGTGGTACTGGCGGGTGAGCGTCGTCAGGCTGTCCTCCAGCTTCTCCCCGAGCAGCCCGAGCGCGTCCGCCGCCCGCTGCTGCGCCCGCACGACGTCGGTGGCGCCGGCCGCGGCGACCTGGAGGTCCAGGCCGGAGGCCTCGCCCAGCGTGCCGAGCGCCATCCCGCTCGTGGCGTCGACCAGAGCCACGCCGACCGCCCCGTCGATCCCCATCGCGTCCCTGAGTGCGCCCTCGATCCCTGCCATCCGAACAAGTCCTCCCGACCGTCTCGCGTCGCGGCCGGCCGTCCGCCGACCGCGCACCGAGCGTAGGCACCGGGCGCTTCGTGGTCGTCGTTTTGACCGTTACTGATCACAACAGATCGCTACTGTCGGAATCCATCACATGCGAAACCAGCGACTTGAAAAATTCTTCATATCCATACATGCTGTCGTGACGTTGGACCGGCATTCGCCGGGGAGAGGGGTGGGAGATCGTGACAGCGGCGTTCGACGAGGAACTGCGCGAGCAACTGACCCGGGCACGCGAGGCGCTGCGGCAGGCCCGCGCCGACGGGGACGACGAGGGCGCCCAGGCCTACGCCGGACGCGTCGCCGGCCTGCTGTCGATCGCGTCCGCGAACGGGATCGATCTGCCGCACACCGCCGAGGAAGAGCAAGGAGAGAGCTGACCGATGGCCGTCCCCGCGGTCCTCGACGCCGCCCGCACCGCCGCCCGTGACCGGGTGCGATCCGTGCTGCCCACCCGGCGGATCCTCGCGACCATGGGCCGCTCGCCCCGCAGGGACCTGCTCGCCGGGCTCACCGTGGCCGTGGTCGCGCTGCCGCTCGCGCTCGGCTTCGGCATCTCCTCGGGCGCCGGCGCCGAGGCCGGGCTGGCCACGGCCGTTGTCGCGGGCGCGCACGCCGCGGTCTTCGGCGGTTCCGACCTCCAGGTCTCCGGGCCCACCGGCGCCATGACCGTCGTCCTGGTCCCGATCGTCGCCCGCTACGGCACCGACGGGGTGCTCACCGTCGGCCTGCTCGCCGGGGCGGTCCTCGTCGCGCTCGCCCTGCTGCGCGCCGGCCGCTGGATGGCTTACGTCCCGGTGCCCGTCGTCGAGGGCTTCACCCTCGGCATCGCGGGCGTCATCGCCCTCCAGCAGGTACCCGGCGCGCTCGGCGTGAAGAAGCCCGAGGGTGACAACCCGGCCGTCGTCGCCATGAAGGCGGCCCACGAGTTCGCCACCGCACCGCACTGGGCCGCGCTCGGCGTGGCCCTCGCGGTCGCGGCCGTGATGCTCGTCGGCGTACGACTGCGGCCCGCGCTGCCGTTCTCGCTGATCGCCGTCGTCGCCGCGACCGTCACCACCGGACTCGCCGGCCTGCCCGTCGCCACCATCGGCCACCTGCCCGCCGGTCTCCCCGCGCCCTCGCTCGGCTTCCTCGACCCCTCGTCCGTCCCCGCCCTGCTGCCCTCCGCCCTGGCCGTCGCCGCACTGGCCGCACTGGAGTCGCTGATGTCCGCCACCGCCGCCGACGCGATGAGCGTCTCCGGGCGCCATGACGGCGACCGCGAGCTGTTCGGCCAGGGCCTGGCCAACCTGGCCGCCCCGCTGTTCGGCGGCGTCGCCGCGACCGGCGCGATCGCCCGCACCGCCGTCAACGTCCGCTCCGGTGCCGTCTCCAGGCTCGCGGCCCTCGTCCACGCCGCCGTCCTCGCGGTGATCGTCTTCGCCGCGGCGCCGCTCGTCGCCGGGATCCCGCTGGCCGCGCTCGCCGGGGTGCTGATCGCGACCGCGGCGCGGATGGTCCAGGTCGGCTCGGTGCGCGCGCTCGCCCGCTCCGGGCGCGGCGAGGCCGCCGTCCTCGTCCTCACCGCCGCGGCCACGCTCGCCTTCGACCTGGTCACCGCCGTCGCGATCGGTCTGCTCGTCGCCGGCGTCCTGGCGCTCGCCGCGGTCGCGAAGGCGGCCCGGGTCGAGCAGGTCCCGCTGCACGCGGACCTTCCCCCGGCCGACCACCACGACGAGGAGCAGGCGCTTCTCGCCGAGCACATCGTCGCCTACCGGATCGACGGGCCCCTGCTGTTCGCCGCCGCGCACCGCTTCCTGCTGGAGTTGACCGGGGCCGCCGAGGCCGAGGTCGTGATCCTGCGCATGTCGCGGGTCAGCGCGGTCGACGCGAGCGGCGCCACCGTCCTCGGCGACGCCATCGCCCGACTCCGGCGCCGCGGCACGCTCGTCCTCGTCTCCGGCATCCGCGACGAGCACCACCGGCCGCTCGACGCGCTCGGCGTGCTCGACCGACTCCGCGCCGACGGGCACGTATTCGCCGGCACGCCGGACGCCATCGCCTTCGCCCGCAACCACCTGCACGGCCGGTCCGTGTCCGGCCGCCTCTCCGGAGCCTCCCGTTGACCGAACCCGCCGAGGGCGTACGGTGATCCGCCGCTGGCGCGACCGCCGGCACCACGACCACCACGCCGCCGAGTCCGCCCGGCCGGCCGAGCACCGGCGCAGCTACCGGATGAGCCTCGCCAGCACGTGGCCGGCCGCCCGGACGAGCCGCCGGATCACGGTGACGGTGCTCACGGGGTGGGGCGTGCCGCCGAGGACCCTCGTGCACGACGCCGCCGTCCTGGCCGTCACCGAGCTGGTCACCAATGCGGTCCGGCACACCGGTTCGCGCTCCCCGTTCTTCGACCTGCTGCTGGCTGTGAGCGGCACCCACCTCGAAGCCGGCGTCCGCGACGGCCACCCCGACCTTCCCGACGTCCCGCGTGCAGGGGACGAGGGTGGGCTGGCCGACGTGGCCGGCCTCGTCCGTCACCTCGGCGGCGAGCTGAAGATCCAACCCGTGCCGGACGGCGGCAAGACCGTCTACGTCCGCCTGCCGCTCAGCCCGCCCAGCCCGTCCACCGCGATCCCGCAGTAAGGCCGTCCTTGCGCTTCACCATCACCTCGTACGACGACCACGGCGCTCCCGCCGCCCCGCGGACCGTTGACCTGCCGACGCTCCGGGCCCTCCTCGCCGAGGCCGCCACCACGGGCCGGCGCCTGCACATACGCCCGGCGCCCCGGTCCTCTCTCAACGCCCTCGAACGTCCGCCATCACATACCGGCTGACCTCGAAAAACACCCCTGAGAACGACTGGATATCCTGAACACATGAGCGACAACCTCCCCCCGTGCCCGCAGTGCTCCAGCGAGTACACCTATGAGATGAACGCCCTCATGGTCTGCCCGGAGTGCGGCCACGAGTGGGTCCCCGCCGACGCCGGCGACAGCGCTCCCGCCGTGGCCGGCGAGCGCGTGATCAAGGACGCCGTCGGCAACGTGCTCGCCGACGGCGACACCGTGACCGTCGTCAAGGCCCTCAAGGTCAAGGGCAGCGTCTCCGGCATCAAGGCCGGCACCAAGGTCCGCAACATCCGCCTCGTCGACGGCGTCGACGGCCACGACATCGACTGTCGCATCGAGGGGTTCGGCGCGATGCAGCTCAAGTCCAGCGTGGTGAAGAAGGCCTGAGCCCCGCCCTGCCCGCGTACGAGGCCGCGGCCCGATCGACAGACGATCGGGCCGCGGCCTTTGCGTCCCGGCTACTCGTGCGGCGTGCTCCGGGTGGATCCCGGCGGTGGTGAACACCGGCCGGTCGACGACGGTGACGGAGTGGACGGACCGATCAGCGATGTCGCGCCCCCGGGGCGCATGCCGAGCCACTCCTGCGCTCGGGGGCGTATGCGCGCCGTCGAGGCGATCGACGGATCTTCTCCGGCGCTGATCGACCGTCAACTCCGCGTACAGGAAGATCCCGAAAGCCTCTTAGTACGTGGCGCGTAGTTCGCGCCGCGTAGTATGGTCCGTCGTCAGATCCGGAAGGAGCGACGACATGCAAGCCAACGACGCCCAGACGCTGGTGCTCTGCGCACTGGCCGACGGGCCGCAGCACGGGTACGCCATCAACGCGGCGATCGAGGAGCTGACCGGGGAGCGGCTCGGGCCTGGGAGCCTGTACGGGGCGCTGGCCAGGCTGGAGTCGAAGCGGCTGGTCGAGCCGCTCGACGGGCAGGGGCGCCAGCGGCCGGTGCAGTTGACGGCCCTCGGCCGCGAGGTGCTGGAACGCGAACTGCGCGCCATGGCCCGAGTCGCGGACGCGGGGCTCCGGCGGCTGGGGGTGAACCCCGCGTGAGCGTCGTCGCCCGGAGTCTGGTCAGGCTCTACCCGGACGCGTTCCGCGAACGCTGGGGTTCGATGGTGGAGGACGAGGCCGGCGGCGCGGGCTGGAAGTCCTGGCCCAACCTGATCGCGGGCATCGCCGACATGTGGCTGCACCCCGCGGTCTGGCCCGCGGACTCCCCGGCGCAGCGCCGCCGGCGGGTGGCCACGATGGGGATCACGGTCGCCCTCGCGGCCTGGTTCCTCGGCCACCTCGCCGCCGAGCGGGCCGACTCGCTGCCCGCCGGCGGCGTCCGGGAGGCGGTCATGCAGGGCTGCACCACGTTGCTGCTGGTCGGCATCGCACTGGTCGCGCCCCGGCCCCGGCCCACGCCGGGCGCCGCGCTCACGCTGCTGGGCTGGGCGGTCCGCCGCCTCGCCGCACCGACGCTCCTCGGCACCGTCGTCGTCATCCTCGTGCACAGCGGCGTCGACGCGGACGCCTCGCCGCCGACCCTGCGCACGGCCGTCCTCGCGGCGTGGTGGGTCGCCCTCGCCCTCGGCGCGATCCAGATCCCGCGCATCTTCACGGGCGTCGGCGCGGACGCCGTCGTCCCACCCGGCACCGGCCGTCTCCGGGCGGGCGTGTGGACCCTCGCCGCCGCCAGCGCCACGGGCGGCGCCACGATCCTCGGCGTCTCGCTCAACGGCTTCCACCTGCTCGGCGCCGGCATCGGCGCGGGCCTGCTGCTCCTGACGGGTGTGTGCGCCGGCACCCTGCGCGATCTGCGCGACCTGCCGCCGGTGTCGTAACCGCATCCGCCCCAACGCCATCCGACTTCGACCCCCTTGGACGGTGCCCATGCCCGATCTGCTCCGCTCTCTCTACACCCGCCGCCTGCGCCGCGAGGTCATGGCGGGCCCGCTGCCCCGGCACGTCGGGCTGATCATGGACGGCAACCGACGCTGGGCCCGGCGGATGGGCATGGCCGACCCGAGCTTCGGGCACAAGGCGGGCGCCGACCACGTCGAGGAGGTGCTCACCTGGTGCGAGGCCCTGGGGATCGGCCACGTCACGGTCTTCGTGTGCTCGACCGAGAACCTCCAGCGACGCGGTGACGCCGAAGTCGCCTACCTGATGGGCCTGATCGAGCAGGTGGTCACCGACCGCCTGACCCGCCCGGACGCCCGCTGGCAGGTGCACCTCGCCGGCCTGGCCGACGCCCTGCCCGACAGCACCGCACGCGCCCTCAAGGAGGCGGTCGAGGCCACCCGTGCCTGTACCACCGGCGCCCACGTCACCCTGGCCGTCGGCTACGGCGGCCGTCAGGAGGTCGTGGACGCCGTGCGCGACCTCATGTACGCGCGGGCCGAAGCCGGGGCGTCGCTGACGGAGGTCGCCGACACGCTGACCGTCGACGACATCGCCCCGCACCTGTACACCGCCGGCCAACCCGACCCCGACCTCGTGATTCGCACCAGCGGCGAACAACGGCTCTCCAACTTCCTTCTCTGGCAGAGCGCTTACTCGGAGCTGTACTTCTGCGAGGCGTACTGGCCCGCGTTCCGCGAGGTCGACTTCCTGCGCGCCGTCCGCAGCTTCGCCGCCAGGCAGCGTCGCTACGGCGGCTGAGCATCCACCGATGGGGGACCAATGACGAATCCATCCAGCAATGCCCCGCCCCTCTACGACTCGATCGGAGTCGGCTACCGCGACACCCGCCGTCCCGACCCGAGGCTGGCCGCACTCATCGGCCGTGCGCTCGCCGGGGCCCGGACCGTGGTCACCGTGGGTGCCGGAACCGGCTCCTACGAACCGGCGGACGCCGACGTCATCGCGGTCGACCCGTCCCGGGTCATGCTCGACCAGCACCCCGGTGCCAGGAAGGTGTGCGCCTGCGCCGAACGACTCCCCTTCGCCGACGGAGAGTTCGACGCGGCCATGGCCGTGATGACCGTGCACCACTGGCGCGACCCGGCAGGCGGGCTACGGGAACTGCGCCGCGTCTCCCGGCGCCAGGTCGTCTTCACCTGGGACCCGGAGCACCGCCCGGAGCTCTGGATGATCAGCGACTACCTGCCGCAGATCCGCGAGCTGGAGGACGCCCGGTTCACACCGCTGTCCACGGTCGCCGAGACGCTCGGCGCACACACCGTGCTCCCGTTCCCGATCCCGCACGACTTCACCGACGGCTTCCAGATCGCCCACTGGCGCCACCCCGAACGCTTCCTGGACCCCGTCATCCGCCAGGCCAGCTCCACCTTCGCCCAACTCCCCGCCTCCGTCGTCGAACCGGCGATCGCCAGACTGCGCGAGGACATCGACTCCGGCGCCTGGTCCCGCCGCTACGGGCACCTGCTCGCCCGCGACAGCGTCGACTACGGCTACCGCCTGCTGATCGCCGGCGGTGACCACCCGTAGGACGTCACGCACCGCCCAGGCCGACGGTCACTGCGGTTCTGGACGTGCGGGTGTTCGTGCGACGCGGTCGACGGTGTGGAGCAGGTACCAAGGTCGACTTCCAGAGATCTAGCGGCTCAACGGCAGCACGTGGTCGTGGTCGTCACGAACAGCAGCGTAGTCGTCGAACCAGGAGAGTGTGGTTGACCTACAGAATGACCTCCGACCCGGGCTCCGGTGTGGCGTCAGTCCTGCGGCTCGGCGCGGGCCGGGCGGCCGATCGGGACGAGGCCGATCTCGCGGTGGTACACGGCCGCATCGACCGCAACGGTCAGCGCGGACTCGAGAACGGTGTCGCGGACGCCGACGTCGGTGGCCCGGCGCCCCAGGTGCCGGGCGTGTGTCGCGAGGACGTCCGCGGCCGGTCGCCCTGTGCCCCGTGGAGGCCTGTGGAGGTCCTCGCGTCGAGGGCCCGGTGCAGCAGTGTCACGGCCAGGGGGAGCAGGGAGTCGTCCGCGTTGAACGTTCGGACCAGGGGGTGCAGGTGAAGGAGCTCCGGTCTGTCGTCATCGGGCTCGGGCAGGTCGAGGAGTCCGAGGTCGGCCATCGCCTTCAAATGACCCCACAGGCGTGTTCCGTCGAGTGTCGCGAAACGGTCGACGGTGGCGAGTGTGGGCGGATGCAGGAGACGCGTGTACGGCACGGGGGCGTCGGCGAACGTGGACAGCAGCCGGATCAGATCCCGGGCGCACGCCATGCCGCGGCGGTCGAGCAGGTCGAAGGAGAGCGCCCATGCTCCCGCGAGGGCCTCGTCGGGATCGAAGAGCCCGGGGCGGTCGGGCAGGGCGTCCAGATAGCCAGGCGCGCTGGATGGCGGCGTGCAGGGCGTCGATGAGGTGCTGGCTGCGTCCTGAGGCGGTGTCTGCCAGGGCGTTGGCCAGGGCGGTGCGCTCGGTGCGCAGGCGTTCGACTTCGGCTTGGGCGGCTTTGAACGCGGTGACGGCCTGGCGCCAGGAGGGGATCGGTTGGGCGGGGCCGGTGGGTGGCGTGGCTTCGTTTGCGGTGCTGGTGCTGGTGCTGGTGCTGGTGCCGGTGCTGGTGCTGGTGCGGCGGTTGTACGGGGTGCGGGTGGGTTTCGGGGTGATGGGCGGGATCCAGTCGCCGAGGATGGCGTTCATGCCGCGCAGCGGGGGCAGGCCTGCGTCGGTACGGGCGGTGGTCTCGTCTTCGGGCAGGCGGCCCCACCAGAAGCGTTCGCCGAATTCCTTCCGGTTGGTCTTATTGCCGAGGACGGCGGCGACCAGTCCCCAGGCGGGTGCGCCGCCGAGGAGGGCGGAGGCGAGGTCGGGGAAGTGGTCGGGGCCGTCGTGCCAGCGCCTGTGGAGGGCGGTGGCGCCGGGGAGTTCGGCGGTGATGTTCTCCACGGCGCCGTTGTTGGAGGAGGTGACGACGATCTCGTAGCCGGTCAGGCGCGGGTCGAGGGCGGCGACGAAGCGCGGGCGGACGCCCTGGCGGTCCTTGCCGCGCCAGGGACGGCCGACGAATCCTTCCTCGGGCCGTTTGTAGGAGGCCATGACGGTGGCGCGTTCGACCACGAGGGCGGCGACGAGGTCGCGAAGCATGGTGGTCTTGCCGGTGCCGGGAGAGCCGTTGACGGAGAAGAGGCCGCCTTCGGTGCCGTCGCGGTCCGCGAGCATGCGGTTGACGGCGAACTGCTGGCTGAGTGCGAGCGGGTGTTCGGGGTTGGCGGGCCAGCGTCCGGCGGGGACGAGGGACGGGCGGACGCCTTCGAGGACGGTCAGGCGGTCCTGGCGCAGGTCGGTACGGGTGTGGGTGGGGATGTCGTGGTGGGCGGTCAGGTAGGCGTCCAGGGCGGGGCCGAGGCTCTCGCCGCGGCCGTCGCCCAGGGCTGCGCGGACGCGGGCGAGATCGGGCGGCAGGAGGCTGTGGAGGAACGGCTGGTTGGCGGTGGGCTTGGCCTTGGGGTCGCGAGGGCGGTGGACGAGTCGGCTGCGGACGCGGATCGTGCGCGGGTCGAGGTGGTGCTGGACGCCGCAGAGCTCGGCGATCTGCGCGGTGAGGGCGACGAGGTCGGCGAGCGTGACGGGACGAGGGGCGGGGGCGTCGGCGTGGTATCCGGCCGGCAGTGCGTTGGCGGCGTTGCTCGCGGGCTCTGGCGCAGTTGCCGCCGGCTGGGTGGAGTCGGATCCGCCCGAGCGGCTGTCGTCGGCGGTCTCACGACGGGCGACGCGTGCCGCGGCCCAGTCGGCGACGCGGCGCACGAGCGGCTCGGTCGCCCCGTGGACGGCGGCTCCCGCGACCTCGCCGAACAACGCTCCAACCGCCCCTACAGCTGCTCCGCCCAGGATCTCAGCGAGCAGTTGCTGCCAGCGCCGGGCCCCCGCCAGGGTTTCCGGCGCAGCGATCACCGGCTGAGGAGCCGGCCGCGAAGCCGGCTGGTCCGGAAGGCCGGGCGCGGGAGGCTGCCAGGCCGTGTAGGCGATCGGCGTGGACGTCAGCTCCCCGACGGCGACCTCGAACGCCTCTCCCAACTCCTCGAAGCCGTCCAGCCACTCGGGTGGGGACGGCCCCGGGTCGAAAAGACGGCCAGTCGCCCAGCCGCACGCGGAGACGACGGACGTGTCCTCGATCAGCTGCCCGTGCTCGACGAGGACGAGGGCGAACATCGTGCTCTGCCCCGACAGCACCAACTCCTCCTCCGGCACCCCGGGGTCCGGATCGGTGCCGGCCGGCAGGACCGCGACCATCGCCTGGCGCAGCCGCTCCAGGTCGTACACCCCGCCGTACACCTAGTGCCGCCACACCATCCCGCGCGGCGCCCGCCACGCCGCCGTCACCGGATGGTCGGGCGCCCACGGCAGCACAGGCAGCGGCTGACCGGCGGCCGGCGTCAAGTCCAGAACGTGCCCCTCCGACGCCTGCGACCCGCTCGCGCGGCGACGACGCCGCACCACGGGAATGGTCGGCGGGCTGAACAACTCGATGGCCCGCCAGCACTCCAGCAGATCCGCCACCCGCCGGTCCCGCCCGTGTCCGCTCCGCACCCCAGTCCCCCCGTGTGCCGCAACGCGCAGCGCTCGTACGCCGCTTCGTGTGCCGATCAGCAGGCTGCAGAATCACCGGACCAGACGTGCGGGAGCCGACTGCCCAGGTCTGAGGTGAACCCGGCGGGCCGCATGGTCGGACGGGAAGGGCGTAGCCCGCGCCGGTGTCACCGGGACGTGACACGATGTCCGAGGCTCCTTGACTCCTTAACAGCGTCGCTCGGCTCGTTCCGTCTATGGCGTGCGTCTGGGCGCTCTCTGTGGAACAGCTGTCGCTGTCCCATCAGTTCACCCAGTCGTCAGGGATCGACTGCTCGCTTCGCGGGTGAGCAGTGGCCTCACCGGGAAGGCGAGCAGGCGGGGGGCGCGGCCGCAGCCCGACCCTGCCAAGATCTCAGCGCCACACCGGGCTCCTGAACGTCACCGGAGGCTCGCTGAAAAATCTGGCCCAAAACCCACTCGTGTGTAGGCACGGACCTGCGGCTTTACCGTGGGGTCCTCATCGCCCCTCGGAGGGGTAACAACATGATCGAGCACAGCGCCAAGGGCCGGGCCAAGACGGTCCTCATCGCCCCTCGGAGGGGTAACAACGTGTAGGTGACGGACGTGATGCCGGAAACGTTGAGGAGTCCTCATCGCCCCTCGGAGGGGTAACAACGCGAGGGTGAGCTTGTCCGTGCGGCCGTTCTGCCAGGTCCTCATCGCCCCTCGGAGGGGTAACAACATCTCGTGCCACCACGTGAGGCCGGTGGCGAGGGCAGGTCCTCATCGCCCCTCGGAGGGGTAACAACGAGGTCACTCGATCGAAGGACAACGGGTGGCACCCGTCCTCATCGCCCCTCAGAGGGGTAACAACGCGGAGAACGGCGGGGTCACGCGCCTCGCGTGGGCGGGTCCTCATCGCCCCTCGGAGGGGTAACAACCGGAGCAACTGCTGGACCTGCTGCAGATGGACTGGGAGTCCTCATCGCCCCTCGGAGGGGTAACAACGCGCCTACGACGACCCCGACCGCGACCCGCGCGAGCGTCCTCATCGCCCCTCGGAGGGGTAACAACGCGAGGTCCTGCACGCGGCATCCTCGCGCGGCTGCCTGTCCTCATCGCCCCTCGGAGGGGTAACAACCGGTCGGCCTGGCGTTCAGCGGCCTCGTGGGCGAGGCGGTCCTCATCGCCCCTCGGAGGGGTAACAACCGGAGGTAGATGCCGGTGCTGGAGCCTCGGCCGGGGGTCCTCATCGCCCCTCGGAGGGGTAACAACCCGGGGCCTTTGGCCGTCCTCGCGCTCACCGACGGGTCCTCATCGCCCCTCGGGGGTAGCAACCTTCGCCCCTCGGAGGGGTAGCAACGAACGTCAGCAGCCGACAACACCAGGCCCATTAGCTGGCAGGCCTCCTGCGACCCCGATCACCGTTGCGAGATCACGTCTGCGCGATGAGTGCCGCGCGGGCTTCTCGGGACGTAGGCACCGTGTCCAGCCTGCGGCTTTGTCGGGGGCAGGGGATAGGTTCTGCGCCATGCCGATACGGACACATGTCCATGCCGATTCACGGGGCGTCGACGTTCTCTTCCTATGCCGGACCGTGATTGTCAGCGGGACACGGGCTGTGGCGCCCGTCGGTCCGGTCGGCAAGCCCCGGTGATCCGGAATCGGAGCAGGGAGAGCAAGCGAGTGGATATGAAGGCGATGGACAACGAGACGGTGGACTGGGCCGAGCTGCGCGCCCTGATCGCAGGTCGCGTGCCGCAACACGTGATCGAGCGATTGGCCGGGATACCGGACTCCCGGCTCCGGCACCTGCGGGCGCCGTTGAAGGCGCTGCTCGGCGAGCTGCGGCGGGAGCTGGCCTCCCGCGACTCGGGCCGGTACATGGTGGCCTACGACCAGCTGGCCGCCACGTTCGTCGCCGGAATCCTCTGTGCGGGCACGCCCAGGGAGGCGTACTCCTGACTGACGCAGCGTCGCTTGCTGGACACCACGTGGCCTGTGGAGTGGGGCGGGTCGACCAACTCCGACCCCCGTCGCATCCTCGCCCTGCTGTTGCTCGGTCATCGCACCCGGGCCTGGCAGCAGGACTTGGCCGTCCGGCTCGCCGAGTGGCTCCCCACCAACCGGGGCCAGGCACCGTGGCTGATCACCTATGGCCTGGCGGCCTGGTCCGAGACGGTCCTGCCCGCCACCGACGGCTTCATCCGCGGCTGGGTCTCCCAGGGCAGTGGCATTCGCTACCAGCACCAGGAGATCTACGAGTGGTTCGCTGCGCGAGGCTGGCGCGAACCGGTGCCGCACCACACGACCCTGCTCTCCTGGCTGCGCGCCGAACCGCGACTCGCGGAGTTCGTCCCTCGGCTGTTCGAAGTCGATGGTGTCGGTGGCGAGTTCGTCGACCCCTACGCGGCGCGTTTCGGTGCCGATAACGAGTGGCCCAAGGCACTGACGGCTCTCGCCGAGGAGGGGGCGCTCGACCGGGGCGTACTGCTCGACCAGTGTCTGGCGAGGCTGCTCCGTGGCGACCGTCCGGGCAACCTGCGCGGCTTCGTGGCCCTGCACGAACAGCTCGCACCGACACCGGAGGAAACGGCGGAGCGCGCCGGGACGTACATCCGGCTCGCCGCCGACGCGGCGGGGACCGTGTCCAAGATCGCCCTGAAGCTGCTGAGCACGCTGGACTCGCAGAGGCCTCTGAATCCGGACGCCTTCCACGACCTGTGCTCAGCCGTCCTCACCCGCCCTGAGACGACCCTCGCCCGCGGGCAACTCGCATGGATGGACAAAGCCGTGCGACGCGATCCCGTACGGGCAGGCGCTCTTGTGGACGCCCTGGCCCTGGCCTTCGGCCACCCGGCGACAGCGGTGCAGGAGCGGGCCGTCGGTCTGGCCGCCCGCTGGATGCCACACCTCGATCCACAGGCTCAGGCACGATTGAAGGACGCGATCGGCGCGGTGGACGCCTCTCTGCAGAGTGAGGCCTCCCGTCTGCTCGGCGCAGCCGACCCGCAGCCGGAGATCCGGTCCCTGATGCTTCCTGTCCCGCCGGTCCGGACGATACCCGAGGCCATCGAGTCGCCGGCGGAGCTCGCGGAGCGCTTCGCGGCGGTTCTGGTGAGCCGTCGGTGCGACCCGATGGAGCTGGAACGGGTCCTGGAAGGTGCCGTGACCCAGTACCACGCGGACTGTGGAGCCGTCGCCGAGGCTTTCGCTCCGCTTGCCGCTCGCTATCCGGCCCAGCAGGAGGCCGGTCGCTGGTCGGTCTCCACGATGGAGCTGGCCTTGGGTTGCCTCTTGGACGTCCTCGCCGGACGCTCCTCCCACGTGGCGGTCCAGGTCCGTGCCCTGCTGCTGGAGGAACGCCTCACCAGCGTCGACCACATCCCGCTGCGGCGCATCTACGAGATCGCCAAGCGTCTGCCCGGCGAAGCGGTCCCATGCCTGCTCGCCACCCCGACCCTGGCCAGCGGGTCCATCGAGCCGGTCGTGCTCGCCGGCCGGCTCGACCGGTTCCAGGCCGATTCCGTCACTCCGTGGCCGGACGACCTTGAACAGGCGCTCCTTCGCCTGCCCGAAGACGCGCGGTCCGACATCGCCGGGCAGGTGCGGTTGCTCGCCGTCGGGGGAAGCGATGTCGTCGTCCTTCCGGTGTTCTCCGGATTCCACACCCAGGCGTTCGGTATCGACGAGTTTCCCGACGCCGACGGCTACCAACGGATCTCGACGCCCCGGGTGGTGCCGGTGATGAAGACGGTGGGTCGGCCGGAGGAGTGCACGCTCGCCCGCATCCTGGCGCAGATCCCCGACCCCCTGGAACCGCAGGCGTACTTCTGGCCCAACTGGAACGGACGCTCCAACACGCTGATCGGCCTGTGGGCCGGCCTCGCACCGCACCACGGCGACCTGATCGCCGCCCACGCGCTACCCACGTTCTTCAAGCAGGCCGACGACGACACGTCAGACACCGGTATCACCGTGCTGCCGCTATTGGCGGAGTCGGGAGGGAGCGGCGCCCCGGTTCTGCACCTCGCCCTGGCGTACGGGTTGACGGCCGCAGGGCCCAGGAGTCGGACCGCCGCCGTCGATGCGTTGCTGACGCTCGCCGCGCTCGACACTCTGGATCCGGCCCTGCTCGGCGGTCTCCTGGCGGCGCTGTGGCATGAGCACATCGCACGACCGAACCGCTTCCTGAAGGCACTCGGCGAGGCCGCGCGCGCGGGCGCCGCGGCGCAGGTCTGGACCGTCGTACGGACGCTCATCACCAGCGTCGCCGCGCAGCCGGGCCTCAAGGGCCTGCCGGATCTCCTGTCGCTCGGGTCCGAGTGCGCCGCCCTCGGCAACGTGCGGACCGAGTTCCCCGAACTCGGCGAGCTGGCGCTCCAGGTCAAGCCGGCGAGACTCGCGAAGGAGGCCGAGCGTTTGCAGGAGATCCTCCGCCAGTGACTTGTGCTCCGTGCCGTGCTCGCGCGGACGCTCGGGGGCGAGGCACGCCACCGGGATCTGCGCCGAGCCACCCCTATCACCCTGGCCCTCGTCGTCCCTCGGTGGGGAAGTGACAGGCGATTCTGCGTGCGCTGTTCCCGGATGTAGTGCCCGTCAAAGAATGTCGGTGGGGCTGGGTTCGGTGGCACCTAGCTCGATGCGTTGTGGCTTTGTGCCATAGGGCAGCGTGTAGATGAGAACGCCGTCGTAGTCCAGGTCGAGCACGTCTTGGACGGCTGCTTGGAACCTTCGTAGCTGGGCTTCGCTGAGTTGCCCTTCGAAGACGCTCCGCTGGACGTGATGGAGGTACTTGCGGCAGGTGCGGAGGATCTTGGGGTTGCGTTCCGCGGCCGTGTCGTAGACGACGATGACGTGCACGGTGTTTCACCACCAGATCCGGAAGGGCTTATAAGGGGTGCCTTCCAGGCAGTGTCGGGTGAGGGCCAGGGCATCGAGGTAGAGCAGTTCGTCGTAGGCGACCTGGCGGCCGAGGGTCCGGTGGGCGACGGTGGTGGCGAATTCGTCGCGGACTGCCTGGACGACCGTCTTGCGGCCGCTTTCGCTGAGCATGGCCTGGTTCGTGTCGCGATCGAAGTGGTGCTCCTTGAGCTGGTTGCGTGCGGCCATGCGCAGGAGCAGTCGTTCGGCGAAGAGTGGTTTGAACATCTCGGAGAGGTCGAGTACCAGCGAGTGGCGTTGGCGTTCCATGGTGCTGTGGAGGAAGGCGATGCCGCTGTGGAGGGGGGTGAGGCGTACGGCAGTGAGGACTCTGGCGTAGGTGATGCCGTTGACGTAGCCGATGAAGGCGTTGCCGGCGTTCTTGGGCGGTCGTCGGTGGCGGCCGTCGAGCTGGAGCCAGGCCGGGAGTTTGGTGTCGACGACTTCCCATGCGGAGCGGCGGAATGTTCCCTCGGCGCCCATGAGGTGGGCGGGTGTGGTGGCGTTGGCGAGGGATTCCTGCAGGACCGTGTAGGGGCGGGTGAGGAGTTTACGGTCGACGACGCGTCGAACGTTGAAGGCGCAGGAGTCGACGATGGAGCGGGCGAGGGCGAGGCCGGCCTCGGGGTCCGCTGCGAGGCGGGCCTGGGCGAGGACGGTTTCGCCGGAGGTCGCGGTGTCGGCGGTGAGCAGGGAACCCGCGTAGTCGCCATAGTGGCTGAGCAGGTGGACGTTGATGCGGTGACGGTTGAGGAGGGAGATGACGGAGGTGTTGAGGTCGACGTGGGAGCAGGCGACGATGTCGCGTACGTCGGTGACGGGGATGTGGACGTCGGGGTTGTCGTCGCGTTCGATGACGAGGGACTGGTCTTTGCGGCGGATTCGGCACGCGGTGGTGAGCCAGTAGGTTCGGGCGGCGGCGGGCATGGGTGCTTATTCCGTCCAGCAGTAGTCGGTGTAGCTGCAGCCGCGGCAGTTGGTTCGGGTCAGGCGGCTCGGGGATTCGGGTGCCGTGCAGACGTCGAGTACCCGGTCGATGTCGGCTCGGGCCTGTTGGGCTTCTTCTGCGGTGTACGGGTGCCTGTGGGTGCGGCGTGTCTTGGGGTAGTGCAGCACTGTTCCCTGGGCGTCGATTCCGATCTGCTGCAGGCGATGGCAGTAGTGGCGCCCTTGTGCTTGGTCGGCGGGTGTCGGCCGGGTCGATGACTTGACCTCGTGGACCCAGTGTCTGCCGTCGACGAAGTCGAGGCGGGCGGCACCGAGGTCGACCGGGGTGTTGCGGGTGTAGGAGGTGTCGTGGACCGCTTCGCCGAGTAGCACGGCTGTATTGAGGTGTTCGGGTCGCACGCCCCGGGCGTAGAGCCACAGTTGGCGGGGGCAGTGGTAGAGGTACTTGATGTGGACGCCGCCGACGTCGGCTTCGGTGATCACAGGACTTCTCCGGGCTGATAGGCCTGTTGGTGTGGTCCTCGCACCGCGAGCAGGCCCAGGTCGGGCTCGTACTCGGCGTCGAGGACGCGGACGTTGAGTGCTTTCTCGAAGCGGCTGAGCGGGGTGGCCCAGGCGGGCATGGGGATGAGGTACTGGTCGGCCAGGAGGCGTCCTTCGGCGTCGGTGCCTTGGGCGAGTGCCCCGGTGTAGGCGTCGCGGTCCTGCTCGAGGATGGCTTCGGTGCCGTCGAACATGTCGTCGAAGGTCTGGGCGAGGCCGGTCCGGTCGGCGAAGGGGCGGCGGAACTGGAGGAACGCGGTGTCGAAGGCGTCACGGTGGGTGATGACCTCGTCGTGCCACTGCCGGCCCCAGGGGGTGGCGGTGTAGATGGTGTTGAGCCAGGTGGTGGCGTCGGTTTCGCCGACGGGGCCGTCGGCGTGCGCGGTCAGGCGTTCCCATCCGGTCTCGACGGGTTCGCGCGGGTAGATCCCGTCGGCGAAGTCGCCGGCCTGGCCGCGTCGTCGGGTCCAGGCGGGGGAGTGGACGATGACGTCGGCGGGCTGGCGGGAACCGAGACGGTTGATGCGGCCGAACCGCTGGAGCAGGGCTTCGAGTGGGGCCGCCGCGGTGAAGAGGACGTCGAGGTCGAGGTCGAGGCTGACCTCGACGACCTGGGTGGCGACGAGCAGGCCCGGCCTGCGGTCGGCCACGGAGCTGGCGAACCGCCCGAGGATGCCTCTTTCGATGCGGTCGCGGTCGTGGCGGGTGAAGCGCGAGTGCAGCAGGAAGGCGCTGTCGTCGCCGTGGAGCGCGCGTGCGTACGGGGCGAGTTCCTCGAACAGGCCGCGTGCGTGGGCGACGTTGTTGGCGACGACCAGCACGCTCTGGTTCCGGTGGAGGCGTTCGCGGATCTCGTCCGCGGCCTGCTCGTCGAGAAGGTGGTGGTGTCGGATCTGCAGGTGGTGCCGGGGTGGCAGGCCGAGGTCCGGGGTGTCGACAAGCGAGGGTTCCGTGACGAGGGTTTCGGTGAACAGCTTCGTGAGGACGTCGGGCAGGGTGGCGGAGACGACCGCGATGCGGCCGCCCAGGCGCTCCCACAGTCGGGCGGAGGCGAGGATGTAACCGAGGCGTCGGGGATCGTAGGCGTGCAGCTCGTCCAGGATGAACACCGAGTTGGCGGCGTCGGCGAGCATGCCGGCGTGGGCGGGTCCTGCGAGTGCGGCGCGCATCAGCTGATACGGGGTGCCCACGCGTACGCTCTCGCGGAAGAGCTTGGTGGCGGTCGCCCTGGAGAGGGCCTTGGCGGCCTCGTCCGCCCGGCACGGCCCGGTCTCCTGGTCTTCCTCGTCCCCGCCGTCGGCGGCGTCGATCGCGGCGGCCAAGTGGTAGGAGGCCGCGCGCGAGTGGGCGACGCCGATGAGTTCCGGGTCGCCGAGGAGGTCGGCGAAGCGGTCGGCCATCGCGTTGATCGACGCGAGGTAGGGCAGGGTGAAGAACACGCGCGGCACACCGCCGCCGTGTGATGCGATGTCGACGACCTGGCGTGACGCCCACAGCAGGACGGCCTCGGTCTTGCCGCTGCCCGTGGGGGCCCGCAGGAACAGGTGACCGCTGGTGACGGCCGCACGGAGCTGGTGTTCCCGCAGGGTCCTGCCCTGGGCCGTCATCTTCTGTTCGAGAGCCGCGCGGAAGCTGTGGTCGAAGGGCTGTGTCGTGTGGAGGGAGCCGTGGGCGGAGGAGAGGTGGTCCGCGAGCGTGACCGCGCCCTGGAGCAGGACCGCGGTCAGGCCGGTGTCGGGGTCGACCCGCCTTTCCCAGCGTTGGAGGAGGGCGGTGAGGGTCCTGTGGGCCGAGGCGATGAGTTCCTCGGCGTCGAACAGATCGCCATGGCGATGTCGGACGGTGGGGAGTCCTTCGTCGGCGGCGGTCGCGTGCAGCCAGTCGAGCAGGGCCCTGACCGTGTGGCCGTCGATGGGGCCGATGCGCGTGGCGAGCTCGTCGGCTGTCAGGCCCTCGTAGAGGAAGCGCAGGTCCCGGCCGTCGGTACCGCTCAGGGCCCGGTGGTGGGTGGCGACTGCGGCCGCTACCCACGCCCTGACGTCCTCGTCCGGGACAAGGGCGTCGAGGAATCCCAGGGAGGCGACCTCGTGGCGCTCACCCCAGGAGCGCGTGAGCCCTCGGACCATGCGCTGGAAACCGTCCGGGAGTTTCCCCGTGTCGTGGGTCAGGCCGCCCAGCAGGACAGCCTGCCAGAACCGCCCGCCGGTCTCACGCTCGGCGACTTCGATCCGGCCGACGCGGCGGGCCACTTCGACAGCCGCCTTCAGCGTTTCGTTCAGGTGCGCGGTGAGCGCCTCCGGCGCAGCGCCGCCACGTGCGCTCTTCGCCAGCACGGACGCCAGCCGATCGGGCACGCCTCCCGCCTGGTGGCCGACCGCCGCCCTCCGGACCGGTGCGACGCCGGCGCCGCGGGTGAACAGGACTGCCGGATGCACGGGAGGCAGAAGCGAGACGGCCTGACCGTCGGCTTCCGACCAGCTGTCGGGCACCGGGATCCGGCTGCGCCCGGTGGCGTCGTGGTGGTAGTCGCCCCAGTTCGTCCGCTCGCGTCCGGGGGCCACCGCCGTGGGCAGTCGCAGCAGCGTGCCCCCCGCTTTCGGGAAGCGGGCGACGACGGCACCGCGTTGTTCGCCGTCCCGTCGGTGCAGGGTCGTGGTCTCGAGGTGGATGCCGACGAGGTCCTGGCTGCGGCCGAGGCGTAGCGGCCACACCGGTCGGCGCAGTCTGTGTCGCCACAGGTCGATGTCGTCCTGTAGCCAGATGGTGAGGACGGCTCCCGTGAGGAACTCGCGGGTCCGGGGAGCCGGGGTCGTCGCCTTGCCGGTGGCGTCCAGCGGGTGGTAGGTCTCGAGGTCGGTCCCCGTTCCGGCGGCGTGGAACGCCATCGCGAACCGCAGGTCGTGGTCGACCTGGTCCCAGCCGCCGGCCGTCCCCGCGAGCAGTCCCGCCACGGTGGACGGAGACGGGCAGGGCAGGGTGACCTGGACGCCGGGGTACAGGTGGTTGCGGAAGGAGACGACCGGTGCGGTGAGTGTGACCCGCAGCGCGGGCGTGGAGGCGGCCGTCATGCCTTGCGGTCCTCGAACCAGTCGGCGTGCAGGCCCGTTTCGATGCCCTCGGCGAGGTCGTTGATGATTACGCGGGGGTGGTCGAGGACGACGGTGCCGTCTTCGAGGAGGTCGGCGAGGTCCTTGCGGGCGCGTTCGCGTTGCTCGCCGAGGAAGCCGGGCGCCCAGCCGAGCAGGATCGGGCCGTCGAGTTCGTCGTGCCAGACCTTGATCTCCTCGCGTAGGACGTCGGCCTGGAAGACGGTCTTCCCGTCGCGGGCGCCGACGATGCGCGTGAACGGGTTGACGCCGCCCAGCATCGGGGCGAGCAGCAGCATGGACGGGGTTCGGTCGCCGTAGTGGAGAGCCTGCTTGGCGCCGCCGCGTACCGTGGCGAGCGTGCGCAGCAGGGTCGCGATGCGCTGTTGCCGGACCGGAAGGGGGAGTCGCAGAGCCGGGGTGCCCCGCAGGGTCGTCTCCTCTGCGCCGGCTTCGCGGGCCTGGGCGGATGCGGCCGGGCTGAGTGCGGTGCGCAGGCCGTTGCCGTCGGTCTCGAAGACGCCGGCGCGCGGGAGGTCCAGGAGGAGGTCGCCGGCGAGGGTGGCGGTGTAGAGCTCGTGGGAGTGGATGACGGGGTGTTCGCCCGCGGGGAAGTCGCGGCTCATGGTGCCGAAGTCCATGGTGGGGCGTTGGGGGACGACCGATACGAGGGTGCCGGTGGCCAGGACGGTGTCGCGCTGGTAGTTCTCCTTCTTCACGGCGACCATGTAGCCGAACAGGTCGTCGTCGAGGTGGAGGTCGGGCCGGCCGGCGGTGTGGGCCTGCTGTTTGGCGACGGATCCGCTGCGGGTCACGGGCGAGCGGGACTCCTGTGGGGGGAGGCTGTCGCGAAGCCAGCGGCGGAAGGCCTGGGCGGAGACGTACGGGTGAATGTCGCGGCCGACGTACAGCTGCTTGACCTTGCCGTTGTTGTCCTCGCTTTCGCCGTTGTTGGGGGCTCCGGCCACCACGTCCAGAACGATCTTGCCAACCAGGTACGTCACTGTGCGTCCTCCTCCGGTGCGAACTTCACGGAATCGATGTCGAGAGGGTCGAAGTCCTCGTCGGTGTCCTCGCCGGGCTTCTCGGGCTTCCAACCGAGGGTGTTCAGTTCCTGCAGGACGCCGACCAGGAACATGTCGCGGTGGAACCACGCCGGGTTGTCCATCGCCGGGTCGAAGAGAAGCTCGAAGCACCGCTCGGTCACCAGCGGACCGACCCCTCCCTCTGGGGGTTTGACGGCCCACTGCACTCCGCTGGCCGTCAACCACCGGCGCAGCTTGCCCGTTTCACGGAACATCGCCCGGAAACTGCGCAGGTTGCCGGCGGACGTCGCGCCGTAGAGGAGCGCGGCCACGTTGCGGGCGTTCCTGGCGATCTCGGCCAGATCCTTCTCAGTCATCAGCATCACCTCGGTGGCGAAGGAACCGAGCAGTGTCGCCAGGGCCTCGGCC
This sequence comes from Streptomyces sp. SP17BM10, assembly GCF_036322405.1. Lineage (NCBI taxonomy): Bacteria > Bacillati > Actinomycetota > Actinomycetes > Kitasatosporales > Streptomycetaceae > Streptomyces > Streptomyces sp. SP17BM10. The sequence goes on along the minus strand of NZ_JAQYXB010000514.1, from coordinate 161,691 downwards.
CGGGAACGGTCCTGCTCGGCACGGGTCAGGCAGCGCAGCAGGCGGATGTGGCCGGCGGTGACGATCCTGGCGGGCGTCCGGAAGGCGTTGCGGGCCAAGGACACGAGCCCGGGGGTCGATTGGCCGGCGTGAGCGCGGACCAGCTCCGCGAAACCGGTCCTGAGGCCGCCCAGTCGTTGGGTGCGGCGCAGCCACTCGGCGAGCGGTTGGTCCAGGGAGTACGTGTCCAGGAGCTGGCCGCGGTTGTTGTTGTTGAATACGAGCAGATCGACGGCCGCGCCGACCGGTCGGCGGTGAGTCCGCAGGGCCACCAGCGCGACCACCTCGCGTGCGTCGCCCTGTCGTGCGCCGGCGTCGCCGGTCGCGGCGATCATGCGGTTGTGATCGACCTGCTCGCTGACCGCGTGCTGCAGGAAGTCGTCGTCCCAGCTGTGCAGGGCGATGGAGGACCCACCGGTCAGGCGCACCCCGTAGGGCAGCGCGTAGAAGCTCTGAAGACACGGCTGGCACAGAGCCATGCCGTGGTGGCCGCGCGGGGTGGAGTTGCGGTAGGACTCGCTCTCGGCGAGTGGGACGTCGCGTTTGCCGAAGAACCCGACGGCCTGCCGCGAACACAGCACGCAGTCCACCGGCGGCCACGACGGCCGTCCCGGCAGGGCGCGCCACTGTCGGATGGCCTCGGTGATCTCGGGGTCTGTGCGCTTGCTGTTGCTGGGGTGGTTCATCGGCGAGTTCGGGAAGAAGGAGTAGCTGACCTTCAGCCAGAAGCCCGCCGGTCCTTTGCTGTCGCGTACGAGTGCGGCCCGTACGGCATCCCCGGTCACGCATTCGAGCGCGGCGTCGAACTCCGCTGGGGTGACGTTCTCCGGCGGACTGTCACCGGCCAACGCGGCGAGGGCGAACGCGCCCACCCGCTGCAAGGGGTGCGCGGTCAATACCAGCCGCTTCTGCTCGTCGGCGCTGTCATCCGTCGCCGTCATGCGTTCACCCATCCGAACCCGGCCGAGTTGGCCTGCCCCAAGCCCCAGCTCCACAAGGCCTGGAGTGTCTCCGGGGCTCCCGTGAGTTCCACTTCCACAGCTGCGCCGGGTTTGGCCCCCTGTCCCACGGCGAACGAGCGTTTCGGTCCGATCCAGGTGATGGCTTCCAGGTTCAGGTCAGCGTCGAGCCCCAGGGTCTCGGCCTTGCGCCGCAGACTGCCTTGGAAGTAGCCGGGCCATTCCGGTTCCGTGGGCAGGAGCCACGCTTGGCGAGTGGTCCGTACGCCTTCCTCGTCTCGGCCCGAGCCCTTCATCACGACAGGTGTCGCCGTTCGCATCACCGCGCGCCCCGACGCGAACGCCGGCGGAGACAGCGGCACGGCACCAGTAAGCCGCAGAGCCACGCCTCCCCAGTCCAACAGTTCACGTTCCGCGAAACCGGCCGCCAGGGCCGAGACCACCTCCGGGAGCGGGCTCCCGAACTCCACCACCCCACGGCCGCCGGCCGTGTACCGGCCGCGACGGCGAGGTGCCGATGCGAAGACCGGCGCACTGTGTCCGAACGGTGCCATGCCACGCGGGCCTTCACCGTTCTCGTGCAGTCGGCGTCCCAGTTCCGGAGCCACCCTCCCCAACACGTCGTAGACCAGGCCCCGTCCCGGAGCCAGAACGCTGCCCCATGGCAGCTCCGACGCAGCCGTCACAACGGCCAGCTGCACCCTCATCCGCACCCCTGCGCTCAAAACGGCATGGCAAACAAGTGGACTGACGTTCAGTCAGTCGCACATTCCAGGACCCTAGAGGGCGCCACTGACAGCCGTCACAAGATTGCGCATAGTCACGTCCAGCAGGCCGGATACGGGCTCCGCTGTCAGTGCTCCCAGTTAGGCTGGCTATAGGGAACGTTGCGGCCGGTTTTCAGAGTCACGCCGAGTCAGGCGGCATCGTCGGAGGTTCGCAGCGGGTCCGACTCACGATCTTCCTGACCAAGGGGACCCGCGGTTTCACCGCGCGAGGTCCTCATGACCTGCCGGAGCCGCCCGCGCGCCGACCCACCTGACCCGTTGAGAGGCAGTATCCGCCGTGTGCCCCGAGACCTTGGTGGGGTTCCTCATCGCCTCTCGGGGATGGCGACCATGGTCGGCGGGCCGGCACCGTTCCTCATCGTCCCGTGATGGAGTGGCTGCGCATCCCAGAGCGGGTGCCCGGTCAGCTTGGACAGGAGTCCCTCATCGCCCCTGAGGAGAACGCGGGTGCTCGCGCCCAGGCCGGGGCCGCGCAGACGGTCGCACCATGCCGGGGGAAGGCAGCCTCACGGCATTGACCCGCATGGTCGGGGCACGCGTCACGACAGGAGGCGAGGGGAACGGCGGCCAAAGCGGCGGGCCTACGGCCGACCGTTGCGGCCGGGTCCTCATCTCGTCGTACCAGTGACAGCATCGCGACCGCCGCTCAACGGCAGGCGTCTTGCCCCGGCGCGCCTCGTGGCGGCCGAACCGACTACGCCACGGTTTGGGCTCACCATGTCAGTACCGCAGGGCGAGACGGAACCCTCACCCCGCACGACCATGGTCACTTCGGCCACAGCGCGAAGGGCACGCGACAATCCACCCGTCAGTTCGAGTGCAACGTCGCCGGGATCGCCATCGATCATGGAGACCGGACCGACCGGTACTGACGGTCAATCCGGTCCAAAGCCACATCATGTGGCTATCAATCGGGGTGGATAAAACCCGATCAATCGCTCAAGTGGCCGACGGGATCCGCTAGAGCAAACGGCCTGCGCGCAGCACCGCCAGAGCCATCGTGAGCGCGCCACAGAACGAGGCTCCACCTTTTGCGATCGCCTGGGCCGGCCCAACCGGCCAGGTCACAACTGCGGCAGCCAGCCCAACGACCAAGCTGAACCACACCGCATTTGTAAGGAGAAGCCACCGCTTCATCCTGGAGAGTTCTTCCATGCCACCCTTCCCACTCAGAGAATCAAGCTTTATGACGCAAGAGCTCGACGAGCAAATGAACTGTACAGGGAAGCACGATGACACATGTTTCACGCCTGCGGGACAGAAGAATGAAATAGAGCTGAAATTTTCGAAAAGCCTAACGTTGCATCTAAAGTTTGATCACATTGGATCACTTCAGGTGCAACAGTGGCGATCCCTCTCTCCGTGACAGCTGCCGACGTAGGAGAGAGGGATCATCCGAGAAGCCCCTCAGAGGGGCGATGACAGATCGAACCCACCCAGCGGATCAACCTTTAGTTGCTACCCCTCGCGAGGGAACACTGCCAGTGTGACAGACCTTGTATCAGCAGAGTGGCCACTTCAAGCTTGCGGTCCCGTCCCGACCCGCGCCGTGAAGCGCAAGCTCAAGATGCTGCAGTACCGCTCCGAGGTGATCGAGCGCCTCGGGGTCCTCATCGCCCCTCGGAGGGGTAGCAACCTGTGCTGTCCGGTGGTCGCCACCTGCTCCCTGCTGTGTCCTCATCGTCCCTCGGAGGGGTAACAACGGGTCGAGCAGGATCGCGTCACGTGAGCCGGCGGCCGGTCCTCATCGCCCCTCGGAGGGGTAACAACGGTGGCACGAAACCTGACATATGACGCAAGAGGGCGTGTCCTCATCGCCCCTCGGGGCCAGGACAGCCAGTGCAGACTTCTCAATGCCTCTGTCAAAGCAGTTGGATGGTGTCCCGACGCTTCAGTGGCGGGTCGGGCGCTCTGTCAGCGGACGCGGCAGACTGGCTCAGGCGCGAATTCCGTGAAAGCCGCCCGGCGATCTTGAGGACTGGCGATCATGACGGGTGTCTGTCGCTGAGCTCCTGGCTGTCCTGTTCCCCCAGTTCGCGCCACTGCAGGTGGACTTGATCAGACCGGCTGGTCGGTCGATACGGGTGCATGCCCGAGGCCGGATACCGAGAGCGGCGTGCCCAGGCTGCGGGATCTGGTCCGACCGTGTTCACAGCGGCTACGAGCGGCGGATCAGCGACGCGGCGGTCTCCGGGCAGGAGTTGGTGCTGCACCTGCGGGTTCGCCGGTTCTTCTGCGATTCCGCCGAGTGCGGGAAGCAGACCTTCGCGGAGCAGATCCCAGGCCTGACGTTTCGTTATGGCCGGTGCACCGTGCCGCTGCGGAAGGCCCGCGAGGCTGTCGCCCTCGCACTGGGCGGGCGGGCCGGCGCCCGGCTGACCGAGCACCTGGCGGCCGGGATTGGCCGCGACGCCCTGATCCGTCTGGTCCGAGCGCTGCCTGATCCGCCGGCCGGGCCGGTACGAGTGCTCGGCGTGGACGACTTCGCCCTGCGGAAGGGACACAACTACGGCACGGTTCTGATCGACATCGAAGGCCGTCGCCCCGTCGATGTCCTGCCCGAACGATCCGCCGACGCCTTGGCCGACTGGCTCACCGAGCACCCCGGCGTCGAGGTGATCTGCCGCGGCCGGGCCCGCTACTACGCCGATGGCGCGGATCGCGGCGCCGCCACCGCTATCCAGGTCGCAGACAGGTTCCACCTGTGGAAGAACCTCGGGGAAGCGGCCGAGCGGCTGGTCGCCCGCCTCCGCTCGCAGTGGATTCCGCCCGCTCCGCAGAAGGCGGAGGTGGTGTTGCCCGAGGGACTGCGTGCCCAGCGCACCCGCGAGCGTCACGCCGCGGTGCACGCGCTGATGAACAAGGGCGTCAGCCACAGCCGGATCGTCGCCGAGCTCCGCCTGGACCCGAAAACGGTCCGAAAGTTCATGCGTGCTGCCACACCGGAGGAGCGGATCGGCGCGCGCCCCACAGGGCGGCAGAGCAGCCTGGACAGCCACGCCGCCTACCTGATCGCCCGGTTCAACGAAGGGTGTACCAGCGCCGACCGCCTCCACCGCGAACTCGCCGAGCGCGGCCTGACCGTCAGCGAGCGGACCGTCCGACGCTTCGTGCACCGGCTGCGCGACAACGCCAAGCCGACGGCCTGCCCGGCAGTCCCCAAGGTCCGCGAAGTGACCACCCTGATTCTCACCCATCCCGACAACCGTCCCAAGGACGGTCGCGTCATCCTTAAGGAACTCCGCGACCGTTGCCTGGACTTGGACGCCGCCTGCGAACTCATCACCCGGTTCGCCTCCATCCTCGTCAACCGCCGAGGCCAGGAAGAACTCGAACAGTGGACCGCGGACGCCGAGGCCAGCATCCTGCCCGAGCTGCGGGGATTCGCCATCGGCCTGCGCAAGGACTGGGACGCTGTCCTGGCCGGCCTAACGCTGCGCTGGAACTCCGGCCCGGTGAAGGGCCATGTAAACCGGATCAAGATGATCAAGAGGCAGATGTTCGGCCGTGCGAAGCTCGACCTTCTTCGCAAGCGTGTACTCCTCGCGTCCTGAAGATCGCAGAGGGCGGCTTTCACGTGAGTCGGGCTGCTGGGCAGGGCAGGGCAGGTGCCGCCGACCGTTGCCCGAGGGATAGCAACGCGGTTAGATCACTCTCTGAACGGTGGGCTCGTGCGGAAGCATCGAGCCCGTTGCCTTCCCCCGGTGGCGATCGCTCCTGGCTCGGCTCACCCGGCGTGGACGGGACGCCCCTGAATCAGAGCAAGTGAGGCGGATGTGGATCGGAACGTAAAGCTCCACCCCAGGTGGCAGAGGGTGTTTCTCGTGCTCATTGGCCTGGTCTTCCTTGTCATCTCTGTAGAGGGCATCACGCGGGGCCCGATCCTGGCCAGGATCTTCTACTTTGTCATCCTGCTCGGCTCGGCATGGTTCACCTACCGCGGTGCACGCCTGGGTCTGACAATCGACAAGCAGGGCATCACCGAGCGCTCACTGGGGCGGACCCGTCGCTTCGGCTGGTCCGAGCTTGGCGAGCCAACCGTCGTACAGCAGACCGGCAACGCCGCGAACCCGCTCTATGTTGTGACCATTCCGCACCGCGCCGCTGGTGAGGTCCGTCTGCCTGCAACCGCACGATTCAATCGCAACGACACGGAACGGATCCGGGACCGCGTGGCCGAGCTTCAAGTACTGGCAGAGCACCCCGCGTCGTAACAGAACGCCCGCCCGGCCGGTCTCTTCACGGAATTCGCGCCTGAGCCAGCTCCTACCGTCCCTTGACAGCGCTCAGCCGCGGGCTGTTCTTCCCAGTCGATTCGAGCTTGCCCAGCTGAGTCGATGTCGCTGGTCCCCGTTACCCTCACGACAGGCCGCAGCATTCGCGGTGGCGATGACGCGGCGTCCTGACGTCCGAACCCGATGAGGAGAGTCGGTGAGCGACTATCTCGCTGAGGTCTTCGCCATGCTCGGCCCTGGCGAGCAGCGCTTCACCAGCCCCGATGCGTGGGCCGAGTTGGAAGCCGAGATCGGCACTGACTTCCCCGAGGACTACAAGGCGGTCGTTGACGCCTACGCCCCGATGCAGATCAACGGGCACCTGTATCTCTCGCATCCGGCCACCGAGCGCTGGAACCTCGGGAAGAAGATCCGCGAGACCTCCCGGGTCTGGGCCGGGCTCGACTGGGACCGGGAGGACTGGCTGGAGCCGGAGGAGAACATCCGCGTCGCCCTCGACCTGCAGGCGGTGAGGTTCGGAACGAAGGACGGCCTGATCCCGATCACCAGCACCGATCGCGGCGAATACGTTTTCCTGGCGCCGCTGCCCGACGGCACGGGACGTCGGATCTGTGTGGTGGAGCACGACGGATCCTGGTACGAGTACCGGATGAGCTTCTCCGAGTGGCTCTACCGCTATCTGGCCGGCGAGGACATGGTCGGCCCGAACAGCTCCGCCTTTTACCCCGGTCCGGTGCGGCTTGAACCACTGCCGATGTCACCCGATGACCGCCCCACGCCGATGTACGGCCCAGAGCGCGGTATGTGACTGGCACAAGCGCGTCGGCCTGCGAACGCCCGCTGAAGCACTCATTCACAATGCGGGGGCGTCACTTCGGTGTCGTGAAAAGGGATTCCTGGGTGGTCTGGAACCGGTAGGACTCGGTGCCTGTCTGGACGAGGGTGCAGCGGAAGGTGATCCGGTCGGCGATGGCCGCGCAGAGGCGGGCGTCCCCGAAGGTCTTGTCCTACTCGGTGAACGGGGAGTTCGTCGCGACCGCGGTGGCCTTGCACTCCTCGTGCTCCGTGAAAATCTGGAACCGCAGCTTGGCACCTTTGCGGTCCAGGTTGAGATGCCGAACTCGTCCAGGCACAAAAGGTCGATCTTGCTGTAGCGGGCGATCACCGAGGAAGGCCGCCGTCCGGCGTCGGCCTCGGCGAGCTCGTTCACCAGCGCCGAAGTGGTGGTGTAGCGGACCGACAGGCCCGCCTCCGCGATCGCGGTGCCGATCCCGATCAGCAGGTGGGACTTGCCGGTGCCGGAGTCCCCGATCAGCACCAGCGGGCGGCCCTCGCGGACCCAGCCGGGGGACTTCAGGTCAGCGACGACCTCCGGCGTGACGTTCGGGTTCTTGGTGAAGTCGAAGTCCTCCAGTCGCTCGGGACGCGGGAAGCGGGCCAGCCGTAGGAGCCGCTGCTGACGGCGCACGTCGCGGTCTGCGAGCTCGACCTGTAGAAGGTCGAGGAGGAACTGCTTGTAGGTGGCTTGCTCGCGGCGGGCGGTGCCGGCGAGTTCGATGAACCGATCGCGGAACGCGGGCAGCCTCAGGTCCTGGCATGCCGCCTGGTCGCACCGAGCCCACGCACTCGCCGCTTGACGGTGCCGCCGTGTGCTCATGGCTACAGCTCGGTGCCCGGTTATCGAGTGTGGGGGTGGGGGACTGTCGCTCTGCCAAGTTCATTGTGCTGAGCTTCATCTCGATCCTGCGGGCCACCGCCGTGTGGCTGCCATCCGGGGCCTGCAGGCAGGTCAGTGCTTCCAGTGGTCGAGGTCGGGCAGCCGGATCCAGGTGTCGGCGGGGCCGGTGACAGCGCGGGCGCTGCTGGGCCGGAGACCCGCGAAGGCACAGGCGTAGGCGACGGCGTGATGGCGGTAGAGATAGCCGGCCAGGACCTCCTCAGGGGTGTCGTCAGGGAGCGGGCGACCGCCGGGGTGGAGGTCCCAGCCGTCGACGGTGCCGTCGCGGACGATGCTGCCCTGGTTGCCGCTCTTGGGGTTCGCGTAGAGGCCGTAGCCGACGGTACCGGTGGTCAGGCGGGTCATCGCGCCCGGGATGGACGGTGTACAGCCCCAGGGTTGGGTGACGATGCATCCGCCGGGAACGGTCGTGACGCCGGCGATGAGCAGGCTCTCGTCCGTGTCGTACTCGTACGGGGCGTCGAGGAAGTCCGCGACGAACTCCGCGTGCACAGGCGCTGCGTCCAGGCGGCGGATCGCCTCGGCGGCGTCGATGCCGGCGATGCAGGCGAGGCCAGTGCCGTCGTAGCGGAAGCGTCCCAGTGCCTCGATGAGTTGCCGGCCGCGCTGGACGGTGGCCTGCTCAGCTGCGGTCAGGCCGGGTTCATCGTCGGGGACGGGGAACAGATCGGGGATCGGCCCGGCCAGGGCGAGGCGGCCCGGCGACCAGCCGCCAAGCTGGGGCCGCCAGGGATCGGCACCGGCGGCCACGAGGGCCCGGGCATTGTCCGGTCGGTCCCCCGTGACAGCCTCCCACAGCGCAGTCGTCCCGTACTCCAGCGCGTCCACGTCCGAGACACGGCCCGCCAGTTCGGCCACCACCTCGGGAGAGCTGAACCCTGCCGCCCGGTGCAGAGGATGCCCCCCGCCCCACGCATCCGGGTCAGCGCCCGCGTCGAGCCGCGCGCGGATGTCGCCGTGGTCTCGCCAGCTTTCCCAGGTCACACCGGCCCAGCCCGTCATCGTGCCTCTCCGTCCTCTCCGCACCAGCGCGGGCGTCAGCCCCTCCGAACGATCGCATCCGGGTCCGACAGCCGTCGTTCCGGAGCCGATCCGGTCGGCCGATGCCTGTCGCGACGTCAGGAGCGCCGGACAGTCGCCGCGTGGGCCCAGGAAATCCGCGCCAGCAGGGCCGCGGCCGAGCACCACGGCGGCGAGAACCCGGCCGAACACCGACCGGTAACCAGGACGACCGCGTAGAGGCGAGTAAGAGGCCGCGCGGATAGGCGGATGGAGGCTGGCCAACAGCCGTGGTGGGCGCGAGTCCTTGATCACGGAGTTGCTGACGCTCTGTGATGGTTCGATCCGCTTAGATGCTTGGCTGCTACCGGCGCTGGGACCGGCGACGGGCTGCTGGAGGTTCCCGTAGTGCCAGCTGGCCGGGGGTTTCGGGGCGTGTCGCATACTGGCCGAATGAACAACGCCTCCATCCGGGACTCCTACGACGCGGTCGCGGACGTGTACGCGCAGGGCTTCACTGCGGATCTGGCCTCCAAGCCGTTGGACCGTGCCATGCTGACGGCCTTCGCCGAGCAGGTCCCGAATGAGGGCCTCGTGGGCGACGTGGGGTGCGGTCCTGCCCAGGTGGCGTGCTTCCTGGCCGATCTCGGGGTCCCGGTTCTGGGGTTGGATGTGTCGCCGGGCATGGTGGAGGTGGCCCGGGCGCGTAGGCCTGGCCTGGATGTGCGGGTCGGATCGATGCTCGACCTTCCGCTGGGAGACGGTGAGCTGGCCGGTGTGGTGGCGTTCTACTCGCTGATCCATCTCCAGGTCGAGGAGCGGCCGCTGGCCTATGCGGAGTTCGCCCGGGTGCTGCGGCCGGGAGGCCTTGTCCTTGCGGCGTTCCATGCGGGTCAGGAGGTTCGGCATCTGGACTCCTGGCTCGACCGTCCGGTCTCGCTCGACTTCTTCGCTCTTCGCCCAGAGGCGGTGGCCGCGGGCCTCTCCGCCGCCGGATTCGCAGTGGAGGCGACATTGATGCGGGGACCGTATCCGGGTGAAGCGGACACCGAGCGCGCGTATCTGCTGGCCCGCAGGCTGGAATGACCTGGGCCTGTGGATGGGTGGTCGCTCATGGTCGGCGCCGGGGGCGTGTGTCCCAGCGGTGGGTGGTCCAGGCCCGGCGGATCAGGCTGCGGACGGTGATGATGGTGTCGGCGAGGTCGAAGAAGGCGTTGATGACGGTGGTGCGGCGTTCGTAGCAGCGGGCGAGGTGGTGGAAGGCGTTCTGCCAGGCGTGGGTGCGTTCGACGTGCCACCGCCGACTCGCCTGGATCGCTGCCTTCTCGCCCTTGTGGGCGATCTGCCCGTGCAGCCCTCGACCGTTCAGTTCGCTGCGAGTGCCGGCGGAGTCGTATCCGGCGTCCAGATGCACGGTGATGTCGTCCGGCAGCGGGCCAAGTTCGCTCAGGAGGTCGAGAGTTGGGGCCAGGAGCGGGAAGTCGTGGCGGTTCGCGCCGGCCAGGACGCGTCCGAGCGGGATGCCGTAGCCGTCGGTCATCCCGGAGCGTTTCATGCCCTGCTTGCCCCGGTCGACGGGTGAGCGTCCGGCCGCTTCGCCTCCGCCGGGCGCCTTGGTGATCGCACCGTCCACCGCGATCTGCTCCAGGGCGAGGCCGACGATCCGGTCGTAGGCGTCAAGTGCGAGCTGTTTGAACTGGGCGAATACGCCGAGGCGTATCCACTCGTCACGGCGGTTGCGGATCGTCGTGGCCGAGCAGGTGGTGTCGGCGATCGCCTCGTAGGAGCAGCCGAACCGCAGGAGCTGGACGAGCTTGTCGAACACGATCCGGTCGCCGATCCGTCTGCGGTGACAGCCCAGCGGGTGGTCCGGATGGAAGACCGACCGCTCGGGCAGCAGCGCCGAGAATTGGTCCCAGAGCGGATCGGTGAGCCATGATGGCAGGACAGGCACAGGTCTCCCCAGTGATCACAGAGCGTCGCAACTCCGTGATCATCCGAGACCTGTGCCTCCTGCTGCCGGGAGCTACCCGTCGCCTATCCGCGCGAGTTCTAAGAGCAGCCAGCCCGCGGTTCCAGCCGACGCCAGTGTCACCGGGACGTGGCACGATGTCCCCGAAGACCCTTGACATCTCAACAGGCCCTTGACGGCCACGGTCCCATCCAGCCTGCTGTAGCGTCGTAGACCATCTCAGCCGGAATTTCAGCGCCACACCGGGTTCCGGAGCATCATCGAAGGTTCGCTGAAAAATCCGGCCCAAGACCAGCCCGTGCGTAGGCACGGGCCTGCGGTTTTACCGTGGGGTCCTCATCGCCCCTTGGAGGGGTAACAACTACAGCCACCACGAGGCGAGGCTACCGAGAGCCCACGTCCTCATCGCCCCTTGGAGGGGTAACAACAGTGCGACGTGCGTCGGGGCGGGCGTGGACCGTATGGGTCCTGTCCTCATCGCCCCTTGGAGGGGTAACAACTGGCTGGGGCGCTGGAGGGAGATGACCAGGGCAGCCCCGTCCTCATCGCCCCTTGGAGGGGTAACAACATGAAGACGGGAGGCAGACCGCCCACGGGGCACCTCGTCCTCATCGCCCCTTGGAGGGGTAACAACTGGGCGGTGCGGCGGCGCCGGATGGCGGCGGCCCAGGTCCTCATCGCCCCTTGGAGGGGTAACAACGGCCGCCTCCTCCCGCCACTTCTCGGCCGTCCAGGTCCTCATCGCCCCTTGGAGGGGTAACAACATGCGCTCCCGCGGGGGACCGAGAACTGCATGACTCGTCCTCATCGCCCCTTGGAGGGGTAACAACAAGATCGGTGGATGACCAAGCGCCCGGACCCGGCTAGTCCTCATCGCCCCTTGGAGGGGTAACAACCTCACGGCGGGCACCTCCAGGGTGGTGGCGGGATCCCGTCCTCATCGCCCCTTGGAGGGGTAACAACGGTGTGGAGGATCCAGTTGCCGCTGTCGCGGGCGGCTGTCCTCATCGCCCCTTGGAGGGGTAACAACAAGCACACCAGCTCGGCCGTCAGCAGGTCCGGGCCGGTCCTCATCGCCCCTTGGAGGGGTAACAACCCTCGGTGGCGGCGTGCTGTGCCTGCTCGGCGAGCTGGTCCTCATCGCCCCTTGGAGGGGTAACAACCGGTAGCTGCGCGGCGGGTTGGTCTCACTGCGGATCGTCCTCATCGCCCCTTGGAGGGGTAACAACACGTGCACTGGGAACCACCACCGGCCACCCTCAGGGAGTTCTTCCCTCGGAGGGGTAACAACGTGTCCGGGATCGGCAGGGTGTCGCTCAGGATCGCCGGGTCCTCATCGCCCCTCGGAGGGGTAACGACGCGATCTCGCCGTCGCCGTGGTGGCCGCTGACGCCGGTCCTCATCGCCCCTCGGAGGGGTAACAACGACGCCGACGAGACGGCCCGTTATCTGGCCACGCCCGTCCTCATCGCCCCTTGGAGGGGTAACACCTGATCCTGCGCGTTCGGCCTGGCCGGTCCTCATCCCCTTGGAGGGGTACCGGTGCGTGGGTGTCCGCCAGCAAGGTCACCGTCGCTCCTTTGCTCGCGTCCAGGCCGCCCCGTCCGAGTGATCCTCTCGAAGTGGGGAAGGAAGGCCGGAACTCAGCTACGGGCGGCAACGGCGATCATCGGCCGCAGGACCTCGGCCGCGGGGGTGCCCGCGAGGTAGACGATCAGCTTCTCGCGGTGGCTGGGCGGGATCCCGTGGGTGAGGCCCGCCGCGAGCAGGGCGGCCACGTAGGCCTGCTCCAGGATTGGGGGTGGGAACCGCCGGCGCAGCTCGGCGCGCAGCCGGGCGGCTTCGGCGTGTCGGCCCTTGCGGTCGGCCCTGACGAGGTCGACGGCCAGCCGCACCGCGGGCAGCACCGCGGCCAGTCGGAGCTGTTGCTCCGGGCCGGTGGTGCCCGTGCTGAGGAAGTGCGTCAGACGCGGGCCGTAGCGCCCGGCCAGTTTGCGCAGTTCCCTCGGAGCTGAGGGAAGTTCCGGATTGGGGTTGCCCTGACTGCACCAGTCCAGCCGGGCCGTGTCCCGCCAGAACCGCGGCGGATCCTCGAACCACGCCCACCGCACTACGGGGGAGAGTCCGGTCACCGGGAGCCCGGTGGTTCGGAAGCGGTGCTCAGGTCGGACGGCGAACTCGGTGCCGTCGTCGCCGCGGAAGGCCAGGACGAGCTCCCAGGTGCAGCAGGAACTGCGGATCCGCGCGGTGACGATGAAGCGCTGCGACTCGTCCCGGGGCCAGCCGCACGTGGGTACGGTCGAGGAACGGGCGGGCACCGACACGTCCACGGGTGAACTCGTCCACCTGCCAGAGTTCCGGATGTTCCTGGTCGAGGTCGAGTTCCAGCTCCGGTACGCCGCTGACACCCTGCGGGAGCCGGGAGACCAACGCTCCGGTGAGCGGTTCGGCGCGGTCGATGACCTCAGCCGTCAAGCCGCGCAGGGTGAGGTGGGCGTCGGAGCGGTTGATCACGGTCACAGACAGCTCCGTGGTCGCGAAGTCCACGCCCCCGTGCCCGCGTGCCCACTCGGCCACGTCCTCCTCGCCCGGGCGCTGACCCGGCAACAGTGCGGGAGGTACCTCCAACGCCGCTCGCGAGGGGACCACCAGCCACTGGCCGGGCTCGAAGTACTCAACGAGGACGTCCACCGTTCCGGGGCCCGTCGGCCGCACCAGCCGCTCCGCCGCGTGGAGGTGCACGCCTCCGTGCACGCTTCCGGCCTGCAGCACCGAGCCGTTGACGGTCGCCCCGTCGGTGAGGAGGTTCTCCACCGAGGAGGTCGAGGACGGTTCCGGGTGATCCTGCGGCATGATTCCATGCTCGCAGCCGCGGAGGGGACCCGACGAGCGTTTGCCAGAAACTCCCGTACGGTCAGGGGGGAGGAACGACCTTAGCTGACCGAGAAGTTGGGGGCACGGAAGCGTCAGAGGTCGGGGCGCGGCAGCGCCGACAGTCAGGGACACGGCAGCACCTCGGGGTCATTCCACCAGGGCGGCGGCGATGCGGCGAATCGTCTCGCGGTGCTCCGCCCGGTCGGCGGGGTACAGGACCGCCGGCACATCGGGGTTGGACGCCGTCCACAGCATCGCGATGTGGGTGAGCAGAGCGAACAGGATCCGGGGGTCGAACCGGGTCGAGACCCCGGCCCTTGCCCTGCAGCTCGGCGATGACGGCGCTCTTGTCGCGCACCTCGGAATGCCGAGTTCGTTGAGCGCGTCACCGTGCTCCAGCCGCTGCCAGGTGATGATCCGGAGGCCGTCGGGGTGCTCGGCACAGAGGTCGCTCGGGCTTGCCGTGAACCCGACAGGTCGTTCACGTCGAGCGGCACGTTCACGACGATCTGCTCGACCAGGGCGGCGGAAGCGGCACGGTCGATCAGCCCGCCGGAGGCGGCTCCGGCGGCCACTCCGCTCACCGAAGGCGGCAGACTCCCGAGACCAGGCGAGACCTGGGGATGTCACGAGTTCAACGCCTCGACAACTCGCGCCCGGATCGCAACGGCTGCCGGCACTCCGCTTCGCCCTCTCCACCACAGGCCTCGGTCGCTTCGGTCGCTGCCCGACTCCGTGCAGGCAATCGGCCCACGCCGAGCCCGCCAGTGATCGACACCGGCGGATGGGACCACCCGTGGCACAGGCCTGCGGTCGTGATGCCGGGCAGCCGGGCGACAGCCGGCACAGATCGGAAGAACAGACTGAAGGGGCGTAGCCGATGACGCTCTCGAGAGCCTGACGGCACTGCAAGGCTGCGCCCGGATCGCCTCCAGCAGCGGTCGCCGGTTGTCGGCGGGCATGACCATCGTGTTGTAGACGACGGTGTCGATCGACCAGTTCGGGTTGCGGGTGATCGGCGTCAGGTCATCGGGCACCGATTGTCCGGCGAGAACGAACAGGTCGGCGGCGTGCAGGCCGAGGACCGGCCCGAGGTCATTGAGTAGCCGTCCGCCCGGCGGCTGCCCGCCGAGCAGGGCTTGCAGCTCTACTGGATCGGTGCCGGCCGCCGCCGCGAGCGTGGCGGAGTCGAGCGCCCGCCGGCCGGCCAGGTGCGCCAGCAGCGCGCCGAACCGCAGAAGAACCGTCATACCGTCAGCCTAACGACGACCGATGGCCGTAGTGAGGCGTCGTCTGGAGCTACGGTTTCCCGGCCGCCTGCCTGTGCCGCCAGATGCCGCGCTCCCGCTGCCGCGCCCTGGTCGGCCGCCCGGCTGGCCCGCTGCGCCCTGCCCGCCGTCCCCTGTTCCGTCCCGCCGTCCTCGCGGGCTCAAGGATGAATGGGGGTGCGGCCCGACGGGAGTAGATGGAGCATGTGGCTCGTGCTCGGGTTCGTCGTCCCGCGCCCGCCGCTGCGCGCCGTCCCGTCGCTGAGCCGGGGCGTCGTCCCGCCAGCCGTCCCTGCCGCTGCGACCCCAGCCCGGGCTACGCTGCGCCCAACCGTACAGGGGCGAACGAAAGGGAGCACATGGCGGAGATCGTCGTACCCGGACCGGAACCGGACTGGCAACCGGCCACCAACCCGCCGTACTACACCGGCAGGAATCCCGCCGCGCAGACCAGCCTCTGGGAAACCGCGGCGAGCACCTTCCGGATGATCGCCGGCCTCAAGGCACCGTTGGACGCCCTCGCCGCCCGGCTGCGCCTGAGCGTGGAGCGCAGCTGGGCGGACCTCGGGGCGGTGGATGCCGCCGTGTTCAGGGTCGACCGGCGGCGCTTCGCACTCAGCCTCATGCCGGACGGGCAGAGCGAGACATGGGTGTGGTTGCACCGCTCCCACGAGGACGTCGACGACGCGCTGCGGGTGCTGCTGGACGCTCTTGGGCTGGGCGACGACGCCGTGGTCTTCACCGGCGGCCCGGACACCGGCTTCCACTACCGTGACATCGGCCGGCCCGCCTGAAGCACGTCCTGTCAACCAAGTCGCCGTGGTCCTGGTCGACGTTCTCGTCCTGCTTTGCCGGGCCGCCTGAGCGGTCTCCTCGCCGCAGTCTTGGCGTGCTGCGTCGGCGCCATGACCGTCCGGTTGCGCCGTGCCGCCGTCGCGGGGGCCACCGTTCGGCCGCAAGCCCGGCAATTTCCCCTGGGACCCTGTGTGCGGTGCGCAGAAGTACCCGGTCCCGCACGAACTCGTCGAGGAGGCGACGCCGCGTATCGATCGTGAGCGCCCGTTGGGCGTTGAGGGGCCTTCGGACCGGGCCCAGCGTCCGTGCCTCCGGGGTTGCGGGTGTGAGCTCTGGTTGTGCAGGTGGCCATCGAGAGCAGTTGTTGGTGGCTTTGAAGGCTAGATGCCTGCCAGTGGCGCGCGGAGGGTCGGTGAGAAGTGAGAGCGCCCTGGGTGTGTCGGTGTCGTCCGGAATGATGCCCTTGTTCGAGATCGAGTGGGAGGGCTGTGATGTACGACGCACTGGACGATCTGATCCACCTTGCTGACCCGCCAGGGACGAGCGGTCATGTCGTCGCGTTGCGGGTGCTGCAGCGACCGGAGCCGGGCGGTGGGTTCCTGGACTGTGAGTTCGTCGTGTCGACAGAGACCGTCACCGGCAACTTCCGGGTGGGGATCTCGGCCTTCGAGCTCGACCTGTGGGAAGAGGCTCTCGACAGCCTTGCCGGGAACAGGTTCGTCTCATGGCTGAACTCCGGCCGGACGGTCCAGCTGAAGATCAAGCCGCTCAGCCCCAGGGCGATCGGGGTGTCGATCAGCGATGACCCGTCCTCGCAGGTGACGGTCAGCCTGCCCATGTCCCCGCCCGCGGGTTGGATCGAAGACCATCGAGCGCGTCTGGTGAAGGCTCGACAAATCCTTTCAGGCTGACCATGCGGGACGCCTGTCCGACCAGCACCCCTCGGAGGAGCTGACATGCGGCACCTCACTCCCGCCTTTGCCCTCAGCACCCTCCAACGCGGGAAGCAGATTGAGCAGTTCCTCGGCGCCATCGAAATCGACGGCCGGCCCGGGCTCCGCTGGATCGCCCTAAGCCCCGGCCGTGCGGGCATCACCATCTACCTGAGCGAGGTGGAAGACGTCGGCACCGACGCCTTCCTCGACATCACCGAGTTCCCATCCCTGGACCCCGAGGACGAGACCTGGGGACGGAAAATCGCTGTCCTGCGCACTCCCGAGGAGGCCCTGTATCTGTCCGAGCGTGAACTCGCCGCAGACCCGCAACGCTGGGTCAACGACGGCATCGTCTGCGACGAGTACCAGGACTTCCGGACCGCACGCAGGTCGAACCCGTGAGAACCGGCGTGCGAGTCAAGGAGCCGTTGTCGACTGGCCGTCGACCTGTAGAAGGAGCTGAACCACGCTGAAAGCCAGAGCACCGAGGGGGAGCGCCAGCGCCGCTGTTGGTCAGCTGGTGGCGGCTTGGGGTTCGGCGACGGTTCCGGAGAGGTGGTAGGCGGTGGAGGTGTCAACGCCGAGGGCAGCGAGCAGGTCGAGGGCGGCGGTGAGGGGCGGGGCTCCAGCCATGCGAGCGGCGGCGAGGTGGGCAGGGAGGCGGCTGGCGGCGATCAGGGCTGTCCACTGGGTGGCGGAGAGGGCGACGTAGTGCAGGCCGGGGAGGTCGGCCAGCAACGCCAAGTCCGTGGTGGCGCAGCGGGACAGGTCGAGGGAGCGCAGCGCGGGGAGGGTACGCAGTGGGGTGAGGTCGATCGGGGTCTCGGAGGCGACGGCGAGTGAGGTGAGGTTCGGGTGGCCGGTGAGCGGGGTGAGGTCGGCGTCGGCGGCGAGGCCGACGGTCAGGTCCTCGATGGGGAGTGCTGCCACGGGGGACAGGTCGGAGGTGGCGCAGCGGTTGAGGTGCAGGCGCCGCAGCTGCGTGGTGGCGGAGAGCGGGGACAGGTTGACGGGTGTGGGGGCGTCATTGAGGTGGATCGCCTGGACGCCCGGCGCGAGCCGCTCGTCCAGCGCGGAGAGCACCAACTGGCGCGAGCCGTTCTGGGACTGCTGCGCGGCGTGCGGATCGGGCTGGCCCAGAGCCTGGCCGAGCCAGGCGGTGACAGATGAAGCCACGTAGCGTGGACCGTGGTTGAAGTCCCGGCCGACCTCGATCACCTGACCAGGGTGGCCGTTCGTGGATGGCGTGAGGTCCACGGCGAAGAAGTTGCCGTCGAACCAGGTGGCGAACGGGAGCCAGCCCGGATGCCCCGAGCAACGGCGCACCGTGTTCGGCGGGTCGGCGTCGAAGAGCACCTGGTTCCAGCCGAGCTGCCAGCCGAACCAGGTCGGGACGCCGATGTACTCGTCGTGTGCGTCCAGCGCCGAGTCGAGCGACAGCCAGCAGTACCCGTCCAGTGCCTCGCTGCCGCCGTCCCCGTCGGCCTCCAGGTACAGCGCGCGCAGGTCCGCGGGGAGTGCCTGTCCGAGGCGGAGCTCCGCGGCGGCGAGCTGTCCCTCGGTGACGGGCGCCGGCATCTGCGGTTGCGTGCTGGAGCGTTCGGCGTGCTTCCGGAGTATGGCCCGCAGCCGCTCGACCGCTTCCGCCGGGTCCCCGGCGGGGGGCAGCTCGGATGGTTCTGTGCCGTCGACCGCGCCCGGTTCGGAGGACCGGAAGTCGGGGTCGATGGTCAGTGTCCAGCCGTCCTCGCGGCGGCCCTCGGGCTCCAGGTTGTCCCGGAAGACCACCAGCTCGAAGGCGCCGGAGGGGCGGCAGGTCAACTCCAGGGCGATGGCCTCCCAGTCGTGGCTGTCCCGGAACCGAGACGCCAGCGAGGCGAGGCTCTCGTGTGGGGACGGCATGCTGAAGTAGGAGCCCGGACGGCTCGGCACCACGTATCCGCTGCCAAACATGCCAGTGCCCCTCCGTCCCCCGTGCGCCCGCAGCACGCACTCCGTCCAGCCTTCCGGTGCCTGCGCGACGATCTCCGCCGTGATCTGCCGTGCCGCCTGTTCCACCGTCAGGTCCATGCCTGTCCCCTCGTCCGCGCTGTTCGGACGATCATGTCAGCAGGCTGCGACAGAGCGATCGGCAGTGCTGGCGCCGACAGGCCGCTGCTGCCGCCTCCGATCATCCACAGCACTGCCTGGGCGCCCACCACCCCGCTGCGGGGGTGGGCTGGGCGTTCGAGTCATGGAGTCGTCGTTGTCGACTGGGTATCGGCCTCGGGGAGGAGTTGGACCACACTGGTCCAGGGGGAGTCGCCGGTCTTCTGGAACGCGCGGACTCTCCAGCGTCCTGCGGGCAGGTGGACGGGGGCCTGGTCCGGCTCGCCTCTGCCGTCCGGGTAGGGCACTCGTGAGGCGAGCCCCGCAGTCGGTTCTTCGTGCACCCTGCCGGGAGCCACCGACGCCGAGCACGGTGCTCTCATCGCCGTCGAGATTCGGAATGTCGCACTCATGCGTTGACGCGGGCCCCCGCCGTTCGACGCGAAACGGCTGAGGCTAGGATCCTGCCGCGATCGGCCGGGCACCGGTCGGCAGGACAAGGGGGAGTGGGCAATGCGCGGGCGGATGGGAATCGTCAGAGTCGCCGTGGCGGCCACGGTGGCGGCGGGTCTGGTGGTCGGAGTCGGAAGCACGCCGGCGAGCGCGCAGCAGGCGCATCCGCTGCGGAACCACAACAGTGGCAAGTGCCTCGAGATCGCGGACTGGCGTACCGACGCCGGCGCGCCCGCCCGGCAGTGGGACTGCACCGGCGGGGCCAACCAGATGTGGCTGGTCGTCCCGGACTCCTTCGGGAGGACGCGCTTCGTCAATGCGAACAGCGGCCAGTGCCTGGAGATCGCGGACTGGCGCACGGACATGGGTGCCCCAGCCCGGCAGTGGTACTGCACCGGGGGGGGCCAATCAGGCGTGGCAGTACATGGAGCTCGGTCCTGGGATCCCGTCCGATCCGAACATCGCGGAGTACCTGCTCAACTGGAACAGCGGGAAGTTCCTGGAGATCGCGGACTGGCGTACCGACAACGGCGCTACCGCCAGGCAGTGGGACGCCTCCGGACGACAGGCGAACATGGAGTTCGACTACTGCTACCCCTGGGTCAGCTGCTCCTGGTAGCCGACTTCCACTCGTGGCCGGGTGAGGGCGGGGTCGACCGTCGGCGGCCCCTGCCTCTACGAGCCTGTCGTCGACCGCCGCCACCGGCAACGGAATCATCATCGCGACGGGCACCGAACCCTGCCGGATGGTCGTGCCCCTGGCAAACCCGAACACTCGCCAAGGGACGACTGACTCTCCGACCGACTACGCGAATGACGGCACTGCTCGGATGGTCGGCGGGAGGAAGCAAGGCCAGCCGGAGCGTCAGTCAGAGGTGGCAGGCCAGAATGCCACCGCGGCATGTGATCTTGAACGATCCCGCAGTCGCGGTCATGGTGGCGGTGATCTCCGCTGCACGGCTGACGGTCTCGTGAAACGGGACACCGCATTGGTCGGCCCATGCCTCGTAGGAGGCCAGGGGGGGCGACGACCGGTGCGGGGTCGGTGACCTCGATGGTTCCGGCCAGCTCCCGCACCCGGATGTCCTTGAACCCCGCGAGGTAGCCGGGGGCCTTCTCCAGGGAGAAGCGGGAGCTGAGCGAGACCCGGCCTGGCCCCTCGGGAGTCCCGAGGATCCGCCGGTGACCTGGGCACGGACGTCGTCGCTTGGGACCGCGGCCGCAAGGTGGTCGTCCAGCCGACGCGAGTGTCACCGGGACGTGGCACGATGTTCCCGAAGCCCCTTGACATCTCAACAGGCCCTTGACGGCCGTCGCCCCATCCGGCCTGCTGTAGCGCAGCGAACCCATCGCGACCAGAATTTCAGCGCCATACCGGGCCCCGGAGCATCACCGGAGGTTTGCTGAAAAATCCGGTCCAAGACCAGCTCGTGCGTAGGCACGGGCCTGCGGTTTTACCGTGGGGGTCCTCATCGCCCCTTGGAGGGGTAACAACGTGGGGGACACCACCCCCGCCGTGACTGTCCCCCAGGGGTCCTCATCGCCCCTTGGAGGGGTAACAACAGCCCACCCCGGAGGCCTCCGTCCCCCCGGCACCCGGGTCCTCATCGCCCCTTGGAGGGGTAACAACTCTTCGGACTCCGTGCGTCCGGTGCGGGCCCGCAGCTTGGTCCTCATCGCCCCTTGGAGGGGTAACAACTCGGAGACGTCGAGGACGTCCTCGATGTCGACGGCCGGGTCCTCATCGCCCCTTGGAGGGGTAACAACGCGGTCGGCTCCAAGCCGGGCTCGGGCTCCTCGTACCGGTCCTCATCGCCCCTTGGAGGGGTAACAACTAGCACCCGCTCCGGGCAGTGCGGCGTGGGCTCCTCGGTCCTCATCGCCCCTTGGAGGGGTAACAACATCTCCAGCGCCTTGATGAGCTTGTTCAGCGACTGCGAGGTCCTCATCGCCCCTTGGAGGGGTAACAACCGCCTTCGAGAAAAGCAGCCCATTCCGCCGTGTTGTGGTCCTCATCGCCCCTTGGAGGGGTAACAACATCATCGTCCGCACCCCGGCCTCGCCAAGCGCCTCGGGGTCCTCATCGCCCCTTGGAGGGGTAACAACTACGAGCACCTGCACGACATCGCCCGCGCCAACGGCCGGTCCTCATCGCCCCTTGGAGGGGTAACAACATCGCACCTGCGGCGTGCGTCGTGGTGGGCGCGGGGTCCTCATCGCCCCTTGGAGGGGTAACAACCTTGCACCCCCCGGGGCGGTCTGCTTGCCTCTGGCGCGGTCCTCATCGCCCCTCGGAGGGGTAACAACTACACCCCGATCAGGGTCAGCTCCGCCTCGGCGACGCGTCCTTTTCGCGCGCAGGCAGCGGCCGAAGTCGGCCTGCCGGCTCCGCGACGAGGAGCTGTTCCCGCTGGTCGCACGCCTGATGCGCCAGGCGGACCTCGAGGGCGGCCACCGCGCGACGGCGGCGCCGAGGGCATCGACGGTGGGGGCATTCTGGCTGAAGGCGAGCTTGACGGGGAAGTTGACGCTCGGCCCGGCCTTCTTCTCCAGTTGTGCGAGGTCGAAGGTGACGGATGTCAGCTTGCCGTCCTTCAGGTAGAGGTCACGTTCGTCTCGCGGACACCGGCCGGCACGGAGTCGGGCAGCTTCCCGAACTTCCCGGGGAGCTTGGCGGCCAGCGGCTTGAGCGCCTTCGGCAGTTCGTCTGCCAGCTGGCGGCCCGGGGCGCTCATCCAGACGTGGTCGGTGCCGTCCTTCTCGCCCTTGTCCTCGAAGGTGACGGTGCGGGTGAGGACGGCCCGGATGGAGTTGGTGAACTGCTTGGCGGTCTCCGGGTCCAGTGTGGGCTTGCCGTCCGGGCTCGGGGAGGCGGCCTTGGCACCGTCGGACTTCTTGGCCTCCTCGGCGAGTGCCTGCGGGTCGAAGGTGACCCACTTGCCGGCCAGGACATCCCGGAGCGGGGCCAGTTCGGCCGGCATGTCCTTGCTGGCGGCATCCACCTGGGACGGGTCCTGGCCGACCAGCTTCACCAGGCCCTTGGCGTCGGCTGGCAGGTACGCCTTGGCGTCGACCTGCCGGTACTCCAGCAGCGCGGGCGGTCGGACAGCACGTAGGACAGCCGCACCGGCTTGTCGACCGTTAGGTACTTCTCGGTCCCGGGGCTTTGCGCGATCTTGAAGAAGTCGATGCCCTTGAGTGGCTTGTCGGCCCCACCGCGACGGACACGCTCAGCCCGGACAGGGCCTCGGCGCTCCTCGGCTCGACCTTGTCACCGGTGGCCTGGCCGAAGGCGGTGATCTGCTCGGGAGTGCCGCAGGCGGCCAGGCCGGCGACGAGTACGGACGCGGTGACGGCCACGGGAATGGTTCCAGCAGCGAGCAACTGCCCACCCCGACGGCGAGCACCGCGACGCTGCCCGCCGCGCGGCGGCCGGATCGGCGCACCCGCACCCGGCCCGGTCCGCGCGGTGCCGTTGGCCTCTTCCTCTGTCGTTGTCATCCCCTGCTCTCGTCGTCCGGAAGGGCCTTGCGGGCCCGGGCTCGTCGGAGCGTCCACGGGTGGCGTGAATGCGCCATCCTTAACCGGAGCTTGAGGCGATTTGACACTACCTGGATGAGGAACGGGAACTTTGACGGAACATCAGGCGCAGCGGGCACTCCCGGGTCGAATACTTCGGCGATTGCACACAACTCTGTCTACGGTTGTTCACAATCGACGGCTGGCGCGCTGGCCGCTTCCGTCACATCGGGGTCAGCGACGGGCCAGCGCCGCGACCTCCCGGCCCGAGGTGACGACGAGCCGCCCACCGTCCGGGGAGAGTGCCAGGCCCATGACCGGCCCGGGGAAGCGCATCGCGGAGTCGACGAGCCGACGGCTCGTCAGATCCCATTCCAGCACCGTGCCGTCGCCGCTCCCGCTGACAGCCACCGGCCGGCCGTTCACCACCGCCGTCGCGACCCGCCACACACCGCGCCCGTGCCCCCGCAGCGGCTCGCCGAGCGGGCCACGCGGCGCCCGGTTCCACAGGCCGCGCCCGGTGCCCAGCTCCCACAGCCGGACGGTCGCGTCCTGGCCGCCGGTGACGGCCACCGGCCGGCCGTCGACCACCGCCGTGGCCACCGAGAACACCGGGCCGTCGTGGCCCGTCCGCGGCTTGCCCACCTGCCGGCCCGTCGCGAGGTCCCAGACCCGCACGGTGCCGTCCACCCCGGCACTGACGGCCAGCGGGCGGCCGTCCACCAGGACGGCGGCGACGCCCCACACCATGTCCGTGTGCCCCTGCAGCGGCGGCAGGAGGGGTGCGCCGGTCCTCGCGTCCCACACGCGCAGGGTGTGGTCGACGCTCCCGCTGACGGCCAGGGTACGCCCGCCGACGTCCAGCGTCGCCAGGGCGCGCACCGGGCCGGTGTGGAGCGGGAAGGAGGCGGCGCCGCGGGAGTTGGCGGCCAGGCTCCAGCAGTTCACCGAGCCGTCCAGGTCGCCGCCGGTGAGCACGTGGCCGTCGGTGGCGGTCAGGGAGGCGACGGTGTCCCCAGGCGGGTCGAGTCGGTCGCCGACGGGCTCGCCGGTCGCCAGGTCCCACACGCGGGCCGTGCCGTCGTCCCCGCCCGTGACGGCGAGCGGACGTCCGCGCAGGGCGGCGGTGGCGGCGGCGAGCACCTGGTCGGTGTGCCCCGCGACGGGTGCGCCGACGGTCTCGGGGGCCGAGAGGTCCCACAGCCGCGCGGACTTGTCGGTGCTGCCGCTGATCACCACCGGCCGGCCGGCCACCCGGGTGGTCGTGAGCGTCGACACCGGGGCCCGGTGCCCGACCAGGGGGGCGCCGACGAGCCGCCCGGTCCCGAGGTCCCAGACCCGGAGGATGTCGTCGCGGCCACCGCTGATCGCGAGGGGACGACCGTCCACGACGGCGGTCGTGATCGACAGCACGACGTCACTGTGGCCGATCAGCGCGTCCCCGATCTCCCGGCCGGTCGTCAGGTCCCAGCGCCGGACGGCGCCGTCGGTGCCGCCGCTCACCGCGACCGGGCGGCCGTCGACGACGGCGGTAGCGACGCAGTAGACCCGGCCGTCGTGGCCCGGCAGCGGGTCGCCGTGCGCGCGGCCCGCCTTCAGGTCCCACACGCACACGGTGCCGTCCCAGCTCCCGGAGACCGCCACCGGCCGGCCGTCCACCTCGGCCGTCGCCACGCCGTACACCCGGTCGCCGTGGCCGCGCAGGCCCTCGCCCACGCGCGCGCCCGTGGCGACGTCCCACACCTCCAGGCCGAGGTCCCAGCCCGCGGTGACGGCCACCCAGCGGCCGTCCAGCTCCGCCGTGGCCACCGCGTAGATCGGGGCCACGTGCCCGCGCCAGGGCTCCAGCAGACGGCGGCCGTCGCGCAGGCTCCACACGCGCACGGTGGCGTCCTCGCCGACGCTCACCGCCACGGGCTCGCCGTCCACCCGAGCCGTCGCCATGGCGCTGACCTCGGTGCCGTGCACCCGGAACGGCTCGCCGAGCGGTGCGCCCGTGCCGCCGTCCCACAGCCGCACGAACCCCTCGCCGTCGCCGACAGCGACGACCGTCCCGCCGTCCACCTCGGCGGCGGTGGCGGCGAACACCAGGTCCAGGCCGCCGTGCAGCACGGCGCGGCAGCGGTGGTCGACCTCGGAGCCGGACGCCCAGGAGACCGGCCACCGCGCGCCGACGTCGCCGTCCAGCGGGACGGCGGCGAAGCGGGCCGCCCAGTCGCGCGCGCCGAACCGGGCCGCGTCCAGGGCGAGGAGGTGACGGCGCGCCGCCGGCCCGGCGTCCCGGTGCAGGTGCGCGGACGCCCGGTAGACGGCCGCGAGCAGGTGCCCGTCGGCACGGTCGGCGTCCTCCAGCGCGGCCAGCACGGCGGCCGGTTCGGCGGTGACCAGCCACGCCGGATCGCTCGCTGAACCCCGCACGGCATCGCGGACGTCCTCGGACATGTACCGGCCCCTCTCCCCGCCCCATGCCGAAAGCCCGCCCCCGGGGCGTCGATTCGCGTACCACCACCGACGTGAGCCGCCCAGCATCGCAAAAGTGGAATGGGCGGGTCAACGGCGGCCCGTCGGCGGACGTGATCTGGGAGCGACATCGTGGCGGGGGCGAGCAGCACCGCGCCGGCAGGAGGGAGAACGTCCGGGCCGTCCGGCCGACGGTCGATGGGACCCGCCGCTGTCAACTCGCCGCGTTGCCACCCCTTCGGGGGCGTTCCTTCCCACGCTCGGCCAAGGGCCGTCAAGGCCCGGGTCCGGCGGCAGCCGGACTTCCGTGATCGGCGCAGTGACCCTGGACCCGACGCAACGCACACCAGGCGACGAGGGCCGGCCCGGGCGGCGGAAGCGGCACGGTCGATCAGCCCGCCGGAGGCGGCTCCGGCGGCCACTCCGCTCACCGGATGCGGCAGTCTCCAGAGACCAGGCGAGACCTGGGAACACCACGAACTCAACGCCTGACAGCTCACGCCTGGATCGGCCCGGTGAGAAGACACGAAGCGGGCGCGACGCTGTTGGATCACGGTGACCGCCCGACGAGTCGGCGCCGGCAATCCACTTCGCCGTCTCCACCACGGGCCTCGGTCGCTTCGGTCGCTGCCCGACTCCGCACAGGCGATCGGCCCACTCCGCGAGCGCCAGTGGTGCAACACCGGCAGATGGGACGACCCGCAGCACAGGCCTGCGGCCGTGGTCCCGGGCAGCGACAGATTGGAAGAACGGGCGGAAGGGGCGCAGCCCACGCCGGCGTCACCGGGACGTGGCAGATGTCCGAAGCCTCTTGACATTTCAACAGGCCTTGCCGGCCACCGCCCCATCCGGCCTGCTGTAGCGTCGTTGTCGGCGACCACCCCGGCCGGAATTTCAGCGCCACACCGGGCCCCGGAGCATCACCGAAGATTCGCTGAAAAATCCCGCCCAAGACCAACTCGTGCGTAGGCACGGGCCTGCGGCTTTACCGTGGGGTCCTCATCGCCCCTCCGAGGGGTAACAACCGTCCACGATCGCCTTCTGGGCGACCGGCGTTGCGGTCCTCATCGCCCCTCCGAGGGGTAACAACACCTTCGCTGCGGGCGGGTGGGGGGCTGATGCCCCCCAGTGTCCTCATCGCCCCTCCGAGGGGTAACAACACGGGCAGAGGCTCTGGCTCGGAGACCGTCGCTGAGGGTCCTCATCGCCCCTCCGAGGGGTAACAACGAATTCCGCAACGAGGCCGACGCCACCGTCTTGGATGTCCTCATCGCCCCTCCGAGGGGTAACAACCAGCAGCCCCGCGTACCCATCCCGAACCTCAATCGTGTCCTCATCGCCCCTCCGAGGGGTAACAACTCGTTGACGACCAGGGTCACGGCGTCGTCGCCCACCGGGTCCTCATCGCCCCTCCGAGGGGTAACAACCTGCGGCGAGGCGAGCGCGGCGGCCTGGTCGCCGTGTCCTCATCGCCCCTCCGAGGGGTAACAACATGCCGCGTTGGCCCGGTCCCGGCCGGCTTCGGCCGGGTCCTCATCGCCCCTCCGAGGGGTAACAACGCCGCCATCACCCGGACGTTGGCCGGACCCGCCTCACGTCCTCATCGCCCCTCCGAGGGGTAACAACAGCCGTCCACAAGGTGTGGTGAGCCGGGCTGCAAGTGTCCTCATCGCCCCTCCGAGGGGTAACAACGTGCGGTCGGGCTCGGAACTGCCCGCGGGATCGGGGGTCCTCATCGCCCCTCCGAGGGGTAACAACGCGAAGGCGACCTACAGCTCGGCGCGGACCTGGCCGGTCCTCATCGCCATGCACCCGCCCCGTCGGCTGCCCGCACATCGGGCACGGCACCGGATCGTCCCCGGGTTCGCGCGGATACCCGGATGACCTTGCCCCTCGTCCGCCACGCCCTCGACGACGAGCGCCGACAGCCCCGAAAACACCACACTCACAAGTTCGTTGACCTCGTGCATGCCATGCCAACGACGACTGTCACCGATCGTTACCACCGATTACGAGACAGAGCCGGTCACCGTACAGATCCCACCTCCGCGCGGTCACAACCCAGATGGCGCGAGCCGATACGCATCGCCAAAGGAAACGAACCAGCGTGAGGAGTAGTCTGCGGGGATGGTGTACGGGTGTTGCGGCTCGGTCAGCATCCGGACCATCAGCTCGGTCGCGGTGCAGTCAAACCGGTCTCCGTCATCGTCCCCGACACCCATTACGCAGACCGGCCAGGCCTCGGGGGCAGCCTCGTCGGTGATCCAGCAGAAGAGCATCTCCTGCTCGTTGCTGGCCCACGGCAAGACCCCTGTGTCGGCGTGAAACTGAGTCCAGGCGGCAAGGTCATCAGGGACGTGCAGATCGACATACCCGTCATCGAACGTCCCCTTCCCGAACCACTCGATGAGACGTTTGTAGTCGCCCGGCAGCCGGGATCCGACCCGGTCCTCTGCGGAGGTCCAGTCAACCTGGAGCGTCTGCTCTGCGTCCCAGCCGGTAGCTGTCACGAGCCGAAGCAGCCACTCGACGCCAGCGGAATCTGTAGTCATGCGCAGAGTCAATCACTCAGGTCTGCCACAAGGTGATTTGGCCGGCCAGCCTGGCCCCAGCCTCAGAACGCTCGCCACGACACACCAGGGGTGCTCTCACTTCTCATCAACATCTGGGCCCGTCCTGCCCCTCGATCGCTCTCCAAAGCGAACAACAATCGCTCCCCGTTCTCACCTACGCGGCCAGCGAGTCCGCGCTTGTCGACAGTCACCCTCAGCGGGATGCCGACGAACTCACCATCCTTGAATTTCACGCTCATACGCTCTGCACGGTCGTCGATGACCGGCAGACTGACGCCGCGTCCGGTGGGGCGGCCGCTTTCCACGGCGGCCGCCCCACCGGCCAGGTATTTCGTGTGCGAGTACTCGTAGAAAGGACAAACTCTTCTATGAACGACGTGATTGGCGGCCGCCCGTCGGGCTTCTCCGACCTCGCGGGTGGTGCCCTTGCGAGCGCGGGGGCCGGCAGTTCGTTGGCCAGGACGTCCGCCACGGCGTACTCGTCGCGGTCCGGCGGCATGCAGCTGTTCGATTAGCGGCAGTGCGTAGTACTCCATGGGCTTGTTGTCCACCGCCACCGTCGCGAGCACGTCCGGAGGCCGCCCGCCGGCGCGGGGATCGCGCGCGGCGGACGGCCTCCCGGTGTCCTGGGCGGGGAGTTCAGGGCCCCCCGGGTCACTGCCCGGCGGGCAGGAGGGCGACGAGCTCGCCCAGGACCCGGGCCGCCGGGGCCGGGTCGACGAGCCACTTCAGGTGGCTGCTGGTCAGCGTGCGGACGTCGTACGGGTTGTCCGGCGTCAGTGCGTCGCCCTCGCGGATCATCCGGTCCTGGAGGGCGAGCGGCAGGCTGGTGTCCTCGGTCAGCCGGACGTACGTCTTGGGGATCCGGCCCCAGCTGTCGTGCCGGGCCCGGTCGTCGTCGGTGCCGGCATCGAGGTTCTCGTCGGGCTGGAAGGTGTTGAGGAGGGCCAGGAACTCGTCGTCCGTGCCGTCGGCGAGGAAGGCCGCCTTGAAGCCCGCGAGGACGCCCGGGTCGGCGGTGCGGAAGTTGGAGCGCAGCAGGCCCAGTTCGGCGGGGTTCGCGACCATTGCCGCGCCCATGGCCGCGAGGTCGACCGTGGCCATCTCGGGCTCGGCGTAGTAGGCGCCGACGGTGAGGTCGACGGGGGCCCACGAGGAGACGTAGACGATGCGGTCGATCAGGTCGGGGCGCTGGTTGGCCGTGACGGTGGCCGTCATGCCGCCGCGGCTGTGCGAGACGAGGATGACGGGCCCGTTCTGCTTGGCCCGCTCCAGGATCCCGATGAGGTGTGCGGCGTTGTCGGCGAGCGTCACGCCCTTGATGGCCCCGGGCGCGGTGGCGAGCGCGTCGAGGTCCTGCGGTGCCTGGTAGGCCCGCGGGTACGTCGCGGCGAACCCGTGACCGGGCAGGTCGACGGCGACCGAACGGTGCCCGAGGAGGCCGAGTTCGGCCTGGAGCGGGGCGAAGGAGAAGGAGTTCGAGAAGGCTCCGTGAACCAGTACGAACGTCGGTTGCATCTGCTGGTGACTCGCTTTCAGGTCCTCTGTGGCGTGGACCGTGCACACATCGCACTCGTGAACGGCCGTCCACGATCCGATGGTTCACACTAGTCAATGGAAGATCATCCGTACTACCCGATCGCCCGGCGCCGTGACGCCCCTCACTCTGGCCGCGGCCCGGGCGCTCGACGGGTTCGCGGCCGACCGCCCGTCTCTCATGCGCTCCCGGGGGAGTAACTCAACGCCGCCCACCTGGACTGAGCGGCTCCCGGACGTGGCGGAGCGGTGTCAGTCCCTGCTGCTAGCGTGCCGTTCGGCAGTGAAGATCAACAGGAGGGGCGGCAGCGATGCGCGGGATCACGCGTCACGCGGTCGACGGGCGGCGGGTCGCCGAAGCGCTCGGTCTCATCGTCGAGCGGACCAACCACCGGTGGTACGAGATGTGGAGCAAGGGCCCGTCCCCGCAGCGGATGCTGGCGCTGCGGGACGAGCTCCTCGACCACGTCGCCGCCCGTACCGTCGAGCGCGCGGCCGAGGCGGAGCCCTCCGCCGCCGTCGTCCTGCGCACGGCAGCGGAGATGGCGTTGGGGGCACTGAGCGCCGGCTGCTTCCCGGACGGCGACCAGGAGGTCCTCTTCCCGCTGATCGGCGAGAAGTTGACCAACGACGACGTCTCCTTCGGTGCCGTCGCCGACCAGGCCCCCACGGCCCGGACGTGGCTCGATGCCTTCGAGGCGTGCCTGGTCAGCAAGCTGCTGTGGGAGCGCGACCGGGCCATCGGCCTGCTGCTGCGGTCCGACTACGCGCCGGCGATCCGCAACGGCGTGCCGTACTCGCTGCTGACGTCGGTGTCGGACCCGGCGGACCTCGCCGCGATGGACGCGCTGTGCCCCTACCTGACCGAGGCGAGCGGACACCTGCCCCGCGACTGGCCCGCCGTCACCCTGCGCAAACCGGAGCCCGACGAACTCGCCGAGGCGGCCGGGCGACTGGACGCCGTCGCCGCCCCGACCGCGGACCAGCGACTGCTGCGCGTCCTCCTCGACGACGACCAGCACGCCTTCGAGCAGGCCCTGGCGGCGCGGCTCGTCGAGTACCGGGACGGCCTGGACGCCGACCCGGCCCCGAGGACCCTGCTGCCGCTCGGCATCCTGGCCCTGGCCGCCCTCGCGGTCCGGGTGCACGGGTGGGCACTCGACGTGCGCTCCGACTACCTGCCGGGATGGTCGCCGCCGCCCCGGCGCGAGACCGACGGTGAGGCCGAGGACCCGCTGGGCAGTGTGTACCTGCGGCTGGTCGCCGAGGAGTCGATCCCCGCCGGGGCACGGGAGCACTTCGGCTACCTGCGCCCGCTGGCCACGGACCTCCTGGTCGGCATCGCTCTGGACTCCCCGGAGAGCGTCCGCGTGCTCGACGACCGCGACGTGGCCCTCGTCGACCGGGACGTCCTCGACGCCGCCGCGCGCACCAACCTGCTCGACTCCCCGATCACCTACGACACGTGGGACCTCCCCGACGGCGCGGTCCTCCACATCCTCGGCCACCCCGACTCGGCGTTCGCCGCCAGCAAGCTGCTCGTCTTCGAGGAGGCGGTCCGCGCCGCCGGCGGCCCGCCGATACCGCCCGAGGGCGTGCTGGTCGTCGTCCCCAACCGGCACAACCTCGTCTTCTACCCGCTCGCCGACCGGCACGTGGGCGAGGCCGTCAACTCGCTGGCCCGGTTCGGTCTGGGCGCCTACGAGGACGGCCCCGGAAGCCTCTCGCCACGGGTGTTCTGGTGGCGGGCGGGCACCCTGACGTCGATCACCGTCCTCGACCCCGAGAGCCGGTCATTGAGCATCTCCCCGCCCGACGAGCTCATGAGCATCATGCGCCGCCTGGTCCACGGCTAGCGGACGACGGACGACTCCGGCCTCGGCAGGCGCCGGTCACCCGTCAGGTGCACGAGAACCCGACGGACCGACTCCCGCGCCTCGCCCGATCCCGGTTCGGGTGGGTCAGCCGGCGTCGGCCTCGTCGATCAGATCCGGGAGCTCGTCGTTCCGTTCATCGGCGGCCGCGCCCACCCGGGTGATCGGCCCGGCGTGGCGGCGGGGCCGGTCGGGGCCGCGCTGCGAGCGTGGGCGGCGGTCCGGGCGTCGGCCGCGCCGTAGGTCGGGCACGTCGATCCCACGTCAGAAGCCCGAGAAGCCCGAGGAGCCCCGCCATGCCGCACCGGTTGTCCGTTGCCCGGCCGGCAGCACTCGTCGTGGCCCTGGTCCTCGGGCTCACCGCCTGTTCCAGTTCCGGGCCGGGAACGCGGGTGGCCGACGCGCACCAGAGCTCCCCGCCCGCCGACGTCGTGGCCGCCGGAGGTCCGCTGGTGGGTGACCCCACGCTTGTCCCCGGGGAGCAGTCCTGTGCGGCCGCCGAGGGCAACGCCCCCTGGTACCCGACCATCGCCGCGTTCGAGGTCCACGACTCCCACCGGACACACCTCTACGCCTGTGCGCACTTCCAGGGCGCCCCGTCGAACAACCAGGTCTACGCCCACAGCTCGCAGCAGGTCTACGCGACTCCGTACAACATCGTGGACCGCGGCCCCGACGAGCTCTACGCCTACGGCGGCGGCTACGGCGACGACCCGGCCGCGTCCGGCTCGTTCGTCTCGCGCGTCGAGCCCGGCACCTTCAACGAGGTCTGGCGCCGGGTGCTCATCAACACCGACGCGACCGACGAATGGGACTACCCCGGTGTCCTGAACGTCCTGGCGGACGGCAGCCTGGTGGTCATCTACGGCTACCACATCGCCCGCATCGACCCGGCGACGGGCGCGGTCCTCGCCCGCACCACGCTCCCCACCGGGGGCTCGGCCCCGCGCGACACGGCGTACAACGGCTACGACGCGCTCCCCGACGGGACGATCGTCGCCAAGACCGTCAACCGCCAGCCCGGATGCACCGAGCAGGGGTTCAGCGCCTTCCTCAACTGCCCCGACCCGACGGCCGTGCCGCCCTCGATCATGGTGGCCATCGACCCGAAGAGCCTCCAGGTGCTCACCGAGGTCACGCTGCCGGAGATGATGGGCGGCCGCATCACCACCTCGACGCTCGACGGCACGCAGGAGATCTACCTGCCGGGGGCGACCAAGCTCTACCGCTACGCCTTCCAGAGCAACGCCTTCGCCCCCGACCCGACGTGGGGGCCCGTGAGCTACCTCAAGGACGGCCAGACCGCCGCGTCCGCCATGGCCGTCGTCAACGACTACGTCGTCGCGATGACCAACGGCGGGAAGCCGACCTCCACGCCCATGAGCGTCGTGGCCGTCTCCCAGAGCGACTCGACCAAGGTGGCGAACGTCCAGCCGTTCGCGAACAGCGGCAGCAAGAACAGCTTCATCCCGTCGATGGTCTCGGTCGACCCCGAGAACAACCGCGTTTACGCGATGGACGCGGGAGCGGGCAAGCTGGCCGGGCTCGACCTGACGAACGGCACGCTGTCGGTGGCGTGGACGCAGGATCAGACGACCCTCGGCTTCACCACCCTGCTCGGCCCCAAGGACCAGCGCGTCCTGATCGGCACCGACATCCCGGTGAAGTTCTTCCAGGGACTCAAGAAGTACGACACCGAGCAGGTGGTGTGGCGCAGGGCCCAGGACGGCACCGAACTCGCCCGCTCCAGCCAACTGCCCAAGATGACCCAGGGAATCCTGGTCACGCCCGGCTACGCCGGACTCCAGTACTTCCTCACCGCGGACGGCCACGTCACCGGTCTTCAGGTCGCGCCGAAGCCCCCCACTGCGTCCCCGTCCGCCCCGGGCAGCCCCACGAAGTCCTCGTCGCCGGGCACCGCGACCTCGAACCCGTCCTGAGGCTCCCGGCACAGGGTGGTATCACGGACCTCCGGGTCCGGGTTCGCTGTCACGCCTGCGGGATCACGCCTGCGGGATCACCGATTCCGGGGTCAACGGTCCGCTCGGGCTCGCGTGAGACGGCCCGGTCTTCGGCGATGTCGAGGAGCCCACTTCGACGATCTGGGGTTCGGGCTGGCGGTGAGGTGGAAGGCTGCAGAGCCGAGTCGATGATCGGCGGTCGCCTTGTCCACGCTCTTGGTGAGGGAGATCGCGGCCTGGGCCGGTGGCGCCATCACGCTGCTGCTGAACAGCGAGCCCGCCACCAGGGCCAGGACCCAGGCGATCCGCCCGGTCCGGAAAGGAATACGCATGCCTGGCAGTTCATCCGACCGCCCCACCGGCTGCTCCGACGGCGCGAGGGCGGACGGGGCAAAGCACCTGCTCAGCGGACTGCGGGAGCACTGCCGGAGGCGGCGGCGGACGCGGAGCCGGAGCCGGATCGTGGGGCGCGCGGATCGACGTGAGTCGCTTTCGCCCCTCGTACGGCGCGAGCACGAACGTTCACACCCCTGGCAGTGATCGAGCGCCCGTACGTCGCGCCCGAACGCCGTGCCCGGACGCCGCACCGTTCCCTCGACAGTGCCGGTGACGGCCCCCGCGCCCGTCACCCGATCGGGCGACGGCCGTACCCGGTGGCCGTATCCGATGACCGGCTGGGCCGGTTGGTACGGCATCGATTGGTAGGCCGGTGCGCGACTGCTGTGGACACCACCCGGCGACGACAGGCAGAAGAAGGCGGAATGCTCCAAATCTCAGTCGAGGACTCCGAGATCGACCCGGGCGAGGCCCATCGGTGGCACCTGGTCTCCCTGACCGGCGACGGTGGGCCCGCCCCTCGCCGGACGACCGGGTACAACCAGGCGAAACATTTCACCGTGGCACAGCACGCCCAGAGCATCGACGAACCGATCCGGTCCTACGTCGCGGCCAGCTTCGACCTCCCCGGACGGGTGGATCTGGACGCGCTGGAAGGAGCGTTTCTCCACCTGGTGCGGAGGCACGAGGTGCTCCGGGCGGTCTACCAGCCGCTCGGCGGGGACCTGGGCTGCGAGGTCCTGACGCCCGACGAGGTGGCCCTCAAGCACGACTACGTCGGCCCGCTGGAGACTCCCGCCGAGGTCACCGGGCACCTCCACGAGGCGTTCCGGGAGGTGGACACGCTCGCCTGGCCGCTGATCACGATGGGCGCGGTCGTGCGGCCGGAGTCGACCACGGTCTGGTTCTCGTGCGACCACCTCGTCACCGACGGCCTCTCCAGCGCGATCGCCGTCAACGACATCGCCACCGCCTACCGGGGCCTCGCCCAGGAGCAGGAGCCCGGCAGCTACCTGGAGTTCAGCCGCACCCAGCGCCGCGCCAACCGGGCGATGAACGCCGACGACGCGCGGCTGGACTACTGGCGGGACTTCCGTGACCGCAACGACGGCCTGTTCCCGCGCTTCCCTCTCGACCTCGGCGTGCGGCCCGGCCGGCTGTACGCGCCGCTGGCCAGCACCGAACGGCTGCTGACCGCCCGCCAGACCGAGGAGTTCGGCGCCGCCTGCCGGGCCCGTGGCGGGCGGCTGTCCATGGGACTGCTCGCGGGCGTCGCGCTCGCCCTGCGGCAGTTGGGCGGACCGGCGGAGTACCGGGGGCTGGTGCCGGTCAACGAGCGCGGCCGGGGCGTCTACGCCGAGTCCATGGGGTGGTTCATCAACACCCTGCCGATCGAGTTCCCGGTCGGGGAGCGGGCCGGCTTCGCCGACGTGCTGACCGCTGCCCAGGACGCCTACGGGCGTGCGCAGGCCCACGCCGGAGTGCACTTCGTGAAGGCGTGGCGGCTGCTCGCCCCGGCCGAGTACGCGCGACTGCACTACTGGCCGCACGCGGTGAACTTCTTCTCCTACATCGACTTCCGCCGCCTGCCCGGTGCCGACCTGCACGCCGCCCAGCGGGCCCGGCTGCACGTCTGGGTCTCCGGCTGCAACGGGCTCCTGCACTGGCTGCACCGCACCGACGACGGCCTGTTCGTCAACACCATCCACGTGGACACCCCACTGGCCCGGGAGACCAACCGGGCCCTGCTGGACGGATTGGCCGGTGTGCTGACCGACGTCGCCTAACGGTCCAGGACCGACAGCAGCACGTCCACCAGCCGTTCGGCCGCGTCCGGGCGGCCGTGCTCACGGGCCCGCCGCGCGATCTCGGCGCGGCGGGCCGGGTCGGTGAGCAGCGGGCCGATCGTGTCCTGCAAGGCGTCGGAGGTGGCGGGGCCGATCAGCGCGACGGCCGCGCCGGCGTCCGCGAGGTGCCGGGCGTTGTGCTCCTGCTCGTTCCCGGCGCTGCCGGCCAGCGGGATGAACACCGCCGCCCTGCCGAGCGCGGTCAGCTCGGCGAGCGTCCCGGCACCGCTGCGGGAGACCACGACGTCGGCGAGCGCGAGGACGTCCGGCAGCTCCGGGCCGATGAAGCCGGACACCAGGTACCGGGCGCGGATGTGCGCCGGCAGCGCGGCGACCCGCGCGCGCAGTCCGGCTTCGTGGGCGGGCCCGCACTGGTGGATCACGTTGGCGTGGCCGAGCAGCCACGGCAGGATGTCGCTGATCAACTGGTTGATCTGCTGCGAGCCCTGGGCGCCGCCGGTGACGTACACGGTGGGCGCCTCGCGATCGAAGCCCCACAGGCCGAGCGTCTGCACGGCCTTGTCACCCCGGCCGGTCAGCACCTCGGGACGCACCGGGTTCCCGGTGACCACGGCATGGGGCCGGGCGGAGTCGGGCAGGAACCCCAGCGTGGACTCGGAGGAGACGGCGACGCGGGTCGCCATGCGGGCCAGCGCCCGGTTGCCCAGGCCGAGCCGGACGGTCTGCTCGTGGACGACCAGCGGCCGGTGGCACATCCGGGCGGCCATCCCGACCGGCACCGCGACGTAGCCGCCGGTGCCGAGCACGACGTCCGGGTCGAACTCCGCGACGGCGGTGCGCGCCTGGGCGACCCCGAGCGGGACGCGGCCCATGTCCTTGACGTTGGCCGGTGAGATCAGCTTGAGCGGATTGGCACTGCGGCGGATCTTCCCGGTGGCGACGGTCCTGAACGGGATGCCCTCGGAGCCGGCGACCCGGGCTTCGAGCCCGGCGGCGGTGCCGATCCACAGCACGTCCAGGGCACCCCCGGCCGCGGCGAGCCGCGCGCGCAGCGTGCGGACGGCGGTGAGGGCCGGGTAGGTGTGTCCGCCGGTCCCGCCCCCCGTGACGATCAGCCGGAGGGGGCGGCCGAGGCGGGAGACGAGAGCAGTGGTGTCGGGGGTCACGGCTGGGAAGATACCAGGTCGCGAAAGCCCTTCTGAGACATGGAGCTGACGGAGCATCGGAGGGCGGAGCGACGAAGGCCGGGAGGGCCCCTGTTAGCGTGATCGGCATGATCATGAGGAGGTCCGGGGAGCGGGTGCGAAGCGGGGCGCGGGCTGGGCCGGAGAGGGCTCTGATCGCCGCCGGTTTCGTCAACAGGGTGGGCAACGGCCTCTTCAACACCGCCGCCGTCCTCTACTTCACGTTCGTCGTCCACCTGCCCGCCGCGCAGGTGGGCGCGGGCCTGACGATCGCCGGCCTCTGCGGGCTGGTGGCCGGAGTGCCGGCGGGGAACCTCGCCGACCGGTACGGGCCGCGCGCGGTGTGGCTGACGAGCCTCGTGCTGCAGGCCGTCACGATGGCGGCGTTCGTCCTCATCGACGGCTGGTTCGCGTTCGCGCTCGTCGCCACGCTGGACCGGCTGGCCGCCACGGCGGGCAGCGCCGCGGGCGGTGCGCTCATCGCACGGGTCGGGGGTGAACGGCGGCCGCCTTCCGGGCCAGGCTCCGGACCTTCGTCAACCTCGGCGTCGTCGTCGGCACCCTGGGCGCGGCCGTCGCCATCCAGCTCGACACGCGCGCCGCCTACACCGGGCTCATCCTCGCCAACGCCGCCAGCTTCGCCTGCGCCGGAGTGATCGCGTTCCTGGGCGTCCCGGACTACCGGCCCCTGCCGCGGCCGGAGGAACACCGCCGGTGGTCCGTCCTGACCGACCGGCCGTACGTGTCCTTCGTGGCGCTCCACAGCGCCATGGGCCTGCAGTACCAGACGGTCTCGCTCCTCCTGCCGATCTGGCTCACCGCGCACACCGACGCACCGCGCTGGACCGTGGCCGCGGTCTACGCGATCAACAGCGGCGTCTGCGTGCTGTTCCAGAGCCGGCTCGGCTCGAAGGTGGAGATCCCGCGGCAGGGCGGCCGGGCCTTCCGCCTCGCCGGGTTCCTGTTCCTGGTCAGCTGTCCGCTGATGGCGCTGACGGCCGACGTCCCAGCCTGGGTGGCCCCGGGGCTCGCGGGGCTGGCCGTGTGCGTCCACAGCATCGGAGAGGTGTGGGAGTCCTCGGGCGGCTACGCGCTCGGCTACGGTCTCGCACCCGATCACGCCCAGGGGCAGTACCAGGGCCTCCTCGGCATCGGCTTCGGCGCGGGCCAAGCGCTCGCGCCCGTGATCCTGACCGGGGCCGTCCTCACGCTCGGACACTCGGGGTGGCTGCTCCTCGGCTGCTTCTTCGCGGCCCTGGGCGCGGCAGGACCGCCGGTGGCCGCCTGGGCGGAGCGCACCCGCCTCGCGGACCCGGGTGCGCAGGCGCCGCTGCGCGAAGCCGGCTGCGCCTCCTGAGTGCGGCAGGCCGTGGGCTTCCACGGCCGGCCGCGCGTCAGCTGCGGGACGGGTGGGTCCACAGGCCCTGGTCGGCGAGCAGCGGCAGGACGCCGTCGCCGAACCAGTACGCCTCCTCCAGGTGCGGGATCCCCGAGAGTACGAACTCGTCGATGCCGAGCCGGTAGTACTCGGTGATCCGGGCGGCCACCTCCCGGTGGTCGCCCACCAGGGCCGTGCCCGCCCCGCCGCGGACCAGGCCGATGCCGGCCCAGAGGTTGAGCGTGATCTCCAGGGCGTCGGCGCGGCCGCCGTGCAGCGCCAGCATCCGGCGTTGGCCCTCCGACTCGCTGCGGGCCAGGCCCGCCTGGACCGTCCGGATCGCCTCCGGCGTGAAGCCGTCGAGCAGCGCCTCGACCTGGTGGCGGCCACGGTGGCGGGCCTGACCGAGGCCGAGACCCGGCTCGAGCCGGAGGCCCGGAGCACGGCCCTGACCGCCCGGATCGACCGGTTCGTCGAGCAGCACCTGTCCGACCGGGAGCTGACGGCCGACCTGATCGCCGCCGCCCACCACATCTCGCCGAGCCAGCTCTACCGGATCTACCGCCCGAACGGGATGACGGTGGCCGCCTGGATCCGCCACCGGCGGCTCGAGCGCTGCCGGGCCGACCTCGCCGATCCGGCGCTGCGCGGCGACCCGGCGCACCGGATCGCCGCGCGGCACGGCCTGGGCGGCCCGTCGGAGTTTCCGCGCGCGCTTCGGCATGACGCCCCGGGAATTCCGCCACCAGGCGCTACGGAGGACCGACAGCCCGGCATGACGTCGCCCGGTGCCGGAGTCCCGCCGGTGTCCCGCCGGTCTCCCGTCCCCGATCGATCAGGAATCGAGAAGCCGCACGGCGGCCCGCGACGTAGCGTGAACACGTCGCCGGGAAGATCCGGCACCGGTGATCCACAGCCGGACACGTTGACCAGGAGGAACCATGCCGTACGCCGTCGACTTCAAGAACGTCTCCACCGTCGGCCTGGAGTCGTCGCCGGTGGCGGAGGCACTCGCCGGGCTGCGTGCCAACGAGGCGCGCTACTTCAAGAACAAGTACGACCACGAGTTCACCGTCCTTCCCGCCGACGAGGCGCCGGAGGTGCTCGACCTGGTGAACCGCATCCTGTCCGAGGAGCGCGGCATCGTCATCGGCTCCCGTCCGCTGGAGGTGACCTCCTTCGAGGCGGGCGGATTCCGGATGATGTACGTGTTCTACGAGTCCGGCCTGTCGATCAACGTGATGTACGGGATCGAGGACGGGGGGAAGCGCGCGGTGGGGTTCAAGCTCTCGGAGGGCATGGACGTCCCCGAGGAGCTGGCGTCGAAGTTCAAGTTCGCGCGCCAGAAGTCGAAGCTGGCCGGCGAGATCCGCGGCTCCTTCTTCGTGATCAAGGGCGAGTACTGAGCGCTTCCGGATCCCCCGTCGGATCTCCCCCGCCGAGGGGAGGTCGTCGGTCCTCCGGGAGGACGTGACCCCGGCGCCGGTCGGCGAGCCTGGAGGCGTGACCGCTCTCACGAACGCCCCTGCTCGGCCGCCCCGTTGGGCGGTCCGCGCCGCGCACGCCGCGGCCCTCACCACCGTGCCCTGCCGACCAGAAAGGCTGACATGTCGGCTGCCTGGGGGCGACCCTATCGCCGGCCCCTGGGACGAGGCTGCGGCAGGGGCGAACCGGTGGCGCTACCCGGGCGTCGGTGGCCAGATGGTGCTCAGGATGCGGTCCGGCCAGTCGTCGGGGATGCCGGCTGCGGTGACGTACTGGCCGTAGAAGGATCCGATCAGCATGCTCGTGAGGGCGTCGAGGTCGGCGGAGTGCGGGAGGTCGCCGGCGGCGAGAGCCTGCCTGAGCAGCGCGCGCCGTGGCTCGACGATGCGGGTCCTGAAGAGGCCGAGCAGTTCGGGGTGGCGCTCCTCCTCGGCGAGCAGCGAGCCGAGGACGGCCAACGCGGGCATGGCCCGCAGGTTGCCGTGGAAGTTCTCCAGGATCGCCA
Source organism: Streptomyces sp. SP17BM10 (assembly GCF_036322405.1). NCBI lineage: Bacteria > Bacillati > Actinomycetota > Actinomycetes > Kitasatosporales > Streptomycetaceae > Streptomyces > Streptomyces sp. SP17BM10. The sequence goes on along the minus strand of NZ_JAQYXB010000514.1, from coordinate 121,929 downwards.
GGGCGTGCGCACGGGGGGTCGGTGCGTCGGCGGGCGCGGGCGGTCCGTCGACCCGGAGCGAGCCGATGACGGCGGCGACCAGCTCCGCCTTGTTCGGGTACCGGCGCCGGAGGCTGGGCACGGTGGTGCCCGCGGCGGTCGCCACGGACTCCAACGACATGCGGGCGTAGCCGAGTTCGCCCAGCTGACGGGCGCCGGCCACCAGGATCGCCCGATCCAGGGCCGGGTTCCTCGGCCGTCCGGGCTTGGCGTGCGGAGTGCTCATTGAATTATGATGGGGCATCGGAACGTAAGTCATCGATGGGTGGGGGACACCATGACCGAGTCGTTGCCTGCTACCGCGTACTTCCGCGTTTCGCGCGCCACCTTCGACCCGAGCCGGTTCGAAGAGGTCGACGCGATGAACACGAGGACCTCGGAGTACCTGATCCCGGCCGTCAAGCGGCTCCCGGGCCTCATCCACTTCTACGCGGGCGTCTCCCCGGAGGGCTCCGCCGTCCACGTCAGCGTCTGGGACTCCGTCGAACACGCGGCGCAGCTGGACACCCTGAAGGAGATGGCCGTCGACGCGCGAGCGGAGGCGGAGGCGGCCGGCGTGACGTTCACCCCGATCGTCAACTACCCGGTGAACTGGACGATTTGATCGGACGGGGCGAGCCGGGGTGGCCTGCGGGCCATCCCGGCGATCTTCGGGGCAAGGCTGGGGCCGGTTCATGCCGTCCTGTGCCCGTGGAAGCGACGCTGTCACCGCCCCGGCACCTCGCGCTCCAGTTCGTCACGCGGCCGGGCGCCACCGACGTACGCACCCACCTCCGGTGAGGCGAAGAGCTCGATCACCACCGCGCGGTCTCCGGCCCCGGACTCGCGGAGCACGAGTCGTTCGGTCCTCATCGGGGGGCGGCCCGTCTGGTGGGGCACGGTGTGGCGCCTGACGCGCGCCGGGCGCCCGCTGGGTCCTCTGTCCCGTCGGGGTGGGGTGCGTGCATCAAATGTCGCTCAGATCGGGGGCCGGGGCGCGTACTCGACTCCTAGAGTCGCCTGTGTCGGGTCGATCGGCGTGGCGGAGGAGGGAGTCGGGCAGATGGGGCGATCCACAAGACTCGCGATGGTGGTGATGGCCTCGCTGGCCGCCGTCACGGCTGCGTGCACCGGCGGCGGGGCGTCCCGGCCGGAGGGGCCACCCTCGCCCTGGCCGCTGAACGGGCTGGCCGCTGCCCCCGTGGACGCGGCCGTCCAGGGCGGCATCGACGCCCCACCGGCGAAGGGGCGGGCCAAGGTACTCGGAGTGGCTCGGGTCTCGGGCACCGATGTGGTCCTTGCCCTCAGGAACGGCATCTGCGAGGCGGCGTTCCTGCCGGCGGGCTCCGTCGGTCCGACCACCACGGCGCCGGCGTCGTTCGGAGCGCAACGTCCGGTGGGCGGTGATGGCGACTCCGACAGCCACGGGCAGTATCCGGGGACCGTGCTCGCCGGACACTACACCCGGGCGACCAGCCTGATGGAGCCCTTCGCGTTCGCGGACCTCGGCTGTTCCGAGGACGGGATGGCGCTCAGGCTCGAAGGGGTCGGCGAATCCGAGCCGGTGCGGAAGGTGACCGGAGATTCGTTGACGCACTGGCGATCCGGCCGGGACGTGCTGATGACCGTCGGGAACGTCGACCGGGCCGCAGCCGAAGGAGTGGTGGGCGTCCGCTGAGCGTGAACGGGGTGGCATGTCGGAGCGGTGGACGGGTGCGCTCTGGTGGTCTTGGCGGGCGGCGCCGGCGCGGTGTCGGTGGCCGCTTTCGGGACAGGAGACCACGGTGATCGTGCGCATCATGGGCGAGGGGCAGGTGAGGCTCGCCGATTCGCACGTCGCCGAGCTGAACGCGCTCGACGACGAGCTGCTCGCGGAGATGGAGAGCGGCGACGAGGAGGGCTTCCGGCGGACCCTGGGGGCGCTCTTGGACACGGTGCGCCGGCTCGGCACCGCGTTGCCGGATGACGCGCTGGAGCCTTCCGAGTTGATCCTCCCGCCTCCGGACGCCTCGCTGGAGGAGGTCCGCGAGTTGCTCGGCGACGAGGGGCTCATCCCGGGCTGATCGGGTTCAGGGGCCGGTGGTCGTAGCTCCCACGGCCGATGCCTCCCGTGCCCGGCGGCCGGTGGGTGCCGCTGTTCGGCGGCGGCATCACGCTGCGTGGCCGTTCGCGGGTGGCCCGGTCCGGCGCCGTGTCCGAGGCCGGGAGCACCAGGCCGCCGCCACGCAGGGCCGGAGGACGCCGGGCGGGCCGGCGATCGGCGCGGTCCAGTCGGCGTCCTCCGACGGATCCGCAGCGGTACGTGGCGGCGTACCGGGCCTGAGCCCTCGCCCTTTCAGGCCACCGGCTCGGCCTCGATCTCGATCACCTGCGCCCGGCCCGCCCGGAACGCCGGGCTGGCGGCGTCGGCGGCCACCATGTGCGGGGTGGCGTCATGGGCGGCCAACGCCTCGCGCGAGGACCAGAGTTCGGCGAGGACGAAGCGGTCCGGGTCGCCGGCGACGCGGTGCAGGTCGTACTGCAGGCACCCCTGCTCGGCCCGCACGATCGGCGCGAGCCGTTCGTAGGCGTCGACCTGCTCCTGGCCGCGGCCCGGGAGGGTGGTGATGTGGATGTGAAGGCGTATCGGCTGTGGCATGCGGGCGAGCGTAGATCAGCGGGCTCGGTGGGGGAACCGGATTCCACCGGGCGGCCATGGCTGTACCTACTGGTATGTACAATCTCCGGTGGATGGGCCAGTCCCGGTCGTGGCTCCCGCGGGGCGCGGCCGGCCGATGGAGAGGAACCCGCGATGCCCCTTGTCCGGATCGATGCCCTGCGAGCCGACGGCCCCCGCCTGGAGGCGCTCGGCCGTGCGGTCCACGAGGCCCTGGTGGAGACGATCGGGATTCCGCCGGACGACCTCTTCCATGTCCTGATCGGTCACGACGGTGTCAACGGCACGTTGCAGTGCGGGAATTACCTCGGCGTGCAGCGCGATGAGGGCATCGTCTACATAGCGATCACGCTGCGTGCCGGGCGGACGCCGGACCAGAAGCGCGCGCTGTACCGACGGATCGCCGAACTCGCCGAGAAGTACGCGGGCACCGAGCCGCGGAACGTGTTCGTCACCCTGACCGAGAACGGGCCCGTCGACTGGTCGCTCGGCAACGGCCTGGCGCAGTACGACCCGGCCTGGAACGACCCGGCCTGAATCGGGACGGCCCTGACCTGCGGGCTCTCGGCGGCGTAGGGCATGATCTGCGGTCGGATCGTGGGTTTGGGAGGCAGGCTGTGAGCGCCACGGGTGTGTGGGTCGTCGGGACGCTGACCGATGAGCAGGTACGGGAGCTGCTGCTCGCCGCCGTTCGGAGCTCGCCTTCGCCGCCTCCGCCGTCGGCGCCCACCGGTGTGACGGCCGAGCTGGCCTGGTGGCGGGGGTTGGGAGGCGAGTCCCTGTTCACCGAGCGGGCCGCCGGTGAAGGGGGTTGGGTCGCCACGGAGGGCGCCTTTCGGCTCTACCGGTTCCTCGACGGCTGTCAGGACGACTCCGACGCGGTGGAGGAACTGCGCGACGCCGTCATGGAGCAGTTCCCGGCGCAGGAGGGCGAGGGCCTGTTCGCGGCCGCGGCCCGGAAGGCCAACCCGTTCTGGGCCCTCGCCTACGCGCTCGGCGCCGACGCGGCGCTCCTACTCCCCGGCTGGTTCGGTGACTTCCTGCTCACCTCCGCCCAGGTGCGCGCCTGTCTGCCCCGCGCGGAGGAAGCCCTGGCCCTGACCGGCGCCCGGCGGCGGGAGGTGATCGAGCGGGTCCACGCCTGGCTGGACGGCCTCGGCGACGACCCCGCCCACGACGCCGACGCCCTCCTCGACGGCCCGCTGCGCGTTCTGCGCCACGCCGCCCGTACGGGGCGGGGCAGACCCGCTGGTACTGAGGGCCGGATGGCTCGCCTTCTTGCCCTGAAGTGCCGGCACGCGGGGTCGGTTGCGGAATGCCGCAGGGGCTCCCGGGCCGTGGCCCGGGAGCCCCCGCAGGGTGCGCTGCGGATCAGCCGAACGTGGAACGGTCCCAGTTCCAGCTGCCGTTGACGCGGTCGTTGTTGTCCCAGACGTTGACCGGGGCGGTGAAGCCCTTGCCGTCGCTGGTGAAGCGGTAGACGGTCAGCAGGTTCTTCCCGCCGTCCTGGCCGCTGTTGTACATCACCGCGACGTCGTCCTTGCCGTCGCCGTCGACGTCGGCGACGACCGGCTTGGAGCGGTTCCAGTCCCAGCTGCCGGTGGTGGCGTTGTCGTTGTCCCACACCTTGGCGGGGGTGGTGACGGCACCGGAACCGTTGTTGGCGAACTTGTAGAGCGTCGTGATGTTCTTGCCGCTGCCGTTCTGACCGTTGTTGTAGAGGACGACGGCCTCGGCCTTGCCGGTGCCGCCGAAGTCTCCGACCAGGAACTTGGAGCGGTTCCAGTCCCAACTGCCGGTGGTGCTGTCGTCGTTGTCCCACAGCTTGACGGGGGCGGTGAGGCCGCCGGTGCCGTTGTTCGGGAACTTGTAGAGCGTCGTGATGTTCTTGCCGGTGCCGCTCTGGCCGTTGTTGTACAGGACGGCGATGTCGGCCCTTCCGGTACCGCCGAAGTCGCCGGCGGCGGGCTGGATCCGGTTCCAGTCCCAGCTGTCGCCGGCGGGGTTGTCGTTGTCCCAGACCTTCGCCGGGGCGTCGAAGCCCCTGCCGTTGCCGGCGAACTTGTAGACGGTCAGCAGGTTCTTGCCGTTGGCGCCCTGGCCGCTGTTGTACATCACGGCGATGTCGGCCTTGCCGTCGCCGTCGAGGTCGCCGACGACCGGCTTGGAGCGGTTCCAGTCCCAGCTGCCGGTGGTGGCGTTGTCGTTGTCCCACACCTTGACCGGGGCGTCGTAGCCGTTGCCGTTGTTGGTGAACTCGTACAGCGTGACGAGGTTCTTGCCCGCCGGGTTCTGGCCGCTGTCGTAGAGCACCACGAGGTCCTTGCGGCCGGTGCCGCCGAAGTCGCCGGTCAGGACCTTGGACCGGTTCCAGTCCCAGCTGGTGACGGGCGGGTTGTCGCTGGCCCAGGCCTTCTCGGGGGCCTTGAAGTAGCCCGAGCCGGTGTTGGCGAACCGGAAGAGGCTGGTGACGTTCGTGCCGTCGTCGGCCTGGCCGCTGTTGTACAGGGCCGCCACGTCGGCCTTGGGCTGGTGGGAGCGCACCTCCTCGATCCACGGCGCGACGTCGTCCGTGCGGACGTCGTACGCCCCGGTGCGCGTCTCGGCGCTGCCCAGGCAACCGCCCTGCCAGGAGCGGGAGGCCACCGCCGCCAGCTCGGCCCTGCCGTTGAGCTCGCGGATGACGGGGGCGCCGGTGTCGCCCTTGCAGACCGCGGCGCCGCTGACGCCGCTCGTGTCGAGGCCGGCCGCCTGCACGGCGTCCACGGTGAGGGTGCCGGTGTGCGCCCGCGCGGGCGCCCACTCGTCCTTGGTGCGCCCGAAGCCCGCCACGCGCAGCGTCTGGCCCGCCGTCGGCGCGGTCGTCGCCACCGGCAGGACGGGCACGCCGCGCACCGGCTCGGCCAGGCGGGCCATGACGAGGTCGCGGTCCTGGCGCGGCACCAGCTCCACGACGTCGCGGACCTGCCCGGGTGCGGCGTCGGCACGCCCGACGGCGGCGGAGGTGTGCCGCTTCGGGGCCCCCGGCCGGAGCGTGGCCGGCTGGGCGGGGTCATCCGAGAAGCAGGACGCCGCGGTGATCACCCAGCGTGGGTCCACCAGGGCACCCGTACAGGCGCGCACGGAGTCGCCGACGGTCAGCTTGACGGTGTACGCGTACGCGCCGTCGGCCGCCTGGTCGCCGACGACGGCGCCGGCCGGCGTGCCGGAGACGGTCGTGATCGCGCCGGCGACCGCAGCCGCCGCCAGCGCGCCGACGCGTCGGCTGGAGGGTATCTGGCGAAGCATGTGCTGAGCTCCTGTCGATTGGTGGAGGCGAGGCGGGAGAGGGACGTCCGGTGACGCGGGGCGCGACGCGTGGGTGGTCAACGCGTCATGGCCGGTTCCTTTCAGCGCGGTGGACCGAAGGGCGGTGGAAGAAAGACGTCCACCGTCCCCGAACTTGCCCGTGTCAAAGCGGGATCGGCGCGAAGGAAGAGATGAAGCGGATTGGTCGTCCCGTCACTAAACCGTCCCCCCGACGACTTCGCTGGCCAGCAGCCTAGAACATCGCCGGTCGGGGGTCCGGCGGAGCGTCAGGATCAAGACAGTGAATGCCGTTCCGGAATGCGGTCGCGAGCTCTCTTTGTCCGGCTTTGCCTGGGCGCGGAGCTTCCGTTGTGGGCGCCCTGGCGGCCGGTTGTCCGGGAAGTTCTCATCGATCGTGCACTGGCGAAATATGGATCACGGTGATGTTCCGGTGACGAACTTCATCCGGAGCGATGATCCGCTCGCCGGGGTTCGCGCGGTGAAAGGCATGCCCGTGCACTCGGTATCTGTGTCTTTCGGCTTTCGCCGGCCTTGTCAGCCTTGTCAGCCTTGCCGGCCTTCACGACTGGCGATGACCACCGGTGCCGACACCGGTACCGGCGTTCCGTCTGCGGCGGACGGATCGTCACGGCGCGCCTCGGCGGCATCGTTCACACCGGGGGCGGCAAGCGCGGGCAGATCTGCACCACCTACGTCCCGGTCGGGCGTGGAGACGAACCACGGGACTCGCTGACCACGCGCCGTTCCGGCGGCAGATCACGGATGAGGCCCACGAGGTCCGCGTCACGTGCGCGGCCGGGAGGGTCTTCCTGGTGCGGATCGACCCTCTCGAGGGCCCCGGGCAGCTGGACGGGCGGGCCGTGGCGGCCCAGGGCCGGGGTGGGCGCGAACGTCACATCTCGCCGCGCAGGCGGGCCGCCGTGGTGGCGACCAGGTCCGGGAAGCGGTGCACCGGGACGGCCGGCGAGGCGCCGGTCGCGAGGGCGCCCTCCGGGACGTACGCGACGTGGCAGCGCAGGCACAGGTAGGCGGCGCTCCAGGCGGTCGCGAAGGACGGGTACACCACCGAGTGCGACTGGAACGCCTCCCGGGCCTGGCGGCGGGACTTCGCTCGGTTGATCAGCATCATCACCGCGGCGAAGACGAACGGGCCGCCGAGCACGGTGAACATGATCGCCGCGTTCCGTCCGGCGTCCTTGTCGCCGGACGTGAACAGGTACGGGAGCAGGATGACGCCCCAGGCCGCCGCGAAGGCCAGGACGACCGCCAGCCCGCACCCGCCACCCGGCTGCGCGAGCCGCGGCGGGGGCGGCGGCGCGATGTGGGAGGCCAGCAGGCTGCTCGACGAGCCGGACGTGTGGACGGTCGAGCTGCCGAAGCTGGGGATCACGCCGACCCCGCTCGCGTACGCGACGCCGGAGGAGTAGCCGGTGCTCGTCCCGGCGTACGTGCTGGTCTGCGACTCGTAGATGCTGGGAACGCTCCGCACCTGGTCGAGCGTCCCGCACTGTGGGCAGTTGATCCGGCTCATGTGTCCCCCCGGGGTCGACCTGACGGCATGACGGCAGACGATCATGACACAGGCGGCCCAAAGGGGTACAACTGTGCGCACCTCCGGAGGGCGGGACGGCCGTCGGCCGGGATCGCGTCCACAGCCCAGGGATTCGACGGGTGGGGATACCGCCGGGGGTGCGCAGCTGCCGCGCCGCCCTTGGCCTGCGGAGTTCGCGCTCGGCGGCCAGTGGAGTGACCCGCGGGGCCCGGGGCTGCCAGGGTGTGGGTGGTCCCGGGTCCGCCGCACGGTCGTGGCGGTCCGGTCTTGTGGTGATTTGGTGCACGTACGGCCCGGGTGCCGCCTTTGGTGCGGGATCGGCGCAACGCTACTTCTTGATCGACGGAACGTCAGCAGTGCGCCGGGGCAGGGCTCCGGCGTCCGTGGGGGACGGGCCGGCTGCCCGTCGGGGCCTTGCCGGGTTCCCCGGGAGGGCAGGTCGGGCGCGCGGGGGCGGTTCGACCGGAGTTGTCGGTGGGTGCCCGAACGAGCGAGGGTGTCCACCGAGGATTGACATGGCCACGGGGCGCGGGAGGGGATGGGGGCAGGAGATCACTGGAGGGTAGGCGGGCCCGTTCCGGCGGAAAGGGCCCGTTGACACAGGTGGGGCGTCGGGTGCACCTTTCCGGTCCGGTTTCCCGGGGGAACGGACGCCGGGCCGCAAGCGGCCGATTCAGTTCGCCTGCCTGATGTCGCTCAACGCCCCGCTGATGTTGAGGAGTTCGTGGCACGTCGACGCCTGCTTGCCCGAGGCCGGGGTGCCGGGCGTCTCACAGGTCACGTTCACCGTCACGGCCTGGTCCTCCGGGACCTGGATGGGAGTCACCCAGTGGTAGTCCTGGTTGCGGAAGGTCTCCAGTGCGATGGTGGTGATCGTCTGCTTGCCGGCCGTGATGGTCAACAGCCCTTGGTCTCCCTGGAAGTTGGCGGCCACGATGTCGGTGATGTCGAAGACCTTGCCGTGCGGCACCTGGTAACTGCCGGACGACGACGTCGTGTTCGCCGTCTGCACGTCGATCGTGGCGGAGCTCTGCTGCCCGGTGCCCGGCACCGCCAGGCCCCCGGGGCCGGAGCCGCCGCGGCCGCCGGTGGTCGGCTGTCCGGCACTCGGCTGCCCGGCCCCGGGCTTGCCCTGGTTGGGCGTGCTCCCGGGGGCCGGTGCCCCCGGTTCGCCGCCGGTGGCCGGACCGGGGGTGGCGCTCTGCTGGGCGACGGCCTGCTCGGCGGCCTGCTTCGCGGAGCTGCGCACCGCCGGGCGGACGAGGGCGAACCAGGCCAGCAGCAGCGCGATCAGTGCCGCCAGGAGGGCGAGCAGCCACTTGGGGAAGATCGGGAGCTGGAGGAACTCGCCGCCGAGGACGGGGCGCTGAGCCGCCGACGGCGCCTCGGCGGTGGTGGCGGCCGGCTCCCTCCCGGCCGACTCCTTCCCAGCCGGTTCCTGCCCGGCCGAACCCTTCCCGGGAGGCTTGACCTCCTCCGGTCCGACCGCGACCTCGAACGGCCACGACGCCTGCTTGCCGAACCAGATGAGCTTACGGGCGCGAGCCTGCACCCGCACCTCGCCGGACTCGCCGGGTTCGAGGCGCAGCTTCTCCGGCGTGACCTTGAACCGCAGGTCCTCGCCGGCCTGGCCGGGCGTGAACACCACGCTGGCGGGGGCGTTCCCGAGATTGCGCACCGACGTCCGGTAGCGCCCGCGCAGCCAGCCGCGACGGCGGCGGGGCGCGATGGCGCCCTGGAGCTCCTGGAACGGGGTCACGGTGACGGTGGTCTCCGGGACCGTCACCAGCTCGGGGCGCTCGGTCGGCAGCACCCGGATGCCGAGCGGGAATTCACCGGCGCGCGCGGCGGGCGACCGGGGCGGGGCGAGGCGCACCGTCACCGTCGTGGACGTCCCGGGGTAGAGGGAGACGCGGGCCGGTTCGACCGTCGTCCACGCGGCGCAGTCGCCGACGACCTCCAGCGAGTACGCCTCGACGATGTCGAGACCGTTGCGCACGGTCAGCGTCGTGGTGGCCACGCCACCGGGCGCCACCGTCAGTGTGGGCAGGCCGAGTTCGGCGGATGTGGTCATAGCGCGACGGTAGGACCGCCGGCCCCTGCGCGGAGAGGGCCGGGCGGGCAAGCCGCGGGCCGCACCCCTTGCCCCGCGCGGACAGGCGTGCCCGCCAGAGGCGAACCACAGGCCCCCGCCCGGTGCCGCCGCCGAGCAGCGCGCGAGCCGGGCGTCCCTCACCCAGGCCCACGGCCGGTCCCGCCCCGCGGCGGACGGCCGTCACATCGCAGGCCCCCTGCAGAATGGAGTGTTCGATGACGTCGACGTCGACCGATGCGTCCCGCGAGGAAGCCGTCACAGCCCCGCGGACCCCGGTGGCGCCACGGTCCGGCAGCGCCCGTCCGTCCGCGGCGCGCGTGCCCGTCCAACCGGTGCGTGGTACGGCGGGCCGGTCGTCCGGCGCCGCGGGCCAGGTAGCGGGCAAGCCGGGCCAGGTGCGCGTGGCCGTGTACGCGGAGGACCTCATCCTGCAGACCGGCGTGGTCCAGCAACTGCGCCAGCGGCCGGAGGTGGAGCTGCTGAGCGAGGCGGACGCGGGCAAGGCGGAGGTCTCGTTGCTGGTGGTGGACGCCCTGACCGACGTGGTGGCCGAGCAGCTGCGCCGGCTGCGGCTCGCCACCTCGGGCCGAATAGGCCTGGTGGTCGGCCACTTCGAGGCGGGCGGGTTGCAGACGATCGTCGAGTACGGGGTCGCCGCCGTGCTGCGGCGCTCGGAGGCGGACCAGGACCGGCTGGTGCACCTCATCACGGCCCTCGCCAACGGTGAGGGCGTGATGCCGGGGGACCTGCTCGGCGAGTTGCTCGACCGGATCGGGGCGCTCCAGCGCACGATGCTCGACGGGCGCGGGCTGACCCTGTCGACGCTGACGGCCCGGGAGGTGGAGATGCTGCGGCTGGTGGCGGAGGGCTTCGACACGAGCGAGATCGCGGCCAAGACCTCGTACTCCGAACGCACCGTCAAGAACGTGCTGCACGAGATCATCACGCGGCTGGGCCTGCGCAACCGGGCACACGCGGTGGGGTTCGCGATGCGGCGCGGGCTGATCTGAGAGGGGCGGCGGTCGCGGCCCTCCCGGAGCGCGGCGACCGCCCGCACCTGCCCTCCGGGGACAGCGGTCGCTACCCCCGGATCGGGTGCCCGGGCCCTGTTCCCGGGTACCCGATCCGGTGAGACTGCCGGGGAGACCGCCCCTGCAACCTGTGAGGTCGAGCGTGACCGGCGCCACCGCCACTCCCCGCTCCACCCGGCGGCCGGCCCGGGCCGCCGTCGCCGTCCTGCTCGCGCTGGCGGCGGCCGTGCTGACCCTGGGCTCCGCCCCCGGAGGGTCGGGCGGTCGCGCCGCGCCGGCCGTCACGGCCGACCCGCCCGGCGGACGGATCGTCTACGCCGGCACGAACCACCGCGGCCTCGGCCGGGTGACCGGCCCGGCGGACAGCGCGCCGCTGTTCGGGCCCGGCCCGGTCCATTTCGACCAGGACCCCTCGGCCCGGGGCGGCGAACTGGTCTTCACGAGCCTGCGCGACGGCCCGCTGCCGCAGGTGTACCTGCGCGACGCGGCCGGCGCGGTGCACCGCCTGACCACCGGCATGGACACCGCCCACCCCGCGCTGGCGCCGGACGGCAAGGCCGTCGTCTTCGAGGCGCTGGAGCCCACCGGAACGGGCAGCACGTCCCAGCACGTCCTGTGGGTGGTGAACCGGGACGGCGGCGGCCTGCGGCGGCTGACCGACGGCGCGGCCGACGAGACGCACCCGACGGTCTCGCCCGACGGCAGGTGGGTCGCATACGCGTGCACCGGCGACCCGGCGCACACCCAGATCCACCTGCGGCCGTTCGCCGGCGGCCCGCCGACCAGGATCACCAACGTGACCAGCGGGAACGCCGTCGACCCGACCTGGAACCCGCTCGACGACAACGAGCACCGCCACCAGATCGTCTACACCTGGGACCAGGGCGACAAGGGCCGCACGCTCATCCTCACCTCGCCCACCGGCGGGGAGAAGGCGTTTTTCCCGGGCACCGGCTCCACCTGGAAGACCGGCTCCGCCTCCTGGCTGGCCGACGGCACCGGCGTCCTCTTCCTGAGCCCCGACCTGCCCACCCCCAAACCCCCGGCGGATCCGTCGCTGCCGCCGGTCGTGAACCTCTACCGCGCGCCGACCTGCGACTGCACCGCGCCCCAACTGCTCTACAGCACCAACCGGTTGATCGCGACGCCGACGTGGCTGGGCACCCAGGCCGAGGGCGGCCCGGTGGTGGAGCAGACCAGCGCGTCCGCCGCCGACGTCGCCGACGTCCAGGACATCCGACCCGACGGCGCCGACCCGCGCGACCTCGGCATCAGCGTGCTGCGGGAGGACCCGGCCGCCGACGCCAACACCAGCACCGACCCGGCGGCCGACCCGCTCTTCCACCCCCGCCCCGGCTACGACCCCTGGTACGAGCGGCAGGCCTACACGCCCGACGGCCGCCAGATCGTGGCGACCCGCTACGAGGACTCCCCGGCCGGCCGGATCGAACGGATCTGGCTCGCCGACGCCGACGGCTCGAACCCGCACCCGATGAACCTGGCCGGACGCCGCCCGGACGACCGCGACACCGACCCCTCCTTCTCTCCGGACGGCAAGCGGATCGTCTTCAGCCGCAGCTCCCCGGGCAGCGACCGGGCGCCCGCCCGGCCGGGCCGGATCCTGATCGCCGACGTGTCCACGGGTGCCCTCCTGGGCACCGTCGAGCCGCCGGCCGGGCAGCAGGGCGCCTCGGACGGCGAGCCGTTCTGGTCCCCCGACGGCAAGCTGATCGCCTTCTCCAGGACGGCCGTCGTCAACGGCAACGCCGGCAACCTCCACGTCTGGACCGTGCCCGCCGACGACCTCGCCCGGCAGACCGACCTCAGCAAGGCCATCTGCCCGGGCACCTGCGACGTCATCGACGACAGCCCCGTGTTCTCCCCCGACGGCCGCCGCATCGCCTTCAACCGCAAGGCCGGCGACGGCGGGAACAACCGGCAGGACGGCGTCCTCGTCACCTCGCCGACCGGCACCGGCTGCACGGTCGTCCTGCCCGCCGGTCTCCGTGACGACAAGGGCGCCTGCACCCGTCCCCTGCCCGACACCTCCGCCACCGGCCCGTACCAGCCCCGCGACGTCGCCTGGACGGCCGACGGTGCGCAGCTCGTGCTCACCTCCCGCCGGGCCCTGGCGCCCAACTCGCCCGAGGGGCTCGGCGTCTACGACTTCGCGGCCGGCACGCTCACCCCGCTCGAGCGGCGGATGCCGGGACGGCAGAAGGAGCCGTCCGTCCAGCAGTCCGTCGACCTCGCGCTCAAGGCGCCCGACCGGACGCCCGACGTCCCCGTCGACAAGGCCACGGACGTGCCCGTCACCGTGACCAACAAGGGCCCCGCGCCCTCGCCCGGCACCACCCTCACGGCCTCGGTGCCGACCGGCGCCCGGCTCGGCGGACTGAGGACCCCGGTCGGGACGTGCGACGCCGGCGCGCTGCGCTGCGACCTCGGCACCCTGGCACCGGGCGCGGAGGTCCGGGTGACGGCCACGCTGATCGGCACCCGCAGCGGGCCGCAGCCGTTCGGCTGGAGCGTCACGGGGACGGTCGTGGACCCGAATCCGGAGGACGACTTCACGGAGACGGTGCTGCCGGTGGTGGAGGCGCCTTCGCCTCCGCCGACGCCCACGGCAACGCCGACGCCGACCCCGACCCCGTCGCCGAACCCGACCCCGTCCTCGACGCCGAGCCCGCCGCCGACCGCCTCGACGCCGCCCGGCTCGACCGACCCCCACGGGCAACCGGGACCGCAGCCCGGACCGCAGCCCGCGGCCGGCCCCGGCGTGGCCGTCGCCGCCCAGCCCGACCCCGGCTACGTCGGCGGCCACGTCACCGTCACCTACACCGTGCGCAACAGCGGCCAGGCCCTCGCCACCGGGCTGCGCCTGACCCTCGGCCTGCCACCGGGCGTGCCCACCGAGGCCCTGCCCCCGGGCTGCCGGGCCGGGACCTGCGCCCTCGCCGACCTGCGGCCCGGCAGCAGCCAGGTGGTCCGCGTGGTGCTGTCCCCGGTGGCCGCCCTCGACACCACCATCACCACCGAACTCACCACCACCGGCACCGATGCCGAACCGGGACCCCATCGGGCGAGCACCCCGCTGCGCATCCTCCAGCCCCGCATCGTCGCGGTGCCGCCCATCGGCAAGCCCGGCTTCGTCACGTCCGTGCGCGGCGTGGACTTCCCGCCCGGCGCACCGGTCCGCTTCACCTGGCAGCCCGGCATCACCGCCTCGGCCGCGCCCACCTACCCGCGGGCGGACGGGACGTTCGCCGGGCAGCTGCTGATCCTGCCCAAGGACGAGACGGGACCACGGACCATCACGGCCGACGGGCCGGGCTTCTCGCCCGTGACGACGCCGTTCCTCGTCGTGGAGGGCAGCATCGGCCCGCCGGGGGCGGTGGAGCGGCGGTGATCCACGAGGTCGACGAGGCACTGCGCCTCCTGCTCACCGAATCCGGGTTGCCGGAGCGTGGCGTCGAGGTCGTGTTCGACGCCCCCACCCGGGACATGGCGGCCAGGCGGGTCGCGCCGACCGTCGACGTCTTCCTCTACGGAATGCGCGAGGACACCGCCCGGCGGCAGGCCGGTGCCGTCGCCGAGTACGACGAGGACGGCGTGGTGGTCGGTCACCGGCCCGCGCCCCGCTGGTTCGAGCTGGCCTACCTGGTCACCGTCTGGACCAACCGGCCGCAGGACGAACACCGGCTGCTGGCCGAGGTGCTGCAGATCCTGACCGCCGTGGACGCGCTGCCCGCGCGGGTGCTCACCGGTACGCTCGCCCGCCTCGGGCTGACCGTCGGCCTCGACATCGCCGGGCGCGACTCGGGCCTGCCGTCGGTGTCCGACGTGTGGTCCGCGCTCGGCGGAGAGCTGCGGCCCTCGATCGACCTGAGGGTGCTCGCCCCACTGGCGGGCACCCTCGACCCCGCCGGACCGCCCGTCACCGACGGGCTCGTCGTGCGCGCCGAGGACCTCACCCGGGAGCCCCCGGCACCGGCCGACCACCCGGGCCGCCGGCTCCGGTACCACGGCGGCGCGGACCCGGGCCCGGACGGCTTCGCCGCGCCCCGGGAACGCGGGCTGCCGCCGGGCCGCCGACCGCGCGGCGGCGCGCGGTGAGCCCGCCGCACACCGGTGCCCCCGCCGGCCACCTGTGGGAACGCCTGCACCGGGTCGAACAGCGCGTCCGCACCGCCGTGCACGAGCGCCGCGCCGTCGACCCCGACCCGGACGACCCCTACCGCGGCCAGTACCTCGGCCCGGAGGCCGTCGAGCGCATCCTGGCGGCCTTCGCCGCGACGGGCAGCGACGGCCACGACGACAGCACGGACCCGCCGCCACCCGGCTCCCGGCTCGCCCGGCTCAGCGCCGCCTTCGGGCTGCTCCCGGTGGACCTCGACCTCCTCCTGGTGGCCCTCGCCCCCGACCTCGACGCCCGCTTCGAACAGCTCTACGGCTACCTCAACGACGACCTGACCCAGCGCCGCCCGACCATCGGCCTGGCCCTCGACCTGTGCGGCCTGCCGGCAGCCGGCCCCGGCCGCCTCCGGTTCTCCGCGCGGGCCCCGCTGATCGCCGGCGGACTCCTGGAGATCACTGAACCGGAGCGCCCGCTGCTCTCCCGCGCGCTGCGCGTGCCGGACCGCGTGACGGCCCACCTGCTCGGCGACGACGAGCCGGACGACGCACTCGCCGGCCTGGCCCGCCGGGCCGCCGCCCGGGCCGGCACGGCCGAGCCCGTCGACGGGCTGCGCGCACTGGCCGCAGACGGCGGCCTGGTGCACCTCCTGGACCGCAGCGGCCACGCCGGCCCGCTCGCGGTGGCCGCCCTCGCGGCCGACGGACACCCGCCGCTGGTCGTGGACGCCGCGGCGCTGGCCGCCCGCCCGCCGGGCGCCGTCGTGCGGGTGCTCGCCCGCGAGGCGCGCCTCGGCGGGAGCGGCGTGGTGCTCGGGCCGCTGGACCGCCTGGAACCCGAACGGCCCGAGCGGGCAGCCCTGTTGCGCGAGCTGTGCGCCGCGCTCACCGGTGTCCCGCTGGTCGTGCACGGCCCGCAGGTGTGGGACCCGGCCTGGGCCGACCAGAGCCCGGTGATCCTCACCGTCCCGCCGCCGGACCCGCGCGGGCTGGCCGAGCAGTGGGCCCGCGCACTCGGAGGCGTGCCCGAGGAGGAGGAACCGAAGCCGCTGGACGAGGAGTTGGCACAGGCGGTGGCCGCCTACCGGCTCGACGGCGAGAAGCTGCGCCGCGCCGCCGCCGTCGCGGCCAGGACGGCGGCCGCCGAGCAACGCCCGGTGCACGCCGACGACGTACGGGCGGCCGTGCGGGCGCAGAACGCGGCCGGTCTGGCCCGCCTGGCGCGCCGGATCGAGCCCGCGGTCGGCTGGTCCGACCTGGTGCTGCCGCCGCCCACCGAGGTCCGGCTGCGGGAGCTCGTGCTGCGGGCCCGCCACCGCGACCAGGTGCTCGGGCAGTGGCGGATGCGGCCCGGCGGCGGCCGGGGGAACGGTGTGATCGCCCTGTTCGCGGGCGAGTCGGGCACCGGGAAGACGATGTCGGCGGAGGTGGTCGCGGCCGAACTCGGCATGGAGCTGTACGTCGTGGAGCTGTCGACCGTCGTGGACAAGTACATCGGCGAGACCGAGAAGAACCTGGAACGCGTCTTCACCGAGGCCGCCCAGGTCAACGGCGTCCTGCTGTTCGACGAGGCGGACGCGCTCTTCGGCAAGCGCTCCAAGGTCGAGGACGCGCACGACCGCCACGCCAACCTGGAGACGGCCTACCTGCTCCAGCGCATGGAGTCCTTCGAGGGCATCGCCGTCCTGACGACCAACCTGCGGGCCAACCTCGACGACGCGTTCACGCGACGGCTCGACGTCATCGCCGAGTTCCCGCTGCCGGACCAGGCGCAGCGCCGTCTGCTCTGGGACCGCTGCCTCGGGCCGCGGCTGCCGCGCGGCGACGACCTCGACCTGGACTTCTGCGCCCGGAGCTTCGAGCTCACCGGCGGCTCCATCCGGGCCTGCGCGGTCTCCGCGGCCTACCTGGCCGCCGGGGCGGGTGCCCCGCTGGGCATGGCGCAGCTGGTCGCGGCGGTGGTCGGCGAGTACCGCAAGCTCGGCCGGCTGGTGCTGGAGAGCGAGTTCGGGCCGTGGCTGGGCGTCCTCGGGGACGCGGGACCCGGCTGAGCGGGTCCGTGGCGTCGGTGCCCGCTGTGCCGGATGCGACGGCTGGGAGTGCCCGCCGGGGACAGTCGTCGCTGCCCCCGGTCGGGGACCGTCGGACATGTCCCCGGGCGCCGTGCGGGCAGCAGACTCGGGGGCGACCGACCTGCCACCCGAAGGAGCGCGAATGCCGTCGTACCTCACACCGGGCGTGTACGTGGAGGAGGTCCAGTCCGGTGCCCGCCCGATCGAGGGCGTCGGCACGGCCGTCGCCGCGTTCGTCGGCTTCGCCGAGGCGGGTCCGTTCCACGAGCCCACGCTGGTGACCACCTGGGACCAGTACGTCCAGCGGTTCGGCGGTTTCACCGAGGGCACCTACCTCGCGCACGCCGTGTACGGCTTCTTCGCCAACGGCGGCGGCTCGGCCTACGTCGTCCGGGTCGGCGACCCGGCCCGGCGGGCGCCCGGCGTCGTGCCCGGTCCGGTGGCGCCGCCGCCCGTCGCCGTCTCCGGCTTCCTCTTCTCGGCCCTGCCCGGCGCGGGCGGTGACGTGTCCGTGGAGATCGCGGACGCCGAGGGCGAGAACGTCCCCGAGGACCGGTACCGCGTGCTGGTCCGCAAGGGCGCCGAGGTCGTGGAGACGTACGACGTCTCGACCCGCCGGAACACCAAGGGCTACGTCGTCACGCAGCTGCGGGAGTCCAAGCTGGTCGCCGTCGCCGAGCAGCCCGGCACCGCGCCGAGCCGCCCCGAGCGCCAGACCCACGCGCTCGCCGCCGCCCCGGCCCCCGCGCCGGCCGCGCCCGCGCGGCTCGACCCGGCCGAGTACGTCGGCGACGCCGCGGCCAGGACGGGCTTCTCCGGCCTGGAGGCGATCGACGAGATCACCATGGTCGCCGTGCCCGACCTGATGAGCGCCCACCAGCGCGGCGACCTCGACGACGAGGGCCTGCGGACGGTGCAGCTGGCGGTGATGTCCCACTGCGAGCAGATGGGTGACCGGATCGCCGTCCTCGACCCGCCGCCTGGCCTCAACGCCCAGCAGATGCGCACCTGGCGCAACGACGAGGCCGGCTTCGACTCCCGCTACGCCGCCCTCTACTACCCGTGGATCAAGGTCTTCGACCCGGCCACCGGCCGCAACGTGCTGGTCCCGCCGAGCGGGCACGTCGCCGGGGTGTGGGCGCGCAGCGACGCCGAGCGCGGCGTGCACAAGGCGCCGGCCAACGAGGTCATCCGCGGCGCGGTCGACCTGGAGATCCGTCTCAGCAAGGGCGAGCAGGACCTCCTCAACCCGATCGGGGTCAACTGCGTGCGGGCGTTCCCCGGGCGCGGCATCCGGATCTGGGGCGCGCGCACCCTCTCCTCCGACCCGGCGTGGCGGTACCTGAACGTGCGCCGGCTGTTCAACTACCTGGAGGAGTCGATCCTGATCGGCACCCAGTGGGTGGTGTTCGAGCCCAACGACGACCGGCTGTGGTCCAGCATCCGCCGGAACATCACCGCGTTCCTCACCGAGGAGTGGCGGCGCGGCGCCCTGTTCGGCCAGACCGCGGCCGAGGCGTTCTACGTCAAGTGCGACCGCGACAACAACCCGCCGGAGTCGATCGACCTCGGACAGGTGATCTGTGAGATCGGGGTCTCGCCGGTGAAGCCCGCGGAGTTCGTGGTGTTCCGGCTCGCCCAGTTCTCCGACAGCACGAGCCTCGTCAACGAGTGACCGGCACCGTCGGCACGTACGGGAATGGGAAGGTGACAGCACGCCATGGCTGAAGGCGATCCGCTCTCCACACACATATTCGGCGTCCAGCTCGGCGGCTACAACGTCGAGTCGGTGAAGGAGGTCAGCAACCTCACGGTCGAACAGGACGTCGTCGAGTACAAGCAGGTGACCCAGGAGGGCAAGCTCATCGTCCGCAAGCAGCCCGGTGCCCGGCTGCCCGGCGAGGTGACGATCACCCGCGGCCTGGACAAGAGCAGCGCGTTCTCCAACTGGATCAAGGAGACCCTCAACAACGGGGCGATCAACACCGCGCGCCAGAACCTCACCATCGAGGTCAAGGACACCACCGGCGCCACCCTGCGCCGCATCCAGCTCACCAACGCCTGGGCGAGCCGCTGGGAGGGACCCACGCTCAGCGCGGGCGAATCCAGCCCGGCGACGGAGACCGTGACCATCGTGTTCGAGGAGATCTCGGTCGAGTGAGGCGCAAGATCGGACTGGACGAGCTGCTGGAACGGGCCCCCGCCGCCCAGCAGAACAGCGCGCCGCAGCAGCACCAGGCGTCGGGACAGGCGGGGCCGGCCGCGTCCCGGGGGCGTGCGCCGCACACCGAGTTCGAGTTCGAACTGCCGCTCGGGTACGTCGACGACGAGGGCACCGTCCACCGCTACGGCGCCATGCGCCGGGCCACCGCCCGCGACGAACTGATGCCGCAGATCGACCTGCGCGTCAAGGAGAACCCGGCCTACCTGAGCGTCGTGCTGCTCAGCCACGTCATCACGCGGCTCGGCGACCTCACCGACGTGCACGCCGGCGTCGTCGAGCGGATGTACGCGACCGACGTCGCGTTCCTCCAGGACCTCTACCACCGCGTCAACAGCGAGGGGCACACCCGCGCCGCCGTGACCTGCCCGCACTGCGACGGCGCCTTCGAAGTCGACCTCGCCGGTGGGCGCCTGGGGGAATCGTGACGTACGCGCCTGCTCGGCTGCACGAGGAGGTCGCGTACATCGCCTACCACTTCCACTGGCAGCGCGAGGACATCCTCGACCTGACCCACCACGAGCGCCGGCAGTGGGTACGCGAGATCGCGCGCCTCAACACCCGCATCAGCGAGGGTGGGTGAGCGACGGATGGGGCTGCGGGACCGGCTCGGCCGGGGGCGGGATGAGGGCGTGGAGGACGTTGGGGCCGGTGCTGCCGAGCGGCGGCGTCCGCTGGCGCCGGGGGACGGGGGGTGGCGGGAGGTCGCGCCGCTGGCACCGACCCTGGGCGGCGCCGTGCGCGGTGTCAGTGACGGGCTGAACTTCCGTTCCCGCCTCGCCTCCTGGCAGGATCCTTCGCTCTGCGGCTCGCTCGGGCACGCCGTCCATCCGGGCGCTCCGGTGGGGATCCTGCGGGCGGTGGCGGTACCGGGTGCGCCGTCGACGCTCTCGGGCGGGGACGAGCTCGTGCTGCCGGACGTGTGGGGCGAGGGTGTCGAGGAGGAGCCGGGCGGGGTTCGGTCGGTGCAGCGGTCCGTTCAGCGGTCCGTTCAGCGTGTCGGGGCAGTGCGGAGGCTTCCCGTGCGGGCGGTGCGGCGCGCGGTGCGGCCGGCCGGTTCGCAGGGCGGCGCCGACGGTGATGGCGGGTCGACGACAGGCCTGGTGCCGGGCCGGTCGGGGGCCGCCGCGCCCGAGGGTGGGGATGCCGAGGCGCGCTCGGTCGGCGGTGCGGTGCGGTTGCGTCCGGTTGGTCAGTCGCTGACCGTGGCGCGGCGTCCCCGTGGCGTGTCGGTGCGTCCCGTTGCGGTTGTTCGCGGTTCGGGCAGGACACCTGAAGTCGTGGGTGGGGCGCAGCCCGTCGCGGCCGCGGGTGACGAGGTTCCTGTCCGGACGGCCGCGCCGACGTCGGAAGGGCGGGCCGAGCGGCCGGTCCAGCGTGCCACCGTCGTGCCGGGGGAGGGCGGACCCGCCCGCCCGGTTCTCGGCGAACCCATGGCGGCGTTGCCGGCGAGCGCCGCGCCTGCGGCCACTGTCGGTCCGACGGCGGATTCCGGCTCGGTGACCATGCCAGTGGTCCCGGCTGACGCGGGCGGCACCGGTCCCGTGGCAGGTACACCTGACCGGGGAAACGCGACGCCGTCCCGTTCGCGGCGTGGGGCCGTCGGTGATGCGCCCGTCCAACGCGTGCGCTCCGAAGCGCCGACGGGACGGTCCGGGCCCGACGGAACTCCTGACCGGGGCCGCCCGGAACAGTCCCGTCCCAGGCGCGAGTCTGTCCGTGACGTGCCCGTGCAGCGTGCGTCGTCCGAGGCGCCTGGTCGGGGTGGCCCGGCGCCGTCTGCGTCCAAGCGCGAGTCCGTCCGTGACGTGCCCGTGCAGGGTGTGCCGTCCGAGGCGCCTGGTCGGGGTGGCCCGGCGCCGTCTGCGTCCAAGCGCGGGTCCGCCGGTGACGTGCCCGTGCAGGGTGAGTCGTCCGAGGCGCCTGGTCGGGGTGGCCCGGCGCCGTCTGCGTCCAAGCGCGGGTCCGCCGGTGACGTACCTGTGCAGCGTGTGCCGTCCGAGGCACCCGTGGGACGGACGCGGCCCGATGGCGCCTCCGCCCGTACACGTGGCGGCCTGGGCGCGCCCCTCGAGGCCTTGCCGCCGACGGCGGCTGGGCCCGGTGGGCGACCTCCGGTCGGACGCGGGAGCGGGACGGCGGCGGAACACGGCGTGCCCGGCGGCATCGCTCCGGTGCTGGGCGAGCGACGGCCGGTCCGACGGGTCATGGGCTCCGGTGCGGCGGCGACGGCACGGGAACCGGGCGCCTCGGCCATCGGTGAAGGGATGCCCGTTCAGCGTGCCGTCGTCGACGGCACGCAGCGGGCAACAGACCTCCCTGGTGGACGTGTCGGGGAAGGAGGGGAAGGGCACGACGAGCTGCGGGTGGATGGCTCGAACACGCCGCCGTCGAGGGCTTCCGTGCCCCAATCCGGTGCTGCGGCCCCCGTCGTGGTTCCGGTGCGTCCGGTCGGCGGTGGCCGGGCCGTGCAGCGGGACGCGGACGTCGTCGGCCCCAGGCGAGGGTTGATCAGCGCTCGCCGCATGGCCGTCGCCCTCGCCGGGTCGTCGGCGGCCACCGGTAGCAGCATTCCCACCGGGACGAGCGCGGCGCCCGCTCCGCCGGTGGTTCCGGCGACCTGGCCTCATGCGCTCGGGTCTCCTGGGGAGGCCCACGTGTCGGCGAGGCCTGGCGGGGCGGCCGCGGTTCGACGTTCACGAGGTTCGTCGGACGGCAGGGAGGAACGCGTGCCGGTCGATCGCCCTTTGCCATGGGAGAGCTCGGCTTCGGCGGGGGCTCCCGGTGAATCGGCGGTGCCGGGCGGGCGGACGGTGGCCGAGGCCGCAGCCGGTGCGGGACGGTCCTCAGGCGGGCGCGGGGTCGTGGCGGCGGTTCAACGCTGGCGTTCCCGACGTTCGTCGGGATCCGGCGCGAGGGCGGCTGTGCAGCGATCGGTCACCGCGCACTCCCCGCAACGCGAGGACGATCGGCCGTCACCGTGGGGGAGTTCGACGTTTCCCGCTGCGGCACCGGTCGCCGGCACAGCGGCAGCGCTGCCGCTGAGCACCGACAGGAGCACCCGCGAGCCCGCCCCCGTACCGGGCCCGAGTCGCACCGCGTCCGGCCCGTCCGCCACCCCGGTGACCGCCCAGCGCCTCCCGCTGGTCCGGCCCGCGCCCGTCGCGGCTCCGACGGTCCAGCGGCTGCCGTCCCTCGCCCGGATCCCGCAGCCGTCCCCGGCGCAGCCGCCCGCAGCGCCGCCTCCGCCCGCCGTGCAGCGCACCCTCCCGGCCGCGCCACCGTCACCCGTCACGGCGCAGACGCTCCAACGGGTGGCCGAGCAGGCGGGGCTGTCCGGCGTGCCGCTGACCGCCGTGCCGGCGCGGAAACCGACCACCGTTCAGACGCCTTCACCCCCGGCCTCCCAAGCGGCCCCGCGCGAGGCGACCGCCCCCGGCCCCGCCGACCTCGACGACCTGGCCCGGCGCCTCGTCGAACCGGTGGGCCGCCTGCTGCGCACCGAGGTGCGCAGGGGCAGGGAGCGCGCCGGGAGGCCGTACGACATGCGCCGCTGAGCGGGGACGACAGCGGGGCCGGACGCAGGAAGCTGACCGCAGGAAGCAAGCAGGGGACGGGGAACGGACCGATGACCGACAACATCTTCGCCAGCAGCGTGTTCTTCAGCCTGACCATCGGCGGCAACGACCTGGGCGACTTCGCCACCTGCTCGGGGCTCGGCGCGCAGGTGGAGATCGAGCAGTACGCGGAGGGCGGCAACAACGGCTTCGCGTGGCAGCTGCCGGGCCGGATCACCTGGTCGAACATCACGCTGACGCGCGCGGTCACCGCCGACACCGCCAAGATCGCGCGCTGGCTGGGGGAGATCGTCCGGAAGGTCGAGCCGAAGGACGGCGAGATCGTGGCCCTGCGGCCGGACCTGAGCCGGATCGTGGGTTGGCAGGTGCTCGGGATCGTCCCGGTGCGGTGGGAGGGGCCGTCCTTCGACCCCTCCAACTCCCAGGCGGCGATGGAGACGCTGGAGATCGCCCACGCGGGCCTGCGCCCCTCCTGAGAGTCCGCCCGCACCCATTCCGTCCACCCCGAGGAGCAGCAAGGATGTCCCCAGCGGTCCCCGCGAGCGTCACGCGGGCCCAACTGACCATCATGGAGCCCCCGTCCACGGTCGGTGCCCAGCCCGGCGGGGCGATCGCGCGGCTTCCGCTGCAGTTCAACCCGGCGACCCTGGTGCTGCGCAAGACGACCGAGTGGCGGCGCACGCCGTCCCGGATGGCGGGCCAGTCCGCGCTGCCGGAGTTCGTCGGCAGCGGGCCGCGGTCGCTGTCGCTCGACGTGTTCCTGGACTCGACGGCGACGCACGACGACTCGGTGGAGCGGGCGGTGGAGCAGCTGATGACGGCGTGCGTGCCGACCCCGACGAGCCTGGCGCGCAAGACGCCGGCCAGTCCGTGGATCCGGCTGGACTGGGGCACGCTGAAGACGACCTCGTTCAACGGCGTGCTGACCGGCCTGTCCGTCACCTACACGCTCTTCGACGTCAACGGCAATCCGCTGCGCGCGACCTGCTCGCTCACGATCGACGAGGCCAGCGTCGACCCGGCCGGCCAGAACCCGACCTCGGGCTCGCCGGAGGCGCGCAGCACCCACCGGGTGATCGCGGGCGACACCCTCCCGATGCTCGCCTGGCGGGCGTACGGGGACGCGACGGCCTGGCGCACGATCGCGGAGGCCAACGACGTCGACGACCCGCTGGCCCTCCTCCCCGGCGCGGAGCTGATCGTGCCGGGGATCGACGAGCTCACCCGGGGAGGGCGCGCGTGACGACCCCCGAGGCCCGGGGCGGCCGGCCGTTCGCCGCGGATCCAGTCGTCGAGGCGCCGGGACCGCTGCCGCCGGCGTGGGCGGCGCAGCTGGTGTCCTGCGACATCGAGGAGAGCGTCGCCCTGCCCGACACCGCCGTCCTGACCTTCCGGGACGCCGACCACGCCTTCCTCACCGCGACGGGCATCACCATCGGCACGAAGGTGCGGGTGTCCGTGGTCACCGTGCAGGGGCACACGCAGGTGCGGCTGTTCACGGGGGAGGTGACGGCGCTGGAGCTGGAGGTGGACACCACCGGCTCGTACACCGTGGTACGGGCGTCGGCGGTCACGCACCGGCTGATGCGCGGGCGCCGGGTGAAGGCGTTCCGGAACATGACGACCGCCGACATCGTCCGCGAGGTCGCCACGCGGGGCTGACCTGCGGGAAGGTCGACTCCTTCCCGGTGGTTCACCAGCAACTGTCCCAGGCGAACGTGTCGGACTGGGAGTTCCTCCAGTTCCTGGCACAGGAGAGCGGCGCGCAGGTGCGGGCCGACGACGACGGGCGGCTGGAGTTCGTCAAGCCCGAGCCCGCGTCCGGCGCGCCGGCGCCGTCCACGCCGGCGCCGCAGAGCCCGCTGGTGCTGGAGTACGGCCGCAACCTGCTGGAGCTGCGGGGCGTGCTGACGGGCGGCGCGGGCGCGGACACCGTCGAGGTGCGCGGCTGGAACGTGACGACCAACAGCGCGCTGGTGGCCGTCGAACCCTCGGTGACCTCCCGGACCGTGCAGCCGGGCATGAGCCCCTCGGCGGCGGCCTCCGCCTTCGCGGGGCCGGCCCGGCTGACCGTCGCCGACACGCCGTACCGCACCCAGGCGGAGACGACGGCCGCGGCGCGCTCGCTGGCGGCCTCGGTGGCCGCCGGCTTCGGCGAGCTGGAGGCGGTCGTCGAGGGCAATCCGCGGCTGCGGGCGGGCACGGCGGTCGCGTTGGGGAACGTCGGCGCCGCCTTCTCCGGCCGCTACACCGCCACCGGGGTGCGCCACCTCGTCGAGCCGTTCCGCGGTTACCGGACCACCGTCGTCGTCAGCGCCTCGCCCGACCGCTCGCTGGCAGGGCTGGCCACCGGCGGCAACGCGCCGCCGCGCGGGCCGCGGATGCCGGGCCTGGCCGTCGCCGTGGTGACCGACGTCCGCGAGCCGGGCGACGGGCGGCGCGGCTGGGTCAAGCTGAAGTTCCCCTGGCTGGACGACACTTACGTCTCCGACTGGGTGCGCACCGTGCAGTGGGGCGGGCACGGGGGCGGCGGCGTGGTGAGCCCCGAGGTCAACGACGAGGTCCTGGTCGGCTTCGAGCAGGGTGACCTCGACAGCCCGTACGTGCTCGGCGGGCTCTACAACGGCGTGGACCGGCCTTCGCCGCACGACGTGCCGCTCGTGGACACGGCCTCCGGGACGGTCAACCGCCGTTCCGTGGTGTCCCGTTCAGGCCACCGACTGGAGCTGCTGGACGTTCCGGGCGGCAGGTCCGGCGTCCGGCTGGCAAGCGGGGACGGGAAGTTGGAGGTCAAGCTGGACCAGCAGAACGGCGAGATCGTCCTTATCGTCCACGGCGCGGGCAGCGTGGGGGGAAGCACGGTCCGCCTTTCCTCCTCCGGCATCACCCTCGACGCGGGCACCGGCGAGGTGAACGTGCGCGGCGGGTCGGTGACCGTCCGCGGGACGACGGCCGTGACGGTGGACGGCGGGGCCCAGGCCGTCATCAAGGGGGCTTTCGTGCACATCAACTGACCGGAAGTCACATGGCAGCAAGCGCCCCACGAACCCCCGTCGGGCACCCCCGGATTGGAGACCGCACATGCCCCCCGCAGCCCGGACCGGCGACCTCACCGACCACGGCGGCGCCCTCACCACCCCGCCGCCGGGCGCCCTCGCCGTCGAGACCGTCCTGATCGGCGGCCGCCCCGCCGCCGTGGTCGGCAGCGTGCACGCCTGCGTCCCGCACGTGGAGCTGGGCCCCGCCAACGTCGTCGAGCCCCAACTCGGCTCCGTGACCAGGGGAGTGGTCCTCATCGGCGGCCTGCCCGCGGCCCGCATGGGCGACAAGACGACCTGCGGCGCCACCATCACCGTGGGCGCGTTCAACGTCCTGATCGGAGGCGTCGCGTGACCGGCAACTTCATCGGCCGGGGCTGGGCCTTCCCGCTGCGCGTCAACGCCACCGGCGGCATCGGCATGGTCGAGCGCGACCGGGAACTCGCCGAGGCCATCCGACTGATCCTCGGCACCGCCCCCGGCGAGCGGCCGATGCGCCCGGAATTCGGCTGCGGCATCCACGAGTACGTCTTCGCCCCCGGCGACAGCACCACCGCCGGCCGGATCGCCCGCGAGGTGCGCATCGCCCTCGAACGCTGGGAGCCGCGCATCGAGGTCGACGACGTCGCGATCGCCTTCGACAGCGTCGACGAAGGCACGCTCTACATCGACGTCCACTACACCGTGCGCGCCACGAACGACCGCCGCAACCTCGTCTTCCCCTTCTACACCATCCCGGAGTCGCCCGGGACCGTCGACGGGAGCGTGCGCTGATGGCCCTGCCCTCCCCGAACCTGGACGACCGCCGCTTCCAGCAACTCGTCGACGAGGCCAAGCGCTACGTCCAACAGCGCGCCCCCGAGTGGACCGACCACAACGTCTCCGACCCCGGCGTCACCCTCATCGAGACCTTCGCCTACCTCGTCGACCACCTGCTCTACCGCCTCAACCGGGTGCCGGAGAAGAACTACTCCGCCTTCCTCGACCTGCTCGGCATCCGGCTCTTCCCGCCCGCCGCCGCCCGCGCCGACGTCGACTTCTGGCTCTCCGCCCCGCAGCCCGAGACCGTCCTCCTGCGGGCCGGCACCGAAGTCTCCACGCTGCGCACCGAGACCGACGACGCGGTGGTCTTCGCCACCGCCGAGGACCTCCCGATCGTCCCCAGCTCCCTGGAACACCTGGTCACGCTCTCCGCCTCCGGGGAACAGACCGACGTCACGGACCGGCTCGCCGACGGGACGGACGTGCCGTGCTTCCAGCCGCGCCCCGCGGTCGGCGACGCGATGCTCTTCGCCCTGCCCGCCGTCGTGCCCCGCTGCATCCTGGTCGTCCGGCTCGACAGCCGGGTGGAGGGCGTCGGCGTCGACCCGCGCCAGCCGCCGCTGGCCTGGGAGGTGTGGGACGGCGCGCGCTGGACCGCGTGCGAGACCGGGAGCGACACCACCGGCGGGCTCAACCGGCCCGGCGAGGTCGTGGTGTTCGTGCCCGCCGGACACACCGCGTCGGTCGTCGCCGGCCGCCGGGCCGCGTGGCTGCGCTGCCGCGTCACCGAGCCCCGGGCCGGCCAGCCGTTCTACTCGGAGTCGCCGACCGTCCGCCGGGCCGAGGTGTTCACCGTCGGCGGCACCACGGCCGTCGTCCACGCGCAGTCCGTCACCGGCGCCTCGCTCGGCACGTCGGAAGGTGTCGCCGGACAGCACTTCCGGCTCGCCCGGCCGCCGGTCCTGCTCGACGGCGAACCTCCCGTCGTCGAGGCCTCAGCGGGGGAGGGCTGGCAGCGGTGGACGGTCGTCGAGCACTTCGGCGACTCGTCTCCGGCCGACCGGCACGTGGTGCTCGACGCCACCACCGGCGAGTTCCAGTTCCCGCCCGCCGTCCGGGAACCCGACGGCACCCTCCGCTCCTTCGGCGCCGTGCCGCCCAAGGGCGCCCGACTGCGCGTCCCGCACTACCGCACCGGCGGCGGGACGGCCGGCAACGTCGCCCGGGGCACGATCACCGTGCTGCGCAGCTCCGTCCCGTACATCGCCCGGGTGGACAACCGAGAGGCAGCGCGGGGCGGCGTGGACGGCGAGACCGTCGAGAACGCCAAGCTGCGCGCCCCGCACCAGCTGCGGCTCCAGGAGCGCGCCGTCACCGCCGGCGACTTCGAGCTGATCGCCCGTCAGGCCGCGCCGTCCGCCGCCCGGATCAGCTGCGTGCCCGCCGGAGACCAGGCGGGTACGGTCCGCGTGCTGGTGGTGCCCGACGCGGTCGCCGACGACGGCGACCGGCTGCGCTTCGAGCAGCTGATCCCCGACGAACAGGTCCTGGCCGCCGTCGCGTCGGCCCTCGACGAACGGCGGCTGATCGGCACCCGGATCGCCGTGCAGCCGCCCACCTACCAGGGCGTCACGGTCGTCGCCCGGCTCACCACCCGCTCCGCCGACCCCGACCGCGTCCGCGACGCGGTGCTCGCCACGCTGTACCGGTACCTCAACCCGCTGCGCGGCGGCGCCGACGGCAGGGGCTGGCCGTTCGGGCGGGCGGTGCAGTACGGGGAGGTGTTCGCGGTGCTCCAGCAGGTGGCCGCCGTCCAGGGCGTCGAGGAGCTGCGGCTCTTCCCGGCCGACCCGATCACCGGACGCCGCGGCGTGCCCGCCGAGCGGGTCGAGGTGCCGGCGGACGCGCTGGTCTTCTCCCACCAGCACCAGGTGGTGGTCACGGCGTTGGCGCCGGGCGGGGACGGTGACGCATGACGCGCGCGGCCGTCCCGGGGCTGCCGAGCCCGCACCCCATCGGCGAACTGCTGCCCGCGCTCTTCGCCGACGACGACTTCGCCCAGCGCTTCACGGCCGGCCTGGACACCGTCCTCGCCCCCGTCTTCGCGACGCTGGACAACCTGCCCGCCTACTTCGGGCCCCGCCTCGCGCCCGCCGACTTCCTCGAGTGGCTGGCGACCTGGGTCGCGGTGGACGTCGACCCGGCGTGGCCGGAGGAGGTGCGCCGCACGATGGTCGGGCGCGCCATGGAGCTCCACCGCTGGCGCGGCACCCGGCGCGGGCTCGTCGAGCGGCTGCGGCTGGTGCTGGGCGCCGGGGCCGAGATCGCGGACGGCGGCGGCGTCTCCTGGTCGACCGTCCCCGGTGCCGCCCTGCCGCCCGCCGGGGGCGGCGAGGTGCTCGTCCGGGTCTGGCCCCTGAGCGGTGCGGACCTGGACGCGGAGCAGGTGCTGACCGTGGTCAGGGCGGGCTGCCCGGTCCACCTGACCTACCGGGTGGAGATCCTGCCCGGCCCACCGGGGCTGCCCGGACGAGCGGAGGGCTGACGGATGCCGGTGTGCCCCGAGTGCGGGACGGCCAACGGAGAGGGGGACGACTTCTGCGGGAACTGCGGTGCGTATTTGGGCTGGTCGCGCAGTGCGGCGGCGAAGGCGGAGCCTGCCCCCGCGCCTGCCCCCGTGCCTGGCCCCGGCCCTGCGCCTGGCCCTGCGCCTGCTCCGGCTCCCGCGAAGGGCGAGCCGGAGCCCGCGCCAACCGAACCCGGGACCACCCGCACCGAATCCACCTGGCGGGCGGTCTCGCGACGGGTGACGCGTGCGAAGAAGGATGAGCCGCCCACCCCCGAGGCGCCGCGGCTGCCGGTCCCTGAACCGGTCCCTGCCCCCGAACCGCCCCCGATCGTGGAGCCGGCCCCCGCGCCCGCCCCCGCCGTGAAGGCGGACCCGGTCGCCGTCGAACCCGCCAAGCCACTCCCAGCCCGCCCCGTCGTCCGCCCCTCCGCAGCCGACGAGACCCCCGAGGGCCCGCCCTGTCCCCGCTGCGGCACGCCCAACCTCCCCGACCGCCGCTTCTGCCGCCGGTGCGCCGCACCGCTCACCCCGACCGCGGCCGCACCGACGCTCCCCTGGTGGCGCACCCGCTGGCCGTTCCGCCGCCGGGCACGGATCGGCGGCTCGGGCACCGCGCTGCGCCGCACCATCGCACTGCTCGCGCTGGCCGCGCTCGTGATCGCGGCGATCCTGCTCTACCCGGCCGGCCGGCGGGCCTTCGAGGACGTGCGGGACAAGCTCGGCAGCACCGCCCCGATCGCCCCCTCCCGCACCACGGCGAGCGCCGCCGTCGAGGGCCATCCGGCGGCGGCCGCCGACGACGGCCTCACCAACACCTACTGGGGAGCACCCGCGATCGGGGACTCCGTCACCTTCGACTTCCGCACCCCCTACCGGCTCGTCGACCTGATCGTCCACACCGGCGGCACAGCCGACCCGCAGCACTTCCAGGAGCAGGCCCGCCCCCTCGTGCTGGCCCTGGACGTCACGTCCTCGGACGGCACCGTGCACCGCCAGCGGGTCACGCTCAACGACCAGCCCGGCCCGCAGACCGTGGCGACCGGCATCAGCGACGTCACCCAGGTGAGGCTCACCGTGCAGGAGGCCGCCGGAACCGCCCCGGGCCGCCCGATCGCCCTCGCGGAGGTGGAGTTCTTCAAGCGCGCCTGAGCCACCGCAGGGCAGGCAGGGCGACGCCACCCGGCCCGCACCGGAAATCCGAGGTCGTCGGCCGACCGTTGTGCTCGGAGTCCGCCACGGGCACAGCGGGCCGGGGGAGTTCTGCAGGAAAGCCGAAGGGCCCGCACCGCGCATGTGCGCGGTGCGGGCCCTTCACTGCCAGGCGGATGCCGTGGGCAGCAGGACTACAGCGGGCGAATGTTCTCGGCCTGCGGGCCCTTCTGGCCCTGCGTGACGTCGAACTCGACCTTCTGGCCCTCGAGCAGCTCGCGGAAACCGTTGGCGTTGATGTTCGAGTAGTGGGCGAACACGTCCGGGCCGCCACCCTCCTGCTCGATGAAGCCGAAGCCCTTTTCCGAGTTGAACCACTTCACAGTGCCATTAGCCATTAAGAAATCTCCTTCAAGGGACTGTCCGAAGCACGCACCGCGCGGGCTTCGAGTCACCGTATGGAGCGCCCACCGGGAAGAGCCGGGGAACAAAAAATGCGCCCGCGAAAAGTCTGCAGGCGCACACAAGTTCATGGGAACTACTACTGCAACTGAAAACGACTCTACCAGGCCCGCGGCCGTCGTGGGTGAATCTTCCGCCACCGATTTTCGGGGACGCGTGCCCGAGGGTGCCGGCCCCGGCCGTCGCGGCCGTCAACGTGCCGGGCGGGAAGGCCGGTTGGCGCAGCCGTGCGCGGTCGCCGCCCACGACCCGGAGGCCGGCTCCCGGGGTCGGCTCGAACTCGCGTGCGCCGAAGAAGACCCGCGCCTGTGGTTTCCGGCGCATACTGGAGGGGATGAGCAATTATCCAGCGGCCCGCCGCCCTCTGCCGAGCAGTCCGTTCAAGCCCCCGGTGGAGCCTCCCTCCAAGCACTTCGCCGTCGGTGACCGGGTCACCCATGACCGGTACGGCCTCGGTCGCGTCATCGGGGTCGAGGGCGACGGCGACACCGCCGTGCTCGTCGACTTCGGGTCCCGGCAGGAGCGCATCACCCCGCCGTACCGCGCGATGTTCGCACTCTGAGGGGCCGGGCCCGCCGCATGCGGCGGGCCCGGGAGGTGTCGACGGGCCTGCGGCCGCGCCGCTCGATGGCCGGTCGACCCCGTCCCCGCTCAAAGCCGAAGGTGCGAAGCCCCGTTGAGGTCGAGCACCGTGCCGGAGGCCCACGTCGCCTCCGGGGAGGCCAGGTAGAGGACGGCGGCCGCGACCTCCTCCGGGGTGCCGACCCGGCCGAACGGGCTCTGTTCGCGCAGCGCCCGGCCGGACGGCCCGGTCAGGCGGTCCGCGACGCGGTCGGTGGCGGTGAAGCCGGGGGCGACCGACGTGACCGCGATGCCGTGCGGGGCCAGGGCGACCGCGAGGGACTGTCCGAGGGCGTGCAGGGCGGCCTTGCTCGCGCCGTACGCGGGGTGGTCGGGCTCCCCGCGGAAGGCGCCGCGCGAGCCGATGTGGACGATCCGGCCGGGCGCGCCGCGCGCGATCATGCGGCGGGCGACGCAGTAGCCGAGGTTCGCCGCGCCCAGGAGGTTGACGTCGACCATCCGGCGCCAGACCCGCTGCCAGTCCTCGTAGGACACCTCCGCCACCGGGTGGGCGTTGGCCGCCGAGGTGGCGACGGCGGCGTTGTTGACCAGGACGTCCACGCCGCCGAGCGCGCTCTCCGCGGTCGCGGCGATCCGCTCGGCCGCGTCCGGGTCGGCGAGGTCGCCGCCGACGACGACATGACCCTCGCCGGGCAGGGCGGCCAACGTGGCTCCGGCCTGGGCGGCGTCCGAGCCGTAGTGGACGGCGACACGGTCGCCCCGGGCGGCGAAGGCGTGGGCCACGGCCCGGCCGATGCCCCGGGACGCGCCGGTGACCAGCACGCCCCGCGCCGGGCTCGCCGTGCTCCTCGTGCTCGCCGCGCTCATCGCGCGAACATCCGGGACTCGTCGCGGAACGCCTTGAACTCCAGCGCGTTCCCGGCCGGATCGAGCAGGAACATCGTCCACTGCTCGGCCGGCTGCCCGGCGAAGCGCAGCGTCGGCTCGATGACGAACGCGGTGCCCGCCTCCGTCAGCCGCCCGGCGAGCGCGTGGAACGCGCCGGTGCCCAGGACCAGCCCGAAGTGCGGCACGGGCACGGCGTGGCCGTCGACCGTGCCGTGTCCGGGCGCGTCCGGACGGGGAGCGGCCACGAGGTGCGTCACCAGCTGATGGCCGTGGAAGTCCCAGTCGACCCAGTGGCCGGTCGAGCGGCCCTCCGGGAGGCCGAGCACGCCGCCGTAGAAGGCGCGGGCCCGGGCCAGGTCGTCGACCGGGACGGCGAGATGAAAGGCAGGACGGGTCATGGCCCCACCTTGATCCGCGGGATGTCCTGATGTCAACATTCGAACATGACGGATGAACCCCTGCGGAAGGCAGCCCGGCGCGGCCTCGCCGACGAGTGCGCGGACGCGGTCCGCGACGCGATCTTCGACGGGCGCTTCCCGCCCGGCGCCCCGCTGCGGGAGGTCGAGCTCGCCGCCTCGCTCGGCGTCAGCCGCGGCGCCGTCCGCGAGGGCCTCGCCCAGCTCCAGCGCGAGGGGCTGATCCGTACGGGCTGGCACCGCCCGACCACCGTCGTCGAGGCGAGCGCCGTCGATGTCGAGGAGGTCTACCGCGTCCGCGCCGCGCTCGACCGCCTGGCCGCCGTCACCGCGCTGCGCCGGGCGACGCCGCAGCAGCTCGACGCGCTCGACCGGCTCGTCGACGAGATGGCCGCCGAACTCGCCGCCGGAGCCGGCGTGCCGCGCCTGCTCGCCCTCGACATGGCCTTCCACGACCGGATCTACGACGCCGCCGGCAACCGCCGCCTCACCGAGGCCTGGCAGGCCGTGCGGTCGCAGGTGTTCCTGTTCCAGCTGCAACGGGTGACGCTCGCCCACGGCCAGTACCGCGCACTGGTCGTCGACGAGCACCGCGAACTCGCCCGTCTGCTGCGGGAGGGCGGCGCGGAGGACGTGCTCGACCGGCTCGCCGGGGAGCACGTGGACGTGGCGCGCCGCAGCCTGCTGGCGCTGCTCCGGAGCTGATTCGCTCTCAGTCCCGGGAGGTGCTCAGCGCCAGGCGCGGGCACGCCCGTACGGCCCGGCGGACGTGGGAGCGCAGGCGGCGCGGGACGGTGGTGTCGAGCTGGACGGGGTAGCCCCACTCGTCGAGGGCGATGAGCTCGGGGAGGAGCTCGGCGCACTGGCCGTGGCCGGTGCAGGCGATCCGGTCGATGCGCAGGGCCTGGCGGTCGGGGGCGGTCATCTCCACTCCTCCGTCGGGGTCGCGGGCGGCACGGCCAGGGCCGTCGCGCGGTGGCAGGAACCGTGGTGCAGGTGGCGCTCGACATCGGCGCGGAAGACGGT
Organism: Streptomyces sp. SP17BM10; assembly: GCF_036322405.1. NCBI lineage: Bacteria > Bacillati > Actinomycetota > Actinomycetes > Kitasatosporales > Streptomycetaceae > Streptomyces > Streptomyces sp. SP17BM10. The sequence continues at coordinate 88,371 of NZ_JAQYXB010000514.1, read as the reverse complement.
GAGGGCGCCGGCGGCGAGTCTGGCGGCGCCGTCCGGGTGCCCGCACGCGCCGCGGCCGGGCAGGAGGCCGACCCGGTGGCGGAGGCGGTCCAGGAGCTCGGGCGTCGCGCGGCCCTCGGCGAGGGCGGTGACGTCCTCGGCGACGGCGGGCAGGCCGAAGCGGCACGGGCCGCACTGCCGGGCCCCGCCGGCGGCCAGGTAGGCGAGGATGCGCGCGGTCTCGGCGAGCGGGCAGGCGTCCTGCGGCAGGGCCGCGATCACGCCGGCACCGGGCGCGGCGTGCGGGGCGAGGCCCTCGCGGTCGAACGGCCGGCGCAGGGCGTGCGGAAGCGGCAGCCACGTGCCGGCGAAGCCGCCCACGAGCACCGCCTGGAGCGGCCGTTCGGCACCGCCCGCCTGCCGCAGCAGCGTGCCGAGCGGCGTGCCCGGGTCGGTTTCGAGGACGGCCGGGCGGCGGACCGCACCGGTCACCGTGATCAGCACGGTGCCGGGGGAGGCGGCGGTACCGGCCCGGCGGAACCACTGCGCCCCGTGCCGGGCGATCAGCGCGAGGTGGGCGAGCGTCTCGACGTTCTGGACCAGCGTGGGCCGCCCGCGCACGCCCTTCTCGTGGGACCGCGGCGGCGCGGTGGTCGGCCGGGCCGGCCCGCCGTCGAGCCACTGCACGAGGGCGCTGGACTCGCTGGTCACGTAACCGTGCGGCGCCGCCTCCACCCGGACGGGAACGGAGTCGAGCCCGGCGGCCCGCCGCTCGTCCACGGCGGCCGTCAGAGCGCGCAGTTGCCCGGCGCGGGTGCGGGGCACGCACAGGTGCACCCGGTCGGCCCCGACGGCCTCGGCCGCGAGCACGGCGCCGTCCAGGACGAGGTGCGGGGAAACGTCGAGAAGGGTGCTGTCCTTGCGGCTCAGCGGCTCGCTCTCCATCCCGTTGGCGACCACCACCGGTCGCCCGCGCCAGCGGCGGCGTTGCGCCGCGACGGCCCGCAGCTTGCGGCCGGTCGGGAAACCGGCGCCGCCGCGCCCCGTCAGCCCGGCCTCCTCGACCGTGGCGACCAGCGCTGCGCCCGGCCGGGGAGCGGGGCCGTGCTGGGCGAGGTGCGCGGCCAGGTCCAGCGGTTCGCCGGTGGCGCCGAGCAGCCGCGGGATCGGGTCGAGCGGGGAGGCGGTCACCGGGCCCCTCCGAGGGCGGCCAGCGAGAAGACCGCGGCACGATGGGCCCAACCGGGCTGCAGCGGCCCGGCGGTGAGGAACCCGGCGGCCAGGGCGGGGACGGCCACGGCGGCGAGCGCCCCGCCGAATCGGACCAGACGGCGGCCGGGCCCGGCCCGGTACAGGCGCCACCATGCGGCGGTCACGACGGCCGCCAAGCACGCGCCGTACAGGACGAGTTGGAGCGGCAGGCGGGTGTCCGTGCCGGTGCCGGCGGCGTGGAACAGCGCGACCGGCCACGCCGCGTACGCGAGCCAGTGCACCGCCTTCCAGCGCGCGCGTCCGAGGCGCAGGCGCAGCGCGGTGGTGACCAGGACGGCCAGCAACAGGTCGAAGGCGACGGTGCCGAGCCCGAGCCACAGCGGCCGGTAGCCGCTGCCGAACGGCAGGACGGCGACGGCCCAGCCGAGGTGGACGTAGGGGTCGACGATCGCGGTGACGATGTGCAGGGCGAGGAAGACGACGGTGAGGACGGCGACGTTGCGGTGGAGCAGGCTCACCTCGAACCGTCCGAGCCTCCTGGGCACGGCCCGCCCGCCGACGGCGACGCCGAGGGTGGTGCTCGCGGTGAGCAGGACGAGGGCGACGGTGCCGCCCGCGCGGGCCGCGTACCAGAGCGGGTTGGAGGCGAGCGTGCTGACGGCGTTCATCGGTGGGCTCCGGCGGGCTCGTCGGGCCGGGCACCGACGCGGGTGCGGGCGGTGGCTGCGCCGGCGTTCACGGACGTGGTGACGGCGTTCATCGGTGGGAGCCCCCGAACTCGTCGGGCCACGCGCCGGTGCGGGTGACAGCACCGTCGTGGTCGACCAGGCGGGCCGGGAGGCCGGTGGTGGCCAGCCAGGGGAACGCGGCCGGGCCGAGGACGATCGCCGCCGTGCTCGCGGTGTTGGCGTCCACGCACGTGGCGGCGGCCACGGTGACGGTGCGCCAGTGCGACTCGGCGGGGCGGCCGGTGGCCGGGTCGACGATGTGGTGGACGGCCCGCCCGCCGCGCCGCCACGCGCGGACGCCGGTGCCCGAGGTGGCGAGTGCGCCGGAGGCGATGGCCACCACCGGACCGGGGGCCGTGGCGCCGTGGTCGTCGGCGAGGCCGACGGCCCAGCCCTCGGCGGGTGCCGGTCCCGAGGTGGCGAGGTCGCCGCCGAGGTTGACGAGCACGCCGCTGCCGGTGGTGGCGGCGATCCGTTCGCAGGCCAGGTCGGCGGCGAGGGCCTTGGCCGTCGCGCCGAGGTCGAGGGTGGTGCCGCGCGGCACGCGGACGCGTCTGGCCTGGGGGTCCCACGCGACGTCCCGCCAGCCGCTCGCGGGCCGTGCCACCGGCAGCGGCACGGCGTCCTGGGGTCGCAGGGCGGCGAACGAGCGGTCGTACCCGAGCGCGGTCACGGCCCGGCCGACGGTGGGGTCGACGGCCCCGTCCGTGAGCTCGGCGGCGCGGAGAGCGGCCTGGAGGGCGAGGGCGAAGAGCCCGCCGACCGCCACCGGTCGTCCGGCGGCGGCGTTGACCTTGCCGAGCTCGGAGTCCGGGCGGAAGCGGCTGCAGGCCCGGTCGACGGCGGCGAGCTCGTCCCGGAGGATCCGCTCGGCCTCGGACAGCGCGCGGTGGTCGGCGGTGAGCACGGTCGCCGTGGTGCCCAGGGCCGGGAAGCTCGTCGCGCCGCCGCGGACGGCGTGGCGGCGGGTCACGACGCGCCGGTGGTGGTCTGCGCCGGCTTCGGGGTGGCGGCCGGAGGCTGGGCCGGTGGGGTGAGCGCGGGGGCGGCGGAGGCGGTGTGCTTCGGCTTCGGCGCGGGAGTGGACGCGGGGGCGGGCGCCGGAGGCGCGGACGTGACGTCGTCGCGGGGTGCGGTGGCGCTCGGCGTGGCCGAAGGGGTGTCCGAAGGGACGACCGAAGGAGACGCGGAGTCGGGCGTGGGCACCGGCACCGGCACCGGCGCCGGCGACGACGGCGTCCCCGTCGGCGGTGGCGCATCCTGCGCCGGAGGGGGCGCGGCGGAGGTGCCCGGAGCGAGCGCGGCGTAGGCCAGGCCCAGAGCAGTGGAGCCGGTGGCGGCGGCCACGACCGTCCAGCGGGTGGCCGCCGAGACCCGGCGGAGACCGTGGTCGCGGTGCCGGACCGCCGGATCGGGCACGGGGTGGGCGCGGCGTTCGGCCATGCGGGCGCTCCTCGGGATCCGTCGGGTCTGGTCGGGCGGCCCTGATCGGGCGTTGCCGGTCAGGCGAACCACGATCCGTCCGCCGTTCCCTGGGACCTGCTCACAACCCGTTCAGGACCGGTAAAGATCACGACGCCCGGTCGGCGTCCCGCCACAGCGGCAGGTCGATCACGACGGTGAGCCCGCCGCCCGGCGAGTCCTCCAACCGGATGCTGCCGCCGTTGGCCGTGATGAGCCGGTGGACGATGGCGAGGCCGAGCCCGGTGCCGCGCGCCTTGGTGTTGCCGAAGCGGCGGAAGGCCTGGTCGCGGGCCTCGGGGGTCATCCCGGGGCCGTCGTCGACGATCCGCAGCCGGACGCCGTCCGGTCTCCGGCTGCGGTCGACGGTCACCGTGCCGCCGTCGGGGACGGCGTCGAGGGCGTTGTCCAGCAGGTTGTCCAGGACCTGTTCCAAGGCGTCGGGCCCCAGCGACACGACCGGTCCGGCGCCCGTGCCGCCCCGGAACGTCAGCCGGATCCCCTTCTCCTGCGCGACCGGCTCCCAGGCCGCCACCCGCTCCGCCGCGACCTCGTCGACCGGCACGGCCACCGGCTTCGGCACGGTCTGCTCGGCGCGCGCGACCGCGAGCAGCCCGTCGACGAGCCGTGAGAGCCGGCCCACCTCGTCCTGGGCGGAGGCCAGCAGCTCCGGCGCGCTGTCCGGGCCGGCGGTGGCCAGGAGGTCGAGCCGCAGCCGCAGGGCGGCGAGCGGGGTGCGCAGCTGGTGCGAGACGTCCGCGACGACGGCCTGGTGGCCGTGGATCAGCGCCTCCGTCCGGGCCGCCATGGTGTTGAACGTGGCGGCGAGGCGGCGCACCTCCGGCGGGCCGCCGCTGACGTCGGCGCGCTCGCCCAGCCGTCCCTCGCCCAGGTGCCGCGCCGCGGTGTCAAGGGTGGTCAGCGGGCGTCCGACCCAGCGGGCGAGGCGTACCGACAGGAGGGCGGAGGCCGCGACGCCGACCGCGGCGACCAGGCCGATCCAGGCCCAGGCGATGGTGATCCGGTCGTCCAGCGGGTCGGTGGAGCGGGACAGGACGACGGCGCCGGTCGGCTGCCGGAAGGAGCCGACGGGCTCGGCGGCGACCAGCCGCCCGTGCACCTCGCGCGGCGCGGGCTCCTGCCCCTTCAGCGCCCGGCCCGTCAGTTCCTCCGCCGGACCGGGCGGTACCGGGCACGGGGTCGTGCCGATCGGCTGCCCCTGCGCGTCGTAGACGGCCGCGCAGTGCCCGGCCTTCGCCGCCTCGGCGAGGCCGGTGACCATCCCGGTGGCCGACTCGTGGTCCGACAGGTGCTCTTCCGCCGAGGCGGCGATCACCCGGGCGGCGGCCTGCGTCTCGATCCGGAAGGCGAGGCGCTCGCGCTCGGTGATGGACAGGCCCAGTGGCACCGCCGCCGCGGCCACCAGCACGACGGACAGCACCAGGAGCGCGAGGACGATCCGGCGGGTCACGGAGCCTCCGCGACCTCGCCGAGCCGGAAGCCCCGCCCGTACGCGGTCTCGATCAGGCCCGGGACACCGAGCTTGCGGCGCAGGGCGGCCACGTGGACGTCGACGACCTTGGTCGGTCCGTACCAGTGGGCGTCCCAGGCGCTCTCCAGGATCTCCTGGCGGGTCACCACCCGGCCCGGGTCGGTGGCCAGGCACGCGAGGATGTCGAACTCCTTCGGGGTGAGGGCCACCTCCTGCCCGTTCACCGTCACCCGGCGGGTGCGCCGGTCGACGGCGAGGGGCCCGTGGCGGACCGGCTCCTGCTCGGACGGGCGGGTGCGGCGCAGCACGGCGCGCAGGCGGGCCAGCAGCTCGGCGAGGCCGAAGGGCTTCACGAGGTAGTCGTCGGCGCCCTCGTCGAGGGCGAGGACGCGGTCCGCCTCCTCGCCGCGCGCCGTGACGGCGATGACCGCCGCGTCCGAGCGCTGCCGGATCCGCCGGCACACCTCGACGCCGTCCAGGTCCGGCAGGCCGAGGTCGAGCAGGAAGACGTCGGGGGTGGGGGCCGTCAGGGCGGCGCGGCCCGTGTCGACGCTCTCCGCGCGGTAGCCGGCCTGCCGCAGGCCCCGCACGAGGGAATCCGCGATCACCGGGTCGTCCTCCACCACCAGCACCCGCAGGGAGCCGGTCTCCGCCGCACTCATCTCGTTCCGATCGTCTCGGTGGCCCACGGCGGTCGGTTGCGCCGCCCACCGCCATACTGCCTGGTGCGCGGCGGCCGCTCAGAATCCCGGGCCCCCGGGACCTGGCGCGTGACGGTGACCGTCGTGCGGGCGGGCGACGTGCTGGGGCTGCCCGACGTCCCACCGGCCGGCCAGCGAGGGGCCGTACAGCGCGAGCGCCGCACCGGCGGCCAGCCCGACGGCCAGCACCGCCCAGCGCCGGCCGCCCCCGCCCACCGGGGCGGCCGCGCGCCGGGCGGCCCGCCGCCGCGGCAGGTCGGCAGCGATCAGCCGGGGCAGGCGCCAGACGTACGCCAGGACGTGCACGCCCGTGACGGCCGCCCAGCACCAGAAGAACGCCTTGTGCAGGAACAGCACCGGCAGCCCGAAGGCGTCCCGCCCGCCCAGCGCGAGTGTGCAGCCGGTGGCGAGGACGGCGACGGTGAGGAGCACCACCAGCGGCGCCAGCACGCGCAGCGGCGTGGCCGGCGGGCCCTGGCGTCGGTAGGCGGCCGCGCCCGCGTAGTAGCGCACGAAACGGTACCCGGTGACGGCGACCTTGAGCGCGACCGGCCCGATCAGCGCGAGCCCGATGACGAAGTGCCAGGTGAGCAGCTGGTCGAGGAAGAGGATCGTCACGCCCTGGGCGGCGAACAGCACCAGCAACAGCGCCCCGACGAGCGCGGTGAGCCGCCGGTTCCCCTCCGGCCCCGAGTCCTCGTCACCTATTCCGGACACCCGCCCGCCCCTTCGACCGATCCACCCTGCGCGACCGGCAGCAGTCTGCCGGAGCACCTCCTAAGAACCGGTGAAGCCTCCTCAAGGCACCCTGAAGGCCCGTGATCCACCCGGCTCCCCGCAGATCGACGTCGTCCGATGCGTCACCTCCCGACCGTCCTCGCGAGGAGCCCGGCCGGCGCAGGCCCGCGCTCGTAGGCGAGCGGGGCGAGGTCGGGCGGCAGGACGAAGCCGTCGGGCAGGCGACGGTGGGCGTCGGCGATCTGCTGGTGGTACGCGTCGGCGGGGGCCCGGGGCCAACTGCCGTTCAGGGGCGGGCGCGTGGGGGATTCGGTGGTCAGGGTGTGGGGGTGGGCGGCGGCTTCGGCGGCCACCGCACGGGGCGGGAGAGAACCCTTTGCCAGATCCGGGGCCCGCTAGCGCCGCGCTTCGCGGGTGGCTGGTTCGGCTCGCCGTCGTCGCCCGCCGCGACGGTTCGCAGGGCGTCGTCAGCGCAGTGCAGCCTCCCCGGCGAGGACGGCCCGGAAGGCGCGTTCGACGGTCTCCTGGTTCTCACCGACCGGAGCCACGTAGCCGATGACGTCGCGCGCGGCGTCCTCACCGAGCATGCGGCTGATGACCCAGGTGGCGAGGTACTGGGACGCCAGGCAACCGCCCGCCGTGGCGATGTTCCCCTCGGCGTGGAACGGCGCGTCCAGCACGGTGACGTCGCGGGCCTCGACGAAGGGCCGGGTCATGATGTCCGTGCAGGCGGGCATGCCCTTCAGCAGCCCGAGCCGAGCCAGCACCAGCGCGCCCGAGCACTGGGCGCCGATGAGCTGTCGCGAAGGGTCGAGCAGCAGCCCGGAGATCAGCCGGTCGTCGGCGACCACGTCCCGCGTCTTCACTCCGCTGCCGATCAGCACGACGTCGGCCTCGGTGACGAACTCCATCGGACGCTGCCCGGTCACCTCGACACCGTTCATCGACGTGACGACCGGAGTCGGCGTCGTGATGAAGGCCTCCAGGCCGTCCTTGCGGCACCGGTTGATCAACGCGGAAGCGATGAAGCTGTCGAGTTCGTTGAAACCGTCGAAGGTGACCACGGCTACCTGCATCACAGCTCCTTCATGGATGAGATGCCCTCAGTCTCCCCGGCGCGCGGCTCCACGTCGAGATCCGATCAGCGGTGGGTGGCGTGCCGGCCGCTCACCACGAGCGCACGGCCTCCTCCAGGACCTCTTCGACGCTCTTCGCACGGTGGCCGATGACGTCCTCCACGTGGATCCGGTGACGTCGAGCTCGCCGTTGCGCGAGGCCGCGAACATCGACAGTGCGAACTCGGCGGCCGGCCGCGGCATCCGGCGATCGGGCCCCGCCTCCGCCGGACGTCCGCCCCTGGGCGATGATCGTCCGCATGACCGGAGCGGCCGGCGGAGCACGCCTGCGGCCGGGGCCGTGCGGCCGGGCGGCGGCTCTCCGGAGTCGGGCTCAGGTCCGCTGCGCCGGCGAGGCCTCGCGGGCGGCCTGCTTGACGGCGGCGATCAGCTGGTGGCGGCGGGTGCGTAGGTCCTCGGGGCGGACGGCGAGGGAGACGCTCCCGATCACGGCGCCGTCCGTGCCGAGGACGGGGGCCGCGAGGCAGGCCAGGCCGGCGCGGGCCTCCTCGACGTCCAGGGCGACGCCGGTGCGGCGGATCCGCCGCAGCTCCTCGTCGAGGCGTTCGGCGGAGGCGATGGTGTTGGGGGTGAACCGGCGCAGGCCGGGCTGTTCGACGTAGCGGCGGCGCGCGGCGGCCCCGGCGGCGGCCAGCGCGATCTTGCCGTGCGCGTAGGCGTGCGAGCGCGGGTCGACGCCGACGGCGAGGTCGGCCTGTTCGTCGCCGTCCGCCGCGACGGTGCGCACGTCCGCGACGACCAGGCCGTCGCCCTGGTAGGCCACGTAGTTGGCGCTGGCGCGGGTGGCGTGCCGCATGCGGGCGAGGACGCCGTCGATCCCGTCGGCGCCGTCGGTCAGGCCCGCCTGCCGCCGGAACGCGCGGTGGAGCGCGGCGACCTGGTAGCCGAGGGTGTAGCCGCCGTCGGTGCGCACCAGGTAGCCGCGGTCGGTGAGCGGGGCGAGGAGCGTGTAGACCGTCGAGAGGGCGCAGCCGAGGCCGCGGGCGAGGGCCTTGGCGGAGACCGGCGCGGCCGCCCCGGCGACGAGCTCCAGCACCTCCAGGGTGCGGTCCGCGGCGCGCGGTCCGGTCTGACCGGCCATGGGGTGCTGCTCCTCGTGCTCGTCCTCCGTGATCACTCCAGTGTGCCGGTGATCCGCCCGGTGCGGTCACCGGCCCCCTGGTTCAGGCGTCCGGGCCGGAGGACTCAGGCCTCGCGGGGCGCGAGCTCGCCCATGAGGTCCCAGCCCTCGCGGTCGGGGAGGTCGACGCTGATGATCTTCGGCCGGGCGGCGATCGCGTGGGACAGCTTCTCCATGGCCTCCCGGAAGTGCGCGGACTCGACGTGCGCCCGGCCCGCCTCGCCGTCGCGGAAGCCCTCGACCAGGACGTACTCGTCGGGGTCGTCCACGCTGCGGGACCACTCGTAGAACAGGTTGCCCGGCTCGGCCCGGGTCGCCACGGTGAAGTCGTGGACGATGTCCAGCCACTGCGCGCTGTACTCGGGGCGGACGGGGAACTTCACGGTGATGAAGATCATCGGAGACCTTTCGGATCCGGGCGGTCGGTGGGTGAGTGCCTCCCCACCGTGACCGACCGCCCGGCGGTGCGCGAAAAGCGCGCGGCCGGGATTCCACCCATGCCGGAAAACGCGCGGCGCCGGGGCGGCGACGCGAGGCCGTGACGCCTGTTCTCAGGTGGCCAGCAGCTGCCGCAGCTGGTCGACGATGAACTGCGGTTCCTCCTCCAGCACCCAGTGGTTGGCGTTGGGCGCCACGGCGGTGGTCACGTGCGAGGCCACCTTCCCGAGGTCCTCGCCGACCGACCCGCGCATGCTGTTCTGACCGCCGAGGCCCAGCACCGGCATGGCCAGCGGGGCGGAGTCGAGCAGTGCCTGCACGTCGTGCTCGCCCTGGTCCTGCTGACGGAAGAACTCGAAGCCCGCGTGCGTGCTGCCCGGACGGCTGTAGGCGGCGACGTACTCGCGCTGGTTCCTCGCGCTCGGCGCGCGGCCGTCGCGGTTGTAGACCGAGCCGTAGAAGACCTTCTCCCGGCCCGCGACCAGTTGCTCGGTGACGCCGTTGGCCTGGCCGTTGACGAAGGAGTCCCACGAGAGGAGGTTCGGCTTCGAGGCGACGAGCTGGAGGTACCAGGTGGTCGGCGGCGCCTCCAGGACCGCGAGGTGGTCCACCTGGTCGCGGTACCGGGCCGCGTAGGCGAGCGCCACCGCGCCGCCCACGTCGTGGCCGGCCACCGCGATCTCCGCGTCGCCGAAGCCGAGGTGCTCGACGACGGAACGCACGTCGGCGGCCAGGGTGAGGGCGGTGTACGTGCCGTACTCGTCGCTGCCCGCGGGCTGCGAGCGGCCGAGGCCGCGCAGGTCGACGGCGATCACGGTGCGGTTCGCGGTGAGCGCGGGCGCGATCTGGCCCCAGGCCTGGAGGGTCTCCGGCCACCCGTGCAGGAGCACCAGCGCGGGGCCGTGGCCGGCGACCGCGTAGTGGATCCGCAGGCCGTCGCTGAGCGCGTAGCCGTCCGTGAACCCCGGCAGGCCGCCGGGCGGGGTGGCGGCGGCCTCGGCGGCCCCGCCGGCGGCGGTGAACATCGTGGTCGCGGCGAGCGCGACGGCGGCCGCGGCGACCGGCCAGCTGCGCTGACGCTTCGTCAATCAACGTGCGGACGGCATGACGTCCCTCGGCGTGATCGGTCAGGTGATCGTTCTCACTCCGGGCGCATTGTAGGACGGCAAGTCGACTTTCCGGGCGCACGGTCGGGGAATCGCGGCTGTTCCTTCGGCCGCCCGGTCGATGCCGCCGCTGGTCAGGGCTTGCCGGAGTCCACCGTCGGGGGCCCGTCCCGTCCTTCGACTTGGCTCGAATCAATGGCCTCCGCTGGCGTGATCCACTCGCCGGGGCCCGTCCTGCGCCGCCACTCCGTCGTGTTCACCCCCTGTACGTGGATGGGCACCCTATGGTGACATGTTCGCGTCATATCCGGGGTGAGGCCGGCCCGGGCCGGCCGTGCCCGCCCGCCCCGGACCCGTGGACGAACGAACAGGGGAAGCCCATGCTGCTCCGCGTGCTCGCCGCGACGGGCGTCGTCGCCTCGCTCTTCGGCTCACCGGTCTCCGGTGGCGACTCGCTCCCGACACCGCCCGACCGGATCGTCATCGACGTCGCGACGGTCAACGGCTCCGGCTGCCCGGTCGGGACGGCCGCCGTCGCCGTCTCCCCGGACAACACCGCCTTCACCGTCACCTACAGCCAGTACCTCGCCCAGGTCGGTGTCGGATCGAAGCCCACCGACTTCCGGAAGAACTGTCAGCTCGACCTCCGCGTCCACGTCCCGCAGGGCTTCACGTACGCGATCGCCTCCACCGACTACCGCGGCTACGCCCACCTGGAGAGCGGAGCGGTCGGCATCCAGCGGGCCGGCTACTACTTCCAGGGCGACCCGCAGACCGCCTACGGGACCCACCGCTTCAACGGCCCGCGCGACGACAACTGGCAGGCGACCGACACCGTCGGCGTCGCCGCCCTGGTCTGGGCTCCCTGCGGGGAGGAGCGCAACTTCAACATCAACACCGAACTCCGGGTCGCCGCGGGCTCCTCGGACCCGACCTCCACCACGAGCTTCATGACGATGGACTCGACCGACGGCAGCATCAACACCGTCTACCACCTCGCCTGGAAGACCTGCCCCTGATCCGGTGGGGCACGGGGCGGTCGGAGCGCCGCCGAGCTCCGACCATCCCGTCGGTGAAGGCCTGACGGCCCAGCCGTGACCCGCAAGGCGTCGGCCCGGCGTCCTCCCACTGAGGACACCGGGCCGACGGCCGTTCCGCGCGAGCCCTACCGGGGGCTGCTGCTGATGATCAATATCGCGAGCAGGACGCCGAAGGCGAGGTTCGCGATTTCCAGCCAGCCGAAGATCTTGGCGCGCTTGGCGTACTTCTCGCGCTCGTCCGGGTCGACGGCGTTCCTGGCGCGGTTGCGGTTGGTGACCCACAGCACGATGAAGATGATGTCGAGCATGGCGAACTCCTGCAGGCCGATGGGACATTGACGATCAGCCGAGGTGGGCGAGCGCCTTCCCGGCGAGTTCGGGCTCCAGGATGGCGGCGCACCCGAAGGGTGTCAACTGAGATGATTGCCAAATCCTCTGAAATTTACGACAGTTGATGGCCGGACGGTTCGCCCTCGTGCAGTCCCCGGCGCACCTGCGCCACCACCGCCGAGCGCGCGAACGCCCGGGACACCGTCACCAGCCAGGCCGTCTCGGCGGCGAGGTCGGCCGCGACCTCGCGCGGCGCGTAGTCCGTCCCGTCCGCGGAAGGAGGCTGCCCGGCCGCCGACGACTGCAGCGCGGCCGCGAGGACGGCCGCCTCCACGACGGCCGCGTCGCCCCCGCTCGCCGCCGCGGCCCACCCGAGCACCCGGGGATCGGCGTGCGACCGCAGCGTGAGCTGACCGTCGCGGATCTCGATGACGCGCCGGTAGAGCGCGAACTCCGGGTTCCGCAGCGGCCCGCCGAGGCCCAGCACCCCGACCTGTGCGGTGAGCGAGATCTCCGGCACCGCCGAGTGCAGCGCCGACCACAACGGTTCGAGCCGCCGGTAGTCCCGCCAGGCCCGCACCTGCCGCGCCGAGCGGGCCAGGAAGGCCGCCCACACGGCGAGCGTCATGCCGCCGATGCCGAAGAGCAGCGTGCCGAGGGCGAACGGGGCCGAGACGGCGTCCTCCGCGAGCTCCTGGCGGCCGGTCGTCAGCGTCTCCCACAACGGCACCGCGCTCAGCGCCGACCAAACGAACCCGCACGCGGTCCCGGCGACGATCAGCCGCAGCCCCGTCCTCGGCAGCCCGGGCGAGACCTCCCCGGCGGACCGCAGGACCGCCAGGCCGAACACCGCGACGCACCAGCAACCGTGCACCGTGAAGAGGGCGTTGAAGAGCGTCAGCGGCAGGCGCCCGACCGGACCGGCCACCAGGTCCGCGCCCTGCGGCCGGACCCCGCCCGCCACGTACGCGACCGCGCTCACCGCCATGACGACCGCCGAGCCCACCGCCTGGCGCCGGACGGCGGCCGGACCCGAGGCGGCCGGCCGCACCGCGTACCCGAGCAGGGCGATCGCGCACTCCGAGCCGAGCTTGAGCTCGTAGCCGAGCAACGGCACGTACCGCGCCACGCCCTCCCACGGCACGGCGGCCCGGGTGGCCGGGGCGAGCACGGCGATGGCCGTGCCGATGCCGAGGATGAAGGCCAGCAGCCGGCGCTCGCCGGGGCGGTGGCACAGGCCGCGGGTCAGGACCAGCCGCGCGGCCGTCGCCAGCAGGGCCAGGGCGCAGACCAGGTAGTCGACGGTGTCGCTCAAGGGACCGTCCGGTCGGGATCGTGGGGATGGGGAGGTGGTGCGAGACCGAAGACGGCGTCGAAGCTCGTCGCGGTTGCCGTCGCCGGCCGGTAGTCCGTGAGCGGGCTGCCGGGCTGCCGGGCCGCCGGGTCGGTATGGCGATCACCTCGGGATCCGCCGTGCGGTTGGCGGGCCGTGGGACCGGCCCGCGACCAGCCGCGATCATCCCGGCCGGTCGCGGGACGGGGCACCCCGGGTCCGGACGGTCCGGACGAGCCGGGGCACCGGGGCCCGGGACGATCGGGACGGGCCGGGGTGTCTCCAATCCACGCCGGCCGGAGTACCAAAGTCCCGGTCAGCGGCGTGGGACGGGTGGGACGGGCACGACCGGGCTTGCGCCGGGGCCATCGCCCGGCAGACTGACGGGACCGGCGGCAGCGGGTCGATCCCCGCCGACGGCCCCCGGGTGACGAATCATCGGAGATTCGCCCGGAGATCCACGAGATCCTCAGACACCTGGAGCGCCCACCCGTGCGTACCTTCCTTCCCGCCCGCCGCCGGTTATCGCTCGGCCTCGCCCTGGCCGCCGCACTGACCGGCCTCGGCGCGTTCACCGCCTCCGCCGCGCCCGCGGCCACCGCGCCCACCCCGATAGCCCTGACCTCGTCGGCCTGTCCGGTGGACGTGCAGCAGGGCGAGTCCGACGGCTGCGTCACCCAGCTCCAACTGGAGCTGGACCTGACCGGCGCCACGATCGCCGTGGACGGCCGGTTCGGCGCGGGCACCCTGACCGCCGTGCGCGTCTTCCAGGCCGCGCACGCCCTGGCGGCCGACGGCATCGTCGGCCCCGCCACGAAGGCGGCGCTCGACGCCGCCGCCGTGGCCGCCTCCGGTGCCGTCGACCTGCGCACCCAGTGCGGCGACCTGCGGTCGGGCGCGAGCGGACCATGCGTCGCCACCCTGCAGACGATGCTGAACAAGCTGGGCGCCCGGCTCACGGTGGACGGCCGGTTCGGGCCGGCCACCGACACGGCCGTGCGCGACTTCCAGGCCTTCCACGGCCTGGCCGTCGACGGCGTCGTCGGCCAGGGCACCAAGGCCGCCCTCTACAGCGGCGACGCCGGCTCCACCGGCACCCCGCCGCCGCCCGGCACCCCCGTCGACCCGGTCAGGGTCCTCTCCGCGGCCAAGGCCTTCCTGGGCGTCCCGTACGTGTGGGGCGGCGGCCACTCGCTGCGCGGCGAGGGCGCAGGCCCGTCGCTGGGCACCTGCGACGGCTACACCGGCTCGATCCAGCCCTGCCCGGCCGACACCACCGCCGGGCTGGACTGTTCGGGTCTGGTCCGGGCGGCCTACTGGTTCGGCGCCGGCTTCGACCTCGCCAACGGCGGCGACACCGACCAGCAGACGCTGGACCGCCACCTCACGCCGATCACCGAGTCCCAGCGCCGCCCCGGCGACCTGGAGTACTTCGGCACGGACGCGCACACCACCACGCATGTCGTGCTCTACGCCGGCACCGACCCCGCCACCGGCGCGGACACGATGTACGAGGCCAAGGAGACGGGCACGGACGTGCACGAGGTCGGCCTGCGCACCGGCGGCTTCTGGTACCGCGTCACGGCCTGACGCGTCACTCGAAGCGGCTCGGGTCCCCGGCGCCCCGGCGCACGATCTCCGGCTCGCCGCCGGAGAAGTCGACGACCGTCGTCGGCTCCGTGCCGCAGTCGCCCGAGTCGACCACGGCGTCCAGCACGTGGTCCAGGCGCTCCTTGATCTCCCAGCCCTGCGTCATCGGCTCGTCCTCGCCGGGGAGGACCAGGGTGCTGGAGACCAGGGGCTCGCCGAGTTCGGCGAGCAGCGCCCGGGTGACGGCGTGGTCGGGGATCCGGACGCCCACCGTCTTCTTCTTCGGGTGCAGGAGGCGCCGCGGCACCTCCTTGGTGGCCGGGAGGATGAAGGTGTAGCCGCCCGGCGTCGCGGCCTTGACGGCGCGGAAGACGTTGTTGTCGAGCTGCACGAACTGCCCCAGCTGCGCGAAGTCCTCGCACATCAGGGTGAAGTGGTGCCGCTCGTCGAGGCGGCGGATCGTCCGGATCCGTTCGAGGCCGTCGCGGTTGTCCAGCCGGCAGCCCAGGGCGAAGCAGGAGTCGGTCGGGTAGGCGATGAGGGCCCCGGAGCGGAGGCTGTCGGCCACGGTGCTGATGGTGCGCGGCTGGGGGGAGTCCGGGTGGACGTCGAAGTACTTGGCCATTGGTCGACCCTAAGGGATGCCGGCCGCTGATCGCCGCACGTCTCAGCGCTTCGGCGTGAAGTTCGGGAGCCGTTCGAGGCTCTCGGTCACGGCGGCGAAGCCGTACGCGAGCATCTCGTGCTCGTACGACTCGACGGCCTCGTGCAGGCCGGTCCCGTCGCGATGGGCGTCCGTGAGCATGCGGCAGAGCAGGGCAGCGTCGCGCAGGGCGGTGTTGGCACCCTTGCCGGCGCTCGGGGGCATGGTGTGTATCGCGTCGCCGAGGAGGGTGACCGGGCCGGTGCCCCAGTGCGGGACGGGCTCGGTGTACCGGAGCGTCAGCGGCGAGCTGTTGACCACGTCGGACGCGCGGACGAGCTCGACGAGGTCGGGATGCCAGCCGTCGAGGAGCGGGAGCAGCAGGTCGCGGACGGTCGCCCAGTCGTCGCCGGTCAGCTGCTCGGGGAGGGTGACGACCCAGCGCAGATAGCTGTCGGTGTCGGGGAGTTCGACCTCGGGGGCGAGCTCGGCCGCCGCGAGCCTCGGCGGGCGGCGGAACTCCATCCGGCCGAGGAGCATCGTCAGCCCGGGGCCCTGCACGAGGGTGCCGAAGCCCGGGACGAGGGCGGCGAAGCGCCCGGTGAGCGGGGTGCGCCCGAGGAGCGAGTTGCCGGGGATGTCGACCAGCCGGGCGTCGGGGAGCAGTTGGCGCCGTACGGACGAGCCGACGCCGTCCGCGCCGACGAGGAGGTCGCCCGCCGTGCTGCCGCCGTCGGAGAGGCGGACCTCGACGCGGCCGTCCGGCAGTTCGGCGTAGCCGGTGACGGCCCGGCCGAACTCGACGCGGTCGCCGAGTCCGGCGAGGAGGATCTCCCGCAGGATGCGCCGGTCGGCCGCCGCGCCGCCGTCGGTCGGGTCGAGCCGGCGGAGCTCGGTGAGGTGCCGGTCGACCACCCGCGGCTGCCCGACGAGCGGACCGGTCACGGCCTCCAGCAGCCGGTACAGCCGGGGCGGCAGGCAGTCGCGCAGCGCGCCGAGCCCGTGCTCGTTCAGGGCGATCCGGAAGCCCTGGTAGCGGCTGTCCGCCGCCGGCTCGCGTTCGTACACCCGTACGTCGATCCCGGCGCGGACCAGCCCCTGTGCCAGGCACAGTCCACCGATTCCGGCCCCGGCCACGATCACCTTCATGCCCCGCTCCTCACGTTCCGTCATGGGCACCAGCATCGCCGCGCGGAGGCCGCGGCGGCAGGGCGTTCGCTCACGGACTGCCGATGACATCCGTCACAGGGGCGCCTCCCGCAGTGCGCTGGGCCGCGTGTTGGGGGCTGACGTCGGTGACGGAGGCGTCCGTGCCGATGCGACGCCGGCGAGGTGCTCGAGCTTGTCGGCCGTGCGCCGGATGGTGAACGGCTCCAGGGGCAGGGCGAGTTCGTCCCGGTAGGTGTGGCGGAGGCCGCCTCCGGTGGGGGACGGAGGCGGCGCTCCTGGGGGGCTTGTGGGGGAAGAGGGGACGAGGGGGGTCAGGCAGGCAGGCCGACGGCCCGCTCGCGCCCGCGCCGCTGCTGGATGACGACGGCGACGACGAGCAGGAGCCCCTGGGCGACGTTCTGCCAGAAGGAGTTGATGCCCTCGACGGTGAGCCCGTTCTGCAGCGCGCCGAGCAGCGCGACGGCGAGGAGCGTCCCCGCGATGCCGCCCTTGCCGCCCTTGAGCGCGCACCCGCCGAGCGCGGCCGCGGTGATGGACTGGAGCTCCAGGCCCTCGCTGCCGGAGGTGGGCTGTCCCGAGCCGGTGCGGGCGGTCAGCAGGACGCCCGCGACGGCCGCGACCATGCCGGTGAGCGCGTACACCGAGAGCAGGTACTTGTTGAGGTCGATGCCGGCCAGCCGGGCGGCGGTGGGGTTGCCGCCGAGGGCGTAGATGTTGCGGCCGATGTCGGTGTACGTGAGCAGCACGTGCACGGCGGCGGCGACCAGGATGAGGATCCACACCATCGTCGGCAGCCCGGCGATCCTGCCCCGGCTGAGGAAGACGAACAGCGGGTCGCCGAGGACGTAGCCCTGGGCGCGGCCGTCCGAGATCAGCTGGGCGACGCCCTTGTACGCGGCGAGCCCGGCCAGGGTGGCGATGGTCGGGTTGACCCGGCCGTAGATGATCACGACGCCGTTGAGCAGGCCGACGGCGGCGCCCGCCAGCACGGCCGCGCCGATGCCGTAGGCGGCGCTGGAGCCGGTGGACGTGAACACCATCGCGCTGACCACGGAGGCGAGGCCCGCCTGGGAGCCGACTGAGATGTCCAGGCCGCCGCAGATGATGACCACGGTCTGGACCACCGCGAGCAGCCCGGCGATGGTCACCGCCTCGGCGATCACCTGGATGTTCTGCCAGCCCAGGTAGTTGAGGTTGAGCGAGCCGAACAGCGCGAGCACGGCCGCGAGGGCCAGCAGCAGGATGAGGTTCTGGCCACCGACGGCGCCCAGCACGGCCCGTGCGCCGGTCGGCCGGGCGGGCCCGCCCGGGACCTGCTGCCGCTGGTCGGCGGTGGTGGAGGGGGCGGTCATCGGGCAGCTCCGGTGGTGGGGTCGTGGGGGCCGGCGGGCGCGAGGTCCTCCGACATGGCGAGGGCGAGGATCGCCTCCTCGGAGGCCTCGGCGCGGGGGAGTTCGCCGGTGATCCGGCCGTTCTGCATGACCAGGATCCGGTCGGCCAGGCCGAGGACCTCGGGCAGTTCGGAGGAGATCACGAGGACGGCGACGCCGTCGCGGGCGAGGTCGGCGATGATCTGGTAGATCTCCGCCTTGGCCCCGATGTCGACCCCGCGGGTCGGCTCGTCGAGGATCAGCAGCTCGGGGCGGCGGGCCAGCCAGCGGGCGAGCACGACCTTCTGCTGGTTGCCGCCGGAGAGCGTGCGGACCTCGGTCTCGATCGAGGGCGCACGGACCCGCAGCCGGTCCGCGTACTCCTGCGCCAGCTGCTTCTCGGCGCCGCGCCGCACGAACCGCCGCCGCCGGAGCCGGTCGAGGCTGACCAGTGAGGTGTTGTCGCGGATCGTCCGGTGCAGGAAGAGCGCCTGCGCCTTGCGCTCCTCGGGGGCGAGCCCGAGGCCCGCGCGGATCGCGTCCTTGGGGGAGCGCAGGCGCAGCGCGGTGCCGCCGAGGAGGACCTCGCCGGAGCGGATCGGCACGTCCCCGGCCAGGGCGAGGGCCAGTTCGGAGCGCCCGGCGCCGATGAGCCCGGCGAGGGCGACGACCTCCCCGGCCCGCACCCGGAGGCTGACGTCGTGGACGTCGTCGGTGCTCACGCCGCGCACGTCGAGCACGACGCGGTCGGTGGCGACGTCCTGGCGGACGAACAGGCCGGCCAGGTCGCGGCCGACCATGAGCCGGACGAGTTCGCGCTCGTCCGTCCCGTCGGCGGGCAGCACGCCGGTCAGGGTGCCGTCGCGCAGGACGGCGATCCGGTCGGCGAGCCGGAAGATCTCCTTCATCCGGTGCGACACGTAGATCACCGCGATGCCGCGGTCGCGCAGTCGGCCGATCAGGGCGAACAGGGCCTCCACCTCGTGCTCGGAGAGCGAGGAGGTGGGCTCGTCGAAGGCGATCGCCCGGGGCGGCACGGCGCCGGTGAGCGCGCGCATGATCTCGACCAGTTGGCGTTGCGCGGCGGTGAGTTCGGAGCCGAGGAGGTCCGGGTCGAGGACCTGTTCGAAGCCGAGTTCGGCCAGGTCGGCGGTGACCCGCCGGCGCAGTTCGGCCCGGTCGAGCCGGCGTCCGGCCCGGCGCGGGAGGCTGCCCGCGTAGACGTTCTCGGCGACCGACACGTGCGGGATGATCTCCGGCTCCTGCGGGATGATCCGGATGCCCGCGCGGCGCGCGTCGGTGGGGGAGGAGAGGTCGAGGGGGACGCCGTCGAGCAGGACCCGGCCCTCGGTGGGGCGGTGGTCGCCGCTCAGGATGCGCAGCAGGGTCGACTTGCCGGCGCCGTTCTCGCCCATCAGGGCGGTGACCTTGCCGGGCGGGAAGTCGACGGTGACGCCGTGCAGCGCCCGGACGCTGCCGAAGGTCTTGCCGACGTTCTCGGCGACGAGGCCCGGGGCGGGCCTGGGGGAGGAGCCGGAGCCGGGTGGAGACTCGGGTGCGGTCATACGTGCCTCGCTGGAGGTGCTGGGGGGTCGCTGGGGGGATCTGGGCGGAGGCTCAGCTGCAGGTCATGCCGGTGCTCTGCCAGGTCGAGGCGTCGACCATGGTGGTGGGGGCGAAGGCCTCGACGGGGAAGTCCTTGCCGTTCTTGAGCTTGTCGACCATGGTCTGGACGGCCAGTGCGCCGACGTCCTTGCCGTTGATGAACAGCGCGGCCTTCATGCCCGAGGGCTTGCCGCTGGTCCAGTCCTTGCAGGCGAGGTAGGCGCCGAGGCCGACGCCGTCGATGTCGTCGGGGCTGACGCCGGCGTTCTGCAGGGCGGTGACCGAGCCCTGGACGTTCTCGTCGTTGCAGCCCCAGACCACCCAGTGCTTGACGCCCGGGTTGGCGGTGAGGGTGGCGGCGGTCTTGTCCTGGGCGCCGGTGGGGGTGTTGTCGGTGGCGACGTCGATGTTCTTGACGTCGGCCCCGCCGGCGGCGGCGAAGGCGGCCTTGGCGCCCTTGATGCGGTCGCCGCAGACGGTGACGTCCTGCTTCCAGGCGGAGATGATGCGGGTGTCGGCGGCGCTCCAGCCGGCCTTCTTGAACTCGGCGGCGGCCCGCTTGCCGACCTCGCCGCCCATCTGCTCGCCGGAGAAGCCGACCCGGGCCACGAGGTCGCCCTTGCCGCAGGAGGCGGGCGCGGGGCCGGTGGCACAGATCTGGTCGTCGGAGGTGAGCAGGGCGACGCCGGCGTCCTTGGCGGTCTGCACGACCTGCGGGCCGACGGCCGGGTCCGGCACGACGACGATCAGCCCGTTGCTCTTGCGGGCGATGGCCGACTGGACCTCGCTGACCGTCTTGTTGGCGTCGTTGCCGAGGTTCACGACCTTGAGGTCGATGCCGAGTTCGGCGGCCTTGGCCTTGGCGCCGGCCGCCTCGCCGACGAAGTACTCCTGGTCGCCCTGCTTCTGCAGGTAGGTCAGCGAGACCTTGCCGTCCACCTTGGCGACCGGGCCGGAGGACGACTCCTGACCGGTCGAGCAGCCGACGGCGCCCACGAGGGTCACACAACCCAGGACGGCGGCGGAGAGGACACGGTTGCGGCGAATGGACATGCGGATACTCCCGATGAAGAGATGAGGGGGGAATGAGGCATGGAGTGCGCTGCGTGAATCAAACACAATCGATCAGAAGTGAACTTGATCAAACGTGCTCGCACAGGAAACTCTCCGGCCGGACTTTCGTCAAGGGTCTTGGATGCGCTCGCGTCAATTCGAGACGCTCCCGTTATGCATCGGCACCCCACGGGCCGGCTTGATCGACGGGACGTCATGAGGACGCCGGGCGGACGTGGTTGAGGCCGCGTCCGCCCGGCGGTGGTGGTGCGGGGTCAGGAGAGGGTCGTCCAGGACTGCCCGGCCGCGCCGGGGGTGGGCTGGTCGGTGACGACGGCCGACGTGGCCGTCGGGGCGGCGGCGTCCAGCGCGAGGCCGGTCGCCACGTTGGTGACGGTCAGCGCGCCGGACGCGGTGTTCTGGAGCACCCGCCACTTCTGGTACGCGTTGTCCGGGTCGTAGCCGTTGGTGACGTACGCGGGCGCGCCGGGCGAGCCGGGGGCGGTCAGGGTGCCGTGCACCTGGGTGCCGGTGTAGCAGTTGTCGGTGACGCGGACGGTGCCGTCCGGGTTGGCGGCGAAGTTCCACTGTTCCGAGGTGTGCGTGCTCCACCACGTGTTGACGTCGACGGCCGCGCCGTCCGCGGCGCCGCACGTGCCCTGGACCTCGAGTGCCTGGCCGCCGGTGCCGCCGGCGCTGACGGCGTGGTAGGCACCGTCGCCGATCACCGCCGCCGGCGTGAACGCGGCCTGCGGGGTGAGGCGGAACATCGCGACGCCGTGCGGGGCGACCCAGGTGCCGCCGACGGTGCCGCCGGCGGCGACGGTGCCGGTGGCACCGGTCCACAGTTCCTTGTACGTGTGGCCGCCGGTCAGGCCGAGGGAGCCGAGCGTGCTGCCGATCATCTGCCAGTTGTTCGGGTCCTGGTTGACCAGCAGGACGGCGGTGTCGCCGCCCGCCAGCTGCCGCTTGAGGACCACCGGGGCGGTGCTGCTCGCGGGCGGGGCGCCGACGAGCGTCGCCGGCTTGGCGAGCGCGTCCTGGTCGATCCGGATGACGTCGGCGTTCTTCATGAGCGCCAGGCCGGAGGCGGGGATGCCGGTGGACCAGCTCGCGCCGCCGTCGGTGTGCCGGGCGTCGGCGTAGTTGCGCAGGTCGGCGCCGGAGATGAGGGGCGAGGCCGTCATCGACAGCACCGACAGCTCGGTGCGCGACTCGTCGTCGGTGAACGGCTTGTGGCACGCGCAGGTGTCGGTGACGCCCCACGAGCCGTAGACGTCCTGCCAGCCGGTGAACATCATGTCCAGGTCGTTCCAGCTGCCCGGGCGGACGTTGCCCGGGTACTGCAGCGCGGTGCCCAGCTGCTGCCCGTAGAGCACACCGCTGAGGTCGCTGCCGCGGTCGCCGCCGATCCGGCAGAGGTTGGCGACCTGCCCGCACCAGACGCCGGTCGGCGCGTAGCCCGGGGACCGGTACGCCGGGGTTCCGGCCGCCCGGATCACCGGGTCGGTGCGGGCCGGGTCGTCGGCGCCCAGCAGGTACGGGACGCCGGTGTGCACGGGCTGGGCGGAGACGCTGAGGGTCACCCTCGGCCTGCCCTGCGCGGCGGAGGCGGCGTCGAGGGCGCGCTGGAACGTCTGCACCCGGGCGTACATGGACCGGGTGAGCTCCTTGCCCTCGCCCTGGGTGTAGTAGTTGTGGCCGTCCGGGCCGATGATCTGCGGGCCGTACGGGCAGTCGTCGTACTTGACGTAGTCGACGCCCCAGGAGACGAAGTCGCTCGCGTCGGTGGTCTCGTGGCCGAGGCTGCCGGGGTGCATCTGGCAGGTCAGGTAGGTGTCGGTGCCGTACAGGCCGAACTTCATGCCCTTGCTGTGGGCGTACCAGGCCAGGTACTGGATGCCGTTGACGCTCCGCCCGTCGACGACCTGGCTGGGGAAGGTGTCCGGGCGCGGGGCGAGGTGCCCCGAGGTCGGGTCGTTGCCGGTGCCGTCGGTGCCGGCGACCGGGTTCCCGGCGGCGTCGTAGAGCTGCATCGAGCCGTAGGACGTCCGCACGATGTCGGTGGTCTGGCCGTCGCGGTGCCACAGCGACCAGCCGTCGTCGATGGTGACGGTGTCGTAGCCGGCCGCCACCAGGCCGTTGGCGGACATGAAGTCGATGGTCTGCTTGACCTGCTGCTCACTCACGTCGGTGCCGAGCGAGTTCCAGGAGTTCCAGCCCATCGGCGGGGTGAGGGCGGTGCCGTTGTCGAGGGCGGCGGCGGGGGTCGCCGCGGTCAGCGCGAGGGCGCCGAGGCTCGAGGCCGCGAGGGCGAGCGACAGCAGCGCGCCGGCGAGTCGTCGGGATCCGGGCATGCGTGGGCGCATCGGTGCTCCAAGGGTGGGGGCGGTTGGGGTCGCCAGAGCGAACGCCTGTTGGAATCTGTTTGATCATGTCGGAATATGACTGGATGGGATCGGATCCCAACAGGGCCAGGCGCAGGCTAGTGGTTCCACCCGGCCGGGCTCAAGAGGCGGGTTCTGCGCGATAACAAGGCGGTATCGGCAGCAAGTTCACTGGACGTCAGGGCTTGACGGGCAGGTGAACGTGGCGTTTCCTGTCACCGCCACGTTCGATCGCGTTCGTTTATGAGTGTTTGAACGTTCAAATCACCAAGCCCCCCACCTTGGAGCAGCCCATGCGCCTGCGCCTGTGCACGTCCGGCGTCGCCGCCTTGACCCTCGTGCTGACGGGCTGTTCGGCGGACCCGCCCGACCCGGCGGCGCACGGCCCGCTGACCATCACGTTCCTGCAGAAGCAGGGCGACCAGGGCTACTTCGTCGAGGAGGCGGCCGGGGCCAGGGCCAGGGCGGCCCGACTCGGCGTCGAGCTGACCGTCGTCGACCTCGGCAACGACCGCGACCGCGCCCTCAAGGAGGCCGGGACGGCCGTCGGCAGGAAGACCGGCGGCCTCATCGCCGTCGTCCCCGACCCGTCCGTCGGCCCCGACCTCGTCTCCCTCGCCCGCCGCGCCGACGTCCCGCTGCTCTCCACCGACGACCAGCTCTGCGCCGACTACCCCGACCCCGGCGCGTGCTTCGCCAACGGACTCGTCCCGCGCGTCGGGTTCGACGGAGGCGCCATGGGCGCGGCGGTCGGCGAACGCGCGGCCATCGAGTACGGGAGGACGGGCTGGAAACCCGCCGACACCTGGACGCTGTCCATCGCCAACGACGACATCCCGGTCTGCCGCGACCGGGTGAACGCGGCGACCCAGGCGTTCTCGGCCCACGCCGGCGCCGTCCTGAAGAACGCGAAGGTGTGGGCGGCCAACACCGTCGACGACGCCCGCAAACGGACCGCCTACGCCCTCACCGGCAGCCCCGGCGTCCGGCACTGGGTGGTGTGGGGCTGCAACGACGAGGACGTCGAAGGCGGCATCAAAGCCCTGGCCGAGGCCGGCTTCGGGCCCGAGAACGTCGTCGGCATCGGCATCGGCGCGTACCTGGCCTGCAAGGACTGGCGCACCGGCAGACCGGCGGCGATGCGGGCGGCGCTCCTCATCAAGGGCGCCGAGGTCGGCGCGCTCGCCGTCCAGCAGATGGCCGACCGGCTGCGCGAACACAAGGAGCTCCCGCACGAGACGATCGTCCCCACGGTCATGGTCGACCCCGCGAACTGGCAGGCGTCCGGCGCGGCCTGCACCTGAGCGGGTCCGGCCCCGCCGACGGGGCCGCCGGACGGCGCTGTAGGCTGCCCCAGCCCCGTCCGGGCCCGGAGACACCCCAGCAGACCCAGGAGTCGACAGCACATGTCCGCCCCCGCACAGCGCCGAAAGGTCGACCTGTCGCAACAGCGCGTGGCCGACAGCCCGTTCGGGCCCCTCCAGATCAGCCACGACCGCTGGCCCTCCGTCATCGTCCGGCTGACCGGTGCCGGCATCCCCACCGTCACGGCGGTGCCGGACCGCGAGCACGGCGCCCTGTCGATCAACGGCCACCACGTGCCGACGGTCCGGGGCAGCCGCGGCTGGGACCCTCGCCGCAAGGCCCGCACCCGCACCGCCCTCGTCGGCGCCCGCGGCTACGAGCTGCGGCCGACCGGGTTGTGCCGGGCCGAGCTGCGCCGCGACGGCGCGGTCATCGGGCGGGCGCGCAGCGGCCTGAGCGCCTACTCCCCGTTCCGCTCGATCCCGGGCCTCGACGCGGCCATCGCGTGGTCGCCGGGTGTCGACCCGACCGACGTCGCGATCGGTCAGGCGATGGTGGTCGCCTTCGGCGCCGGCGCGCCGGGCGCGTTCCAGCAGTGCTTCATGTTCTGGCTCGACTGGGTCAACTGACACCCGTACGGGGGGCGACGGCCTCCGGCGCCGAGTCCCGGATCGCCCGGACGATCCGCGCCGCCCAGTCCGCGGGCCGTTCGCGGCCGAGGAGTGCGGAGAGGCGCTCCATGCGGGCGCGGCGTTCGGCCGCGGAGAGGGCGAGGGCCCGGGACAGGACGGTGCTGAGGTCCTCCGGCGAGTGCGGGTCGGTGAGGAGGGCCGCGTCGCCGAGCTCGGCCGCGGCGCCCGCGTGCCGGGAGAGCACCAGCACGCCCGGGGTGCGGGCGGGCAGTGCGGCCTGCGCGGCGACGAACTCCTTGGCCGTCAGGTTCATCCCGTCCTGGAACGACGTCACCCACAACACGTCCGCGGCGAGGTACTCGTGGACGACCGCGGCGGCGGACAGGCTGCCCGGCAGGTAGTCGACCGGCCGCCAACGGCCGTGCTGCCAGCGGTCGTTGACTTCGGCGACGCGCTGTTCCAGCTGCCGGCGGGTGGTGTCGTAGGCGGTGATGCCGGGCTCGGGCGGCGGGCACACCAGCCGGAAGACCAGCCGCCCGCGCAGCTCGGGCCGGCGCTCCAGCAGGTGCTCGAGGGCGTCGACCTTCTGGACCGGCGCCTTGGCGTAGTCGAGCCGCTCGACCGAGAGCACCACCCGCTCGGCGGCCGGGCGCGGCCGCGGCCTGCGCAGCCGGGCGAGCCGTTCGACGGCGGCCCGGTCGACGCCCAGCGGGTGCACCTCGGTGCGCGGGGCACGCCGTCCCAGCGTCCGCCGGAAGTGCTCGGCGAAGGCGTCGGTGTGGAAGCCCGCCCAGTCCAGGCAGGCGAGGGAGGCGCGCAGTTCGGCCGCCACCGGCAGGGTCGCGAAGACCTCGGGCGTGGGGAACGGGGTGTGGTGGAAGAGCCCGGTCCTGAGGTCGGGGCGGGTGCCGCGCAGCAGGCCGGGGACGAGCCACAGGTTGTAGTCGTGGAGCCAGACGGTGGCGCCGGGCGCGGCCTCGGCGGTGATGTGCTCGGCGAACCGCGCGTTCACCGCCCGGTAGGCGGCCCAGGCCTGCCGGTCGAGCACGGTGCGCCCGGGCTCGGACATCAGCACCGGCCACAGCGTCTCCTTGCACGCCCGGTGGAAGTATCCGGTCCACTGCTCCGTGCTGAGCGGCACGAGGGACAGCGGCAGTCCGGTGGGGTGCGGGCGGGCGGCCTCGCGGTCGCCGCCGGCCAGCGCGGTGACCCACACCCCCGGCAGTCCGTCGGTGAACGCGCTGGTCAGCGTGGGGAGTATGCCGTTGGGGCTGCTGGGCGGCTGCCACCTGGTGCCGGTCCAGTGCATCGGCGGCCGGTGGTAGGCGACCACCACGTCGTGCCGGCGGCGGGGGCGGTCCGGGTCGGGGTCGACCCAGCCGAGGTCCTGGAGCACCGCGTGGATCCCGGCGGCGCCGGTCTGCCGGGGGCGGCGGACCAGCGGGTCCCCCGCGACGGCGTCGAGCAGTGCCGGCTCCGCGCCGCCGACGACCACGCCGTGCGCGCCGGTCCCGAACAGCGACAGGTCGTTGAGGGAGTCGCCGGCCACGAGGATCTGCTGCGGTGCCCAGCCCAGCTTTCCCGCGAGGGCCCGCAGCGCGTTGCCCTTGGACGCCCCCGACGGCAGGACGTCGAAGTAGCGGCCCGCCGAGTACTCCCAGCCGCAGCCGAGCGCCCGGACGGCGTCGGTGATCTCTGCGGTGAGCCGCTCCGGGGCGACGTGGTAGGAGCAGCGGCCCTCCTGGGCGACCCCGAACTGGTAGGTGAGGGCGGGGAAGCGGCGCAGCGCGGCGCGGATGCGGGCCGGTCCCGGCCAGCCTGCGCGCAGCTGCTCCAGGAGGGGGTCGACGGGGGAGAAGTCCGTCCCGTCGGCGATGGTGGCGCCGACGTCGGCGATGATCCAGCGCGGGCGCGGGACGAGCGGGTCGCGCAGGACGTCGCGCACGGAGGCGAGGCCGCGGCCGGTGGCGAAGACGAGGGTCACCTCGGGGTGGCGGGCCAGGGCGTCGCGCAGCCCGCGGCGTTCCTCCCGGGTGCCGCCGAGTAACGTGCCGTCCAGATCGGTGACCAGAACCCTCGTGACGGGTGACATCCGTGACATCCGCCGGACGCTAGCACGATCACTCAGCGGTGTGAAGTGTTCACCTCAGGTGTGCGGCGCCGCCTCGAGGGGCAGCCGGGCGGCGAGTTCGTCCGCGCGCAGGGCCGCGTCCGACCCGGGGCCGGTGGTCGCCGCCGCTCCGCAGACCACCGCCGCCGCGAGGCAGTCCGGCAGGTCCAGGCCGTCCAGGAGGCCGTGGACGAGGCCCGCGTTGAAGCAGTCCCCGGCGCCCGTGGTGTCGACCGGCCGCACCGGGACGGCCGGGACGTCGTGGCGCTCGCCGCCGCGCACGGCGGTGGCGCCGTCCGCGCCGCGCTTGACCACCAGGGTCGGCACCAGACGGGCGATTTCGGTGATCGCTTCCTCAAGGCCGGCGGCGCCGGACAGGCGCAGCGCCTCGGCGGAGTTCGGAGTGAGGACGTCGATCAGCGAGAGGATCCGGCGGACCGCCGGATCGTCGAGCGTCGCGGGGGAGTCGTGGCAGTCCATGACCACCTGCGTGCCCAGCCGCCGGGCGGCCCCGGCGGCGGCCACCATCGCGTCGTCCCAGCGCAGTTGGGGCACCATCAGGACGCGCGGCCGGTAGCGCCGTAGCAACGGGACGAGCGGCGCGGGCTCGACCGGGTCCTGGAAGCTGACCAGAGCGCGGTCGCCGGGGTACGCCATCGCGACGGTCACGCTCCGCACGGGCCCGGGGTGGTGGCGGAAGGCGGAGGCGTCCAGGCCCTCGCGGCGGGCACCGGCCAGCACCTGCGCGCTGAAGGCGTCCGTGCCGAAGTCCGTGCTCCAGACCACGTCCCGTCCGAGCCGCCGCAGCGCCATCGCGGGCGTGTACGCGCCTCCCGGCACCCACGCGAAACCGTCCGCGAACACCTCGCCGCCGGGTTCCACCGGGCGGGGCAGTCCGTGGAACACGAGGTCCGCGAAGTACGCGCCCACCACCAGTACTTCGCACGGCTGTAAGGTCCCGTTCGACTCCATCCGGCGAGCATAGGCGTCCACATCGCCCCGGGAGGCGCGAACGCGTCGAAGACGGGTCAGTAGGAGAGAACGCGTTCGTTCACTAAAATCGGAGGTGGATCCGGGGAGCGGAGAGCGAGAGGTGGTGCCGTCATGTCGGCCGAACCCGAGGCCACGCGCGGAGCGGCCGAGACAGGCCCGCTGCGCCGGCGCGGCGAGGTGCTGGAGAGCGCGATCTTCGCGGCCACGCTCCAGCAGCTCGTCACGGACGGCTACGCGCGGCTCACCATGGAGGGCGTCGCGGCGGCGGCGCAGACCGGGAAGGCCGCGCTCTACCGCCGCTGGTCGTCCAAGGAGGAGCTGGTCATGGACGCCCTGCGCGCCAGCCTGCCCCCGGCCGGGCCGGCCCCGGACACCGGCGGCCTGCGCGGGGACCTCGTCGAGGTGGTCACCCGGCTGCGGGCGGCGATGTTCAGCGAGTCCGGCGCGGCCGTCCGCGCCGTCATGAGCGAGCTGGACCACGAGCGGGCGCACGCCTTCCTGGAGATCGTGCTGGCGCGCGTGGTCGAGCCCACCACCCGGCTGATCGCCGAGGTCCTCGCCCGGGGCGCCGCCCGCGGCGAGGTCCGCCCGGCCGCCGTGACGCCGCTGGTCACCGACGTCGTCCCGGCGCTGATGCTCTACCGGATCAAGATGTGCGGCGGCGCGCCCGTGCGGCTGGAGCCGGAGGCGATCGTGGACGAGGTCCTGCTGCCGATCGTCCGCCCGTGACGGCGGCCGCCGGCGCTCAGTCGTCCGCAGGGGAGTCGGGCGCCGCCGCGTAGGCCTTGGCGGCGGCGCCCTCGAAGAAGCGCAGCAGCTCGACCGGGAACGGCAGGACCAGCGTGGAGTTCTTCTCGGCGGCCACCTCGACCACCGTCTGGAGGAGGCGCAGCTGCATCGCCGCCGGCGTCCGCTCCATCGTCGTGGCGGCCTCGGCGAGCTTGGAGGCGGCCTGGAACTCGCCGTCGGCGGTGATGATGCGGGCGCGGCGCTCGCGGTCGGCCTCGGCCTGGCGGGCCATCGAGCGCTTCATGGTCTCGGGGAGGGTGACGTCCTTGATCTCCACCCGGTCGATGTGCACGCCCCACCCGGTGGCCGGGCTCTCCAGCATGATCTCCAGGCCGCGGTGGAGCTGCTCGCGGCCCGAGAGCAGGTCGTCGAGCTCGCTCTTGCCGATGATCGAGCGCAGCGAGGTCTGGGCGACCTGGAGCATCGCGAAGCCGTAGTTCTGGACGTCGACGGTGGCCTTGATCGGCTCGACGACGCGGAAGTACAGGACGGCGTCGACGCTGACCGAGACGTTGTCCTTGGTGATGCCCTCCTGGGCGGGCACCGGCATGGTGACGACCTGGACGTTGACCTTGCGCATGCGGTCGACGACCGGGATGAGCAGCGTGAGCCCGGGCTGGCGGGCCCGGGCGCGCACCCGGCCGAGCCGGAAGACGACCCCGCGCTCGTACTGCTGGACCACGCGGACGCCGGTGACGAGCCAGAACAGGGCCAGGACCACGATGAGTACGACGAACGCCACGGTGCTGCGACCTCCCCCGTCGCGGCGCAGCCCGCGCCGGGACCGGAGTGGCCCTGTCGCACGGGTGCGAGCCGCGGAGCACAGTATGCGCCCGGGGTGTGACGTCCGACAGGGAGCGGAAGGGGCCTTGACGAATCGTTACGCTCCGGACGCCGCCGGTGTGGCGGAACGGCGGTGCCCCGTCGGGGCGTTGAGCGCGGCAGGGCGGGCCCGAACGCGGTCTGCGCGCGGCCTGGCGGTGACAGGAGCTCTCGGCGGGCGTGAGCGGCAGCCCCGCGCGCCCCGGTGGCGGATGCCTCCGATGCCCGGCGGATTCAGCCAGGATGAACCTCAGGACACAGTTGATCCATGCCAGTTGACAGTGCGGCGGCGGGTGGCGAATGCTGGTGCCCGGCGCCGGACGCGACCGAGCCACCCGCGCCTCGCCGCGCACCGGTCGCCGCCACCGGACCCCGGGTGCGCCCCGTCCTGCCGTACCCCCGTCGGCGGGTGCGGGGCGCACCCGGGCCGGTATCACCTCCGCTCGGCCAGTACCGGGAAAGGGACCTCCGCCATGGCCCGTCTGCCGCACCGCTTCCGGCCTGCCGCCTCCTTGCCCGCCGTGCTGGGCCGATCCGCCGTCCTCGCCGCCGCCGTCCTCGCCGGGGTGCTGGCGGGCGAGGCCGTCGAGGCCGTGCGGCGGCGCCGCGCCGTCCTGGCGGACCCCGCCGACGAGCGGACCATGACCACCATGGCGGGCAACGTGCTCGCCTACCGCGTGCGCCGGCCGGCGGACGACGCCCAGGCCGACCCGTTCGCCCCGGTCGTCGTCTTCGACGGCGCGCTCGGCGACGGCGCCGGCCACGCCGAGTGGCTCCTGCGCGAACTCGCCGCAACCGGACCGGTCGTGACGTACCACCGCGCCGGCTACGGCCGCAGCAGCTACACCGGTGGCCGGCACTTCGACATCGACACAGCCGCCGCCGACCTCGCCGACCTCGTCCGGCACGTCGCCGGAGACCGGCCCGTCGTGCTCGTCGGCCACTCCCTCGGCGGTTACCTCGCCGCCACCGCCGCCCGCCGCCTGCCCGGTCACGTGCTCGCGCTCGGACTCGTGGACCCCTCCCACCCCGGGGAGCCGCTCAGCCGCGTCGACCCCGGCCCCGCGAGCGCGTCCCCGGACGGCGTCGTCCTGCGCCTCCACGCCGACGCCCGCACCTGCGCGGCCGTCCGGCGCGAGTGGCGCGGCGCCCGCGCCCGGTTCCTGCGGCACGAGGGCCGGCTGCCCCGCGCCGACGTGCCCACGATCGTCATCACCGGCAAGCGCTCCGGGGACCTTCGCGACCGGCTCCGCCTCCAGCGCGAGTACTGCGAGACCGCTCCGACCGCCGTCCACCGCGAACTCGACGTCCCGCGTGAGCAGTTGGTGACCCATTGGGCGGCGGCGCAGCACGTCGGCCAGCTGCTGGGCGAGTTCGTCGACTCGCTGGCCGCGGGCTGGGCCGTCACCGCTCCCCTCGCGCCCGGTGCCACCCGCGGACGCGCCTGAGCGTCCGCGCGCCCAAGGCTCCCGCTTCCTCCCGGTGGCACCCCCCGAAGGAGGAAGGGGATTCGTTGGATTCGTTCCCTGTGCTAACGCGGGCGCTGCGGCCCGTCCTCGTCGTCGTGCACTTCCTCGAACTCCACCACCAGCGAGCCCTGGCGGCGCATCTTCGCGCCGGGCGCCGGGTGCTGGGCGGTGACCACCCACACGCCCGGCCAGGTCAGCGCGCGGACGGGCGGGCCGTCCGGGTCACCGCTCGCGATGGCGAGGCCCGCCTCCCACGCGACCTTGCGCGCCTGCGGCACGAGCAGCCCGACCACGTCGGGCACCGTCACCTCGGGGGCCGTGCTGGGTCCGATCCACGTCATGTCACCCTCCCGGGGACCAGCCTGCCGCCGATGCCTCCCGGAGGGAAGACGGCCGGGAGGGAAGACGGCAGCACCGCCGGCCCCTGTGGTGCGGGGCCGGCGGTGCCGGTGGGACGTGCGCGGGGTCAGCCGAGGTTGGTGACGGCGGCCTTGACCTTGTCGCCGATGGCGGCGGGCATCGGGACGTAGCCCTTCTCGCCGACCGCCTTCTGGGCGGCGTCGCTGGCGGTGTAGGTCAGGAAGCCCTTGAGGGTGTCGAGGGTGTCCGCCTTGTTGCCCTTGTCGCAGACGATCTCGTAGGTGACCAGGACGATCGGGTAGGCGTTGTCGGCCTTGGTGCCGTAGTCCAGGGAGAGCGCGAGGTCGCCGTCGGCGCCCACGACGGTGGAGCTGGCGAGGGTGGCCGCGGCGTTGGCGGCGGTGGCGGCGACGGGCTTGGCGGCGCCGGTGCCGATCTGGGCGCTCTTCAGGTTGTTGGTCTGGGCGTAGGACAGCTCGGCGTAGCCGATCGAGTTCTTGACCTGCTTGATCTGGGCCGCGACGCCGGCGCTGCCGTTGGCGGACTGGCCGCCCTTGCCCTTCCACGCCTTGTCCGGCGCGGCGCTCCACGCGCCGCCGGAGGTCTTGGCGAAGTAGGAGGTCAGGTTGAAGGTGGTGCCGGAGTCGTCCGAGCGGTGGAAGGACTGGATGTCCGCGTCCGGCAGCTTGGCGCCCGGGTTGAGGGCGGCGATGGCCGGGTCGTTCCACTTGGTGATCTGCGAGTCGAAGATCTTGGCGGCGGTGGGGCCGTCCAGGACCAGGTTGTCGAGGTTGTCGACGTTGTAGACCAGCGAGACGAGGCCGCCAACCATCGGCAGGTCGATCGCCTTGCCGCCGGTGCAGACCGCCTTCGAGGCGTCGACGTCGGCCGGCTTGAGCGCGAAGTCGGTGCCCGCGAACTGCACCTTGCCCTGGTTGAACTGCTGGACGCCCGCGCCGGAGCCGCCGCCGCTGTAGTTGACGGTGGTGCCCGAGCAGGACGCGGCGTACAGGTTCTTCCACACGTCGATCGCGGGGGCCTGCGCGGTGGAGCCGGCGCCGAGGAGCGAGCCGTTCTTGCCGCAGCTGATCGACGCGCCGGTGGCGGGCGCGGAGCCGCTCGCCGTGGTCGTCGGGTTGTTGTCGTCGCTGCCGCACGCCGTCAGCGACAGGGCGCCGACCAGTGCCACCGCACTCAGGGCAAGGCTGCTGGACCGGCGGTTCCGCTGGAGCATCTCTTCTTTTCCCCTCGTTCAACAAGGCCCGCACTCGACGCGGGTTTCGGGGGCCTGATGATCCCCGGGGTGAAGAATTTAGACGGGAGAGGTGAACGATTCTTCCTCCCGTGCTGAACCGGGGGTGAACCGGGGCGGTCCGGAGTGGCGGCGGTCACACGGCCGGAGTAGCCGCTCCGGGGCACTCGGGGCACCCGGGGCGGCGACACGCACGGTGGCCCGGCCGTGCTCGACTTGGCGGCGGCCGGGCGGTTGGATGGGCCCGCGCCAGTGCCGGGGCCCGCCTGAGCCGAGGAAGCCGGGAGCCGTCCGGACCAGCAGAGCCGAGGAGCCGCCACCGTGACCGACACCCCCGCCGTCGAACCCGACCCGGCCGCCGCGGCCCGCCGGATCACCGAGAGGCGTGAGCAACTCGGGATCGAGGAGGAGGAGTTGGCACGGCGCGCGGCGATGGCGCCGAACTACCTGCGCCACCTGCTGACGGCCGGCCCGTCCTTCGACCCGGGTGGCTTCGTCCGCATCGCGGCCGCGCTCGGAACCACCAGGGAGGCCCTCGTGGAGGGCCGCTCCGACGCCCCGCCCGGGCAGGGCGCGCCCGGTCCGCGCCCACGGCTGCTCGATCTCACCGAGGCGGAGTGCTGGGAGCTCGTCGGCACCCACGGGGTCGGCCGGGTCGGGCTGCCGGTGCGGCCGGGCCCGGTGGTGTACCCCGTCAACTTCGTGGTGGACCGGCACACGGTCGCCTACCGCACCGCCGGCGGCAGCGCGACCGACCCGGCGGACGACGCGGAGGCGTCCTTCCAGGTCGACCACCTCGACGAGTACCTGGGCCGCGGCTGGACCGTCCTCGTGCTCGGCACCGCGCACCACGTCACGGACGAGGAGGAGCTCCGCCACCTCGCGGGCCTGCCCGGCTCGGCCCCGTGGGCGGGCGGCGACCGCCCGCTGTGGGTGCGGATCCGGCCGGACGACGTCACCGGACGGCGGATCGTCAGCGGGTGAGCGGACACGCCGGGTTGATGCGACCGTGGCGGTTCGTCGTCTGGTGGGGCATCGTCAGCCTCCTGGCGGACTTCGTGTACGAGGGCGCCCGGTCGGTGACCGGCCCGCTGCTCGCCTCGCTCGGCGCCTCCGCCGTGGTGGTCGGCACGGTGACGGGCGCCGGGGAGGCGGCGGCGCTGGGCCTGCGGCTGGTGTCGGGCCCGCTGGCCGACCGCACCGGGCGCTTCTGGGCGCTGACGATCGCGGGCTACGCGCTCACCGTGGTGTCCGTGCCGCTGCTCGGTGTCGTCGGGGCGCTCGTGCCGGCCTGCGTGCTCGTCGTCGCGGAGCGGGTCGGCAAGGCCGTGCGCTCCCCGGCCAAGGACACGCTGCTCTCGCACGCCGCCGCCGCGACCGGCCGCGGCCGGGGCTTCGCCGTCCACGAGGCGCTGGACCAGGTCGGCGCGGTGGTCGGACCGCTCACCGTCGCCGGGGTCCTGGCGGCGGGCGGCGGGTACGGCCCGGCGCTGGGCGTCCTCGCGATCCCGGGTGCGGCCGCGCTGGTGCTGCTCGGGTGGCTGCGCACCCGCGTGCCGGACCCGGCGGTGTACGAGCCCGCCACCGTGCCGGAAGCCCGTCGGGAGCAGCCCAGGTCGCGTCGCCTGCCACGGGTGTTCTGGGTCTACGCGGCCTTCACGGCCACCACGATGACGGGCTTCACGACCTTCGGCCTGCTCTCCTACCACCTCGTCCAGCGCGACCTGATCGCCGTCTCGCTGATCCCGGTGCTGTACGCGGGCGCGATGCTCGCCGACGCGGCGGCGGCCCTGGTGGCCGGGTGGCTGTACGACCGCGTCGGCCCGCGCGTCCTTCTGGCGCTGCCCGTGCTGGCTGCCGTCGTCCCCGCGCTGGCCTTCACGGACACCCTCGGGGCGGTCGTCGCGGGCGCACTCCTCTGGGGCGCGGCCACCGGCCTCGGCGAGGCGACCCTCCGCGCCACCATCGCCGACCTCGTTCCGACGCCCCACCGCGCCACCGCCTACGGCGTCTTCGCGGCCGTGACGGGCGCGGCCACCCTGGCCGGCGGCGTCCTGACCGGCGCCCTGTACCAGACGTCGATCCCCGCGCTCGTCACGGTCGTGGCCGCGATCCAGGCCGCGTCCCTCGTCCTGCTGGCGGTCGTCCGCCGACGGTGAGAGCGCGGACGGCGTGCCCTCGACCAACTGGAGGGCCCTAAGGTCGCCCGTCATGCGGAACACCGGCACCACCACGCCCGTCAGGCCCGTCCCACCGGGTCGGCGGCCGGCCCTGCCCCGGCCCTACCTGCTCTGGCTCGCGGGCACCCGGGCGTCGCTGGCCGGCGACGCGGCCCCGACCTTCGCCCTCGGGTGGGCGGCGAGCGCCCACGGAGGCCGGACGGCGGCGCTCGTGCTCACCGCCGTCACCGTGCCCCGCACCGTCCTCCTCCTGCTCGGTGGGGCCGTAGGGGACCGTGTCGGTGCCCGCCGCATGATGATCGCCGGGGACGCCGTGATGCTCGCCGCCGCGCTCGGGCGGCCCGCGTGAACGCGGGCCGCGGGCGCCGGGTTGAGTCCGGTCCTTACTTCTTCTTCAGGTTCGACGGCAGGACGTCGAGCGGGTGATGGTGGTGGTCGCCGATGTGCAGCTGCTCCTCCGGCTTACCGGCGAGCTTCGGCAGGACGTGCTTGCCGGTCGGGTCGGTGATCACGATCGCGTCGCCGGTGCGGCGGACGTCGTGCGGCGAGCCCTTGGCGTAGGAGGCGGGCTCCGCGCCGAGGCCGGTCGGGGTGGAGTCGGCGACGGTGCCGAACACGCTGGTGGGCAGGGTCAGGCCGGTGGCCGTCGAGCCGAGGGTGGTGTAGGCGGACTGCTCGCCGCCGTACGCCGCGCCGAAGGTGCCGCCACCGGCGACGGTGGTGCCCGCCGGGACGGTGACCGGGACGTTGGTGCCGGCCGGGCCGTTGACGGTGACGACGCCGCCCTGGACGTACCCGGTGACCGAGCCCGCGTTCTGGGTCTGCTGCCAGGCGTTCTGGTTCTGCAGGACGGTCCCGGCGTCGGTGAGCGTCTGGTCGACGACCGGGGTGTCGGAGGTGAACCAGGTGCGGTAGGTCGAGAGGATGCCGCTCATGGTCTGCAGCGCCAGCTGGTCGTCCGTCAGGTTGGACTGGTGCATGAAGAACGGCCGCGGGTCGTTGGAGAGCACGTACCCGAGGGTGATCTTGGTCTGCAGCGGCAGCACGTAGCCGGACCACGCCGTGTTGATGTCCAGCGGCGAGATGCAGGTGGTGGTGGCGGGGTTGGCCTCGCAGTTGCCGCTGCCGCCGTTCGCCTTCGAGGTGTAGAGCCAGTTGTACTCGCTCACCTCGTCCTGCTGCGTCGAGACGTTGTAGAACACGTTGATCGGGTGGCGCGGCACGCCCAGCGCCGAGGAGATCTGACGCTGGCCGGTCTCGCGGGAGGCGTCGACGCCCAGCCACTGCACGTTCTCGGCGGCCAGTGACGCCAGGAAATCGGGGTTGTCGCTCGGCTGCTGCGGCAGCATGATCGTGCCGGAGTGCTCGCCGCCCACCAGCTCGTTGGGCCGGAACGGAAGGCCGTTGGCCTGGCCGAACTGGATGTTCTGGGCGATCTGGCCGTTGACGGTCGCCTGGTCGACGTACTGGATGGTGCCGGAGGCGTCGGTCTGGCATCGCCACGGGATGACCGAGAAGTCCTGGACGCAGCCCAGGAATTCGTGGTCGTAGGTGTGGTTGAGCCACATGAAGCTGTTCTTGTTCGCGAGGAGCGCGACGCTCAGCGGGTCGGTGCCGCCCTGCGCCTGCGCGTACTCGAGGCCGGGATCGGCGTTGAACAGGAAGTCCAACCGGTAGTCGTTCTGCTGCTGCCAGTTCACCACCGTGGAGACGTCCGCGGCCGTCATCCGGATCGGGTTGGTGCTCGCCACCCCGGGCGCGCAGTCGCCCTCGCCCGGCGTGCACTTGCCGCTCTGGCTCCAGCGCGCGTTGGCGTTGAAGAGGTCGTCGATGTGGGCGGAGAAGTAGTTGCGCCAGTACCCGAGGTGTACTCCCCGCGTCACCCAGTCGACGATGCCGTGGGCGAGCAACTGGAACTGCTGCTGGTAGTAGTTGTAGGCGAAGGTGAGCACGAGCTGCTGGCGCCCGCCGCTCGTGTAGATGCCCGCGAGCACGCCCTGCGTCGACGTGCCCGGGATGGTCTCGGTGACGTACGGCTCGAAGTGCGAGCCCGTGCTCGGGTCGTCGGGCAGCGGGGTGGGCAGCGCGCCGTACGAGCCGCTGCCGCCGGCGGTGCCCTCGAACGGCACCGGGCCGTTGAGGTAGTGGAAGGCGTCGCCGCGGGCGGAGGCGCTCGCGGTGGCGGTGGTGGCGTCCATCGAGCCGGTCCACGTGGGGGCGCTCAGGCCGGTGCCGGCGCCGGGCCACACGTACGAGTCGACCTGGCGCACGTGGTACGAGGCCTCGTAGCCGGTGAGCGCGGAGAGTTCCGCGGCGGAGAGCTGGCCGGGGGAGTCGCTGGGCAGCACGACGCCCTCGAAGTGGCCGTGCGGCGTGCCGTCGGCCAGGGTGTCGGCGAGGAAGGTCGCCGAGATGGTCGCGCGGTTGGCGCTCGTGAGGTCGACCACGGTCGTCGGGACACCCTCGGAGACCAGCTGCCTGCGGATGCCCTCGACCCAGGGGTTGCCGTCCGTGACGACGAGGACGTTGAGGTCCACCCGGGATGTCGCGGCCGAGGCGGGCACGACCGTACCGAGCGATATGACCACGCCGGCGGTGGCCAGCGCGACCAGCGGCAGGGCGCGGAAGGGCGTCCGGCGGGACCCCTTCCTTGACGTGCGCACTGCGGCGGAGGAGTTCTTGCTTCTCATGTGATCACCCTGCCTGACCTGCGACGTCGTACTCTCCGGTTACACGAGAGATTGACCATCTGATGGGGGATTGTTTGGAAACGGTTCCCATTGTCGATGGCCCGTCATGATCCCCGGCCCGGGGCGTGCAGCGGGCCGACCGCTGCACGCCCCTCTGCTTCTCAGCCGGCGGTGGCCGACCCGTCGTAGACGTTGTCCGGGGTCGCGATGGCGGTGATCGCGCGGGCCAGGAGGGTGGAGGGCTCCTGGTTCCCGGTCCCGGAGTCCGTGTTGATCATGATGACCAGGGTGGCCTTCTGCGTGGGCAGGTAGACCGTCACCGTCTCGTAGCCGGGGATCGAGCCGTTGTGGCCGATCCAGCCGTTGGTCTCGAAGATGCCCAGGCCGTAACCGGTCCCGGGGAATCCGGTCGGCAGCGTCATGAGCCGCTGCGCCTGGGTCTCCGGGCTCAGGAGGCGCCCGGTGGCGACGACTTCGGCCCAGCGGCGGAGGTCGTGGAGGTCCGAGATCATCGCGCCGGCCGCCCAGGCCCAGCTCGGGTTCCAGTCCGTCGAGTCCACGGTCTCGCCGGTGGGGGTCTGGTCCGTGTACCCGCGCGGGTGCGGCTGCGGGAACTCCGCTCCCGCGGGGAGGAACGTGTGGCGCAGCCGCGACGGACGCACCACCCCCTCGCGGATCACCTCGGCCAGCGGTCGGCCGGTGACCTTCTCGACCACCAGGCCGAGCAGGACGAGGTTGGTGTTGGAGTACTGGAACCGCTCGCCCGGCCCGAACGTGTTGTCGTGCCGGTAGCCGTACGCGAGCACCTCCCGCGGCGTGAAGGACCGCGTCGGATCGCTCTCCAGGTCGTGGATGAAGCCCGGGTCCGACGTGTACGGGAACAGGCCGCTGCGCATCTCGGCGAGCTGGCGCAGCGAGATCCGGTCACCGCAGGGGACGCCCTCGACGTACTCGGAGATCCTGTCGTCCAGCCCGACCCTGCCCTGGTCCACGAGCTCCAGCAGCGCGGTGACCGTGAAGGTCTTGGTCTCGCTGCCGATCCGGACCCGCGAGTCGAGCGCCATCGGCGCCCCGGTCACCTTGTCGGCGACGCCGGTGGCGCGGACGTAGCTCCCCTTCCCCGGCATCCACAACCCGACGACGACCCCGGGGATGCCCGCCTGCTGACGCACCTCCTCGATCGTCCGGTCCAGCTGGGAGGTCAGTTCCGGGCTGAGGGTGGAACCCGGACACTCGTCGCCGTGGCACCGCCCGACAGCCGCGGCGGGAACGGTCACGGCGGGAGCCGCCGCCACGGGGGCGAGCACGGAGGCCACGAACAGAGTCGCGGCGAACAGCCCGCGGTCATGGGTACGTCGCACGTCGGGGCGCCTCTTCCAGGGTTGACGGGGGCACGGACGGCACCATTCACCACGCCGCCCCCTGCTCGGGCGCGTCTGCGCCACCCACCCCGGCGAGTCCACTCGTTCGGATCACCGGGTCAGGGCCGAGTGGTGCTCGCGGCCGGGGAGCGGCTCCTCGCGCCGGGGACTGCGGAAAACCACAGGGTGGCCGGGCGGTTGACCGCATGGTGGCGCCTCGGCCCGCCTCCTAGCGTGAAGCGCATGATCACAACACCGGCCTCCGCGCCCTTCCTCACCGCCTCCGCCGAGCCCGCCGGCGGCGTCGCCGGCTGGGCCGTCGACGTCATGGACGCCCTCGGTGCCGCCGGCGCCGGCCTGGCCAACCTCGTCGACACCGTCCTGCCGTTCGTGCCCAGCGAGGTCATCCTCCCCGTCGCCGGGTTCGCGGCCGGGCAGGGCCGGTTGAACCTGCCGGCCGTCATCGCCTGGACCACGGTCGGCTCGGTCGTCGGATCGTGGACCGTCTACGCCGCGGGCGCCCTGCTGGGGCGTGACCGCACCCGCGCGCTCGCCGCGCGCATCCCGCTCGTCCACCTGCACGAGATCGACCGGGCCGAGGCGTGGTTCCAACGGCGCGGCCGCGCCGCCGTGTTGCTGGCCCGCATGGTGCCGGTGGTGCGCAGCCTCATCTCCGTCCCGGCCGGGATCCAGCGCATGCCGCTGCCGGCCTTCACCGCCCTGACCGCCATCGGCAGCCTCGTGTGGAACACCGTGTTCGTGTTGTTGGGATACTGGCTCGGCGACAACTGGCGGTTGGTGGAGGAGTACGGGCGATGGGTGTCGACGGCGGTGGTGGCTCTGGCGGTGCTGGCGGTCGCCCGCTGGTTCCTGGTGCGGGTGCGCCGCCGCCCGAGCGCCCGGCACCGGTCGTGAGGACGGTGCGTGCCGTGGCCGGCCTCGCGCTCGGCGCGGTGTCGGCGTGCGCGGCGCCCGCAGTCCTGGCCGCGGGGGCGTTGTCGCGGTCCTCCGGGCCGGTGGTCCGCCTGGCGGCGCTGGAGAAGCGGCGGGTCGCCGCCCTGCTCGGCGGCGCCGCCACTCCGTGGGAGGACATCGAGCCGCGGCGGGCCGCCGCCTACCTGTGGTGCCGCGTTCCGGTCGGGCTGCTCGGCGGCGGGGCGCTGCTCCTGCTGGCGGCGGGCGCGTGGACGACCGCGTCGGGACTGTCGCGCTGGCTGGGCGGGCAGGACGCCGACGGCATGGCGCCCACGTGGCCGGTCGCCGGGTACCTCCTCGTCGTCGGCCTCCTGCTGCTCTTCCTCGACCTGGCCGGCCTGGCCGCCGTCGCCGAACTGGAGCGGAGGCTGGTGCACCGCTTCCTGGGCCCCGACGAACTCGCCCGGCTGCGCCGCCGGCTCGACGAACTGGCCGCCACGCGCTCCGGGATCGTCCAGGCCGTGGACGCCGAGCGGCGCCGCATCGAGCGCGACCTGCACGACGGGCTGCAGCAGCGGCTGGTCGTGGTGGCGATGCTGCTCGGACGGGCCCGGCGCAGGAACTCGGACGAGCTGTACCGGCAGGCGCAGACCGAGGCCGAACAGGCCCTGGAGGAACTGCGGCAGGTGGCGTGGCGGGTGTACCCGGCCTCGCTGGACGAGCTGGGGCTGCGCGAGGCGCTGGCCGTGGACGCCGAACGCTCGCCGCTGCCCGTGCGGTTCAGCGGGGACCTGGCCCGCCGACCGGCCCCGGCCGTCGAGACGGCCGCGTACTTCGCGGTGCGGGAGGCCCTCACCAACGCGGCCAAGCACGCCGGGGCCACCCGGATCGACGTCACGATCGGCCAGGACGGCGACGTGGTACGGGTGTCGGTGCGCGACGACGGCCGCGGCGGCGCCGACCCCGCCGGTCCGGGACTGTCCGGGCTGGCACGCCGCATCGCCGCTCTGGACGGGCATCTGACCGTCGACAGCCCGCCGGGCGGCCCCACGCACGTCGCCGCGGAGTTGCCGTGCGGTTGATGATCGCCGAGGACTCCGCGCTGCTGCGTGAGGGCCTGGTCCGCCTGCTGGCCGACGAAGGTCACGAGGTGACCGCCGCGGTGGGTGACGCGGACGCGCTGCTGGCCGCCGTCGCCGCCGACCCGCCGGACGTCACCGTCCTGGACGTGCGCATGCCGCCGAGCCACACGGACGAGGGGCTACGGGCCGCGCTGCGCCTCCGGTCCGCGCACCCCCGGGTGGGAGTGCTGGTGCTCTCGCAGTACGTGGAGCAGCGGTACGCCGCCGAACTGCTGGCGGCCGACACCCGGGGCGTGGGGTACCTGCTGAAGGACCGGGTCGCGCGGGTGGAGGAGTTCCTGTCCGCGCTGGAACGGGTGCACGCCGGTGACACGGTGTTCGATCCGGAGGTGGTGCGCCGCCTGCTGGCGCGCACGCGCCGCACCGACGACCTCGATCTGCTGACGGGCCGTGAGCGCGACGTGCTGACCCTCATGGCCCAGGGGTGCACCAATGCGGCCATCGCGCAGCAGCTGTTCGTCTCCAGGAGCGCGGTGGAGAAGCACACCAACGCGGTGTTCGACAAACTGCGGCTGCCCCGTGACGACGGTACGAACCGCAGGGTGCTGGCGGTCCTGCGGTTCCTGGGGAGCTGACCGGCGGGGGGAAACTCCTACTGGTCGGGCACGGTTGGCCGGACGGTTGGGGGCTTCGGGCGCCGGTGGCGGGGGAACGGGCGGTGTCAGTGCTGGACGCCGGTGGCGAGGCTGAAGTGGGCGAAGTACGCGTACTGGTCGGTGGACGGGCCCCACGACGTGTCGTGGCCGCCGTAGAAGGTCGAGAAGAACACGCCGCTGAAGGGTATCGACGCGAAGTCCGGGGCGCCCGCGCCGGGCTGGGTGAGGACCTGGGTGCCGTCGAGCCAGACGGTGATGTCGCCGCTGGTGCGGTCCACGAGCTGCTCGACGCTGTGCCAGGCGCCGTCGGCCGGCCACTGCCAGGAGCCGAGGCCGAGGTCGACGCCGTAGCCGGTGGGGCCGGAGTTGGTGGGGGTGTAGAGGTACACCTCGCCGTCGCCCGCGCCGGAGCCGGGGTTGCGCCACATGTAGCGGGTGGACCACGCGTTCCCGTGGTTGCCGCCGGACGCCTCGCCGGGGGAGCCGCCGTACAGGCCGGGGAGCTTCCCGGCCTTGCCG
The DNA here is from genome assembly GCF_036322405.1 of Streptomyces sp. SP17BM10. NCBI lineage: Bacteria > Bacillati > Actinomycetota > Actinomycetes > Kitasatosporales > Streptomycetaceae > Streptomyces > Streptomyces sp. SP17BM10. The sequence goes on along the minus strand of NZ_JAQYXB010000514.1, from coordinate 46,604 downwards.
AAGTCGAAGCCGGCGGGCAGCTTGAGGCCGTACTTCAGGTCCAGGGTGGTGGAGTTGGCGAGGTCGCCGAGCCCGAGGGTGGAGAGATCGGTGTAGAACTGGCCGCCGCCGCTGGAGGGGCAGTCGGAGCAGGAGTTGGCGGAGGACCCGGCGCCGTAGAACACCTGGAGCGCGGAGCCGTCGCCGGGGGCGGAGGGATCGTTGACGAGGCTGAGGTTCTGCTGGCCCCACTTGCCCTTCGTGAGGGTGCCCCAGGAGTTGGTCCAGGTGCTGGTGCCGTAGCCGGTGAAGTCGCCGGTCCAGCCGGCCGCGTCGGTGGTCTTCGCCTCGAGCGCCGTGGTGGTCGGGAGGGGAGCGGCGGCGAGAAGGGCGAGGGAGGCACACAGGGCGGTGAGCAAGCGCTTCATGACTGTCCTTCGACTCTGGAGACGGGGGGAGGTCGTGCTGCGTCGTGCGGAGGCGGGAGCGGGGCCGCTCTCCATGACACGGCGGTGGACGTGTCCCAGTCAAGAGTCTGGACAAGGTTCAAGGATGTGAACGCTCCGTCGGTTTCGGCGCCGACGGCCCGGCTATATTGCTCTCGCAGTCCACGCGCACGCGAACAGGGAGGACCCCGATGGCGCAGCCGAGTTCCGCCGCCACCGCCGCCACGGTCACCGCCGCGGCGGGCGTGAAGTCCGCCGTCCGCACGGTCGAGGTGCTGGAGTACTTCGCCGAACGCCCCGGACTGCACAGCCTCGCCGACGTCCAGGAGGCCCTCGGCTACCCGAAGAGCAGCCTCTACATGCTGCTGCGCACGCTCGTCGACCTCGGCTGGGTGGAAACCGACCTGACGGGCACCCGGTACGGCATAGGGGTACGGGCCCTGCTCGTCGGCACCGCCTACATCGACGGCGACGAGGCCGTCGCCGTCACCCGTCCCGCGCTCGACCGCCTCGCCGACGACACCACCGAGACCATCCACCTCGCCCGGCTCGACGGCACGGACGTCGTCTACCTCGCCACCCGCGCCTCCCAGCACTACCTGCGCCCGTTCACCCGCGTGGGCCGCCGCCTGCCCGCCCACGCGACGGCCCTCGGCAAGGCGCTGCTGGCGACGCTCCGGGACGAGGAGGTCGAGCGGCTGCTCCCCGAGCGCCTGGAGCCGCTGACCGACCACACCCACACGACCCGGGCGGCGCTGCTCGACGACCTCCGGGCCATCCGCGAACGCGGCTTTGCGACCGACCGGGAGGAGAACACCCTCGGCCTGTGCTGCTACGCCGTCGCCGTCCCGTACCGCACACCGGCGCGGGACGCGGTCAGTTGCTCCGTCCCGATCGCGCGGCTCACGCCGGGGCGCGAACAGATGATCCGCGACGCGCTGATCGAGGCCCAGGAGCGGCTGGTGCTGGCGACGCGTCACCTGTGAGGTCCGTCCGGGTCCGGTAGGGCTCCGCGGCTGACCGGGTTCAGCGGGCTCAGTGCGCGAAGGGGCCGAACACGGTCACGGCGAGCCGGAGGGCCGGTGCCGGGGTGCCGCTGCTGCTGCCGGACGAGTAGACCAGCCGCCGGCTCAGGTCCGGGGTCGCGAAGATCCCGTCGGAGTAGCCGAGATCGTGGCCGGTCTTGCCCCAGACCACCGTGCCGTCCTGCAACGGGATGGCCATCAGCCCGGCGCTGTAGCAAGCCCGGCCCTTGTCCGGTCCGAACTGGCAGTCATCGGGGGCGAGCGAGGGCACCAGCTGCCCGGCGGCGTCGCGCGGGAGGGTGAGCAGGTCGCGCAGCTGCTGCGGCGGCAGGAGTTCACCGTCCAGCAGGGCGCGCAGGAAGCGGTCGAGGTCGGCGGGAGTGGAGACCATCGACTCGGGATTGCCGCCCTGTTCGGAGACGTCCACGGGGGTGTGGCTGCTGTCGTCGAGGTAGCCGGCCAGGTGCGGGGTGGGCAGCCGCGGAGCGCCCTCGGTCACCTCGGTGTGCCGCAGACCGAGCGGGCGCAGGATGCGGGCGGTCACCTCGTCCTTGAACGAGCGGCCGGTGACCTGCTCGATGATCCGGCCCGCCACCCGGTAGTTGATGTTGTCGTACCGCTGCGCGCTGCCCGGCTCGAAGACCGGTCCCGGCCACGGCCGGTCGGTGGGGCGCAGCGTCCGCTGGATCACCTCGTCGAGCGACTCGACCATGAACCGGTCGGCGATCACGTCGTCGTTGCCGGCGTCCTCGGGGCCTTCCACGACCGGCGGCAGGCCGCTGGTGTGGTTGAGCAACTGCCGGACGGTGACCGGCCGGAAGGCGTCGGGCAACGCGCCGGGCAGGTACTGCTGGACGGTACCGTCCAGGTCGATCCGGCCCTCGGCGGCGAGCTGGAGCAGCACGGCGGCGACGAAGGTCTTGTTGATGCTGCCGATCCGGAAGGACGCGTTCGGTGCGACCGGCTCGCCGCTCACCGGGTCGTCGTCGCTGCCCCGCCAAGTCCGCCCGTCGACGGCCACCCTGGCGATCGCCCCGGCCGCCGGATCCCCGGCGCGGGTGGCGAAGGCGGCCTGAAGAGCACCGTCGTCCGGTCCTGCCGCCAGCGCGGGCGACGGCGCCGCGGCGAGTAACAGCCCGGCGAGGACGGGGGCTGCGAGGGCGGTCCTGACGATGGCCATGAAGGGCTCCTGGTCCTACGGGTGTGATCGGATTCGTGTCGATCATGCGGGCGGCCCGGTGCGGCCGGCATCAGGGACCGTCCCCGAGGCACCCCTGAGGCTCCCCTGACTGATCGTCAGGGCAGGAGGGTTTCGGCCCATCGGCGGAGGGCGGCGAAGTCGTCGGCGGTGAGGCCGGTTCGGTCGTCCACCCGGTGGAGGAGCGCCGGGCCGTCGTGGTGGGTGTCCGTCCAGGCGCGGTCGGCGTCGGTGATCTGGTCGTCGACCCACGCGAACGGGCGGCCCTCGGCCCAGGCGACGATCTGCGGGGTCTTCCAGAAGACGCCGTGGGGTGGGGCGGGCCGTGGCTCGGACCACGTGATGACGGGAAGGGCGGGCAGCCCGAGGACGGGGGAGATGACGGTGTTGGCTTCGTCCTCCCAGGTGGTCGCCCAGACGAGATCGAACGGGAGAGCGGCCAACTGCGGCCCGTGGTCGGGGTTGAGCCAGAGCCGGAGAGGCTTGGGCGCCTTGTTCGGCAGCCCCCACTCGACGAGCCGCCGCCGCTCTGCGGCCTCCCAACGGGGCGTGAGGACCCGGTGCGTCTCGTACCCGGCGGGCCGCCGGTGCGGCTTGCGGGCGGCAGGGTTCAGCGGCCCGTCGACGTCCAGTAGCAGCAGCGGCCGCATGGGCGCACCCCCTTCGTGATCTTCCTGGGGACGGTAGCGGGGTGGGGATGGCGACGGCGATCGATTTACGGCCCGCTCGGCCGGGAGTCCCACGGCGTGGGCCAGCCAGTCGTTGCCCCAGGAGCTGGACTCCGATCACCTGCGGAATTGGGTTGCACCGGCCCCGTGATCTGCGGCGATACTGCGGGCCATGAGCAGAATTGCCGAGGTCATCGTGTTGGCGAAGGACGCGGAGGAGGTCATGGAGCCGCTCACCCGGCCCGACCCCGCACGCACCTGGCTGGGGTGCTTCGCCGCGATGCGGCCGGGGGGTGACTGGGGCTTCGGCTGGGGTGCGGAGTTCGAGCACATGAGTTGGAGGTCCGGGTTGCTGAAGCACCTGGAGTCCCTGCCGTGGCCCCGCCCCGAGACGGTGCAGGTGCTGATCCACGACGAGGAGGACGACTGCTTCGGCCTCTGGATGATCCACGGTGGCCGGTTGGTGGAAGTACCCCTTCCCCACACCCGGCGGGCCTGGTGGAGCGGGGCCCCGGAGGAGGGCCACGCACCCGACCCCGGGATCCTGAGCCGAACGGACTGCGGCCCGGTGGACTGGCCGGAGGAGGTCGAAGGCGGCGACCACTCGCGGCCGGCGGCCTGGTGACCTGCTCAGGTGCGTCGCCCGGGGAGCCCGGGTTGCCGCACCTTCTCGACGGTGGCGCGGACGGCGGCGAGGTCCTGGTGGGAGGCCAGGCCGAGGTGGTACAAGCGCAGCTCCGCCGCGCCGGCCGCGGCCAGGTCGGCGCACCAGGCGGGCAGGTCGGCGGTGTCGCCGCCGAGGCCGGCGACGGCGCCGACGGTGGCCACCACTCGGCGCCCGGCGTAGGCGGCGACGGCTTCGAGGGCGGTCCGTGAGCGGGTGGGGGCGAGCAGGACGGGCGTGGCGCCACGGGCGTCCTCGGGTGGGAGGCCGGGCGAGGGCCCGAAGCCCAACGGGTCCGGCCGGGCGTGCAGGAGGACGGGGAGGTCCGGCCGCTCGGCCGCCACGGCCGCCAGGACGGTCCGTCGCAGCTCACCAGCCGCGCGCACCCGCATCCGGGCCACGGCCTCGGCCGACTCGGGGTCGAGCGCCGCGTCCTGGACGGCACCGCCGAAGACCGGTTCGAGCGCGTCCCGGACCTTCGCGCGCAGGGACCACGGCTCGGCGCCCTCCGCCGCGTAGCCGTCCCGGCAGTGCGGACAGAAGCAGAGCGAGAACAGCAGCCGAGCCGACGGCGGCAAAGGCACCCCCGCGACCTTGTCGTGTGCGTGGAGATGATCGAAGCCGTACCAGCCGCAGGACTCCAACTCCAGCCCCGATATGCCCGGTTGGGCGGCGACCTCGGCGGCCAGCGTGGCGCAGTAGAGTCGCACGGCGGGGGAGGAGACGCACAGCGCCCACGGGTAGCGGTCGCCGTGGGCGTTGAGGACGGCCGCCTCGGGGTGACGTACGCCGAGGTGCTGCCCGTGCGCGAGGACCGTCCAGGCGTACGTCTCCACCCCGGCTGCGGCCAGCGACTCCACGGCCCGGCCGAAGGAGCGCGGCGACCACGGCGCCTCGAGGGGGCGCAGCCGTCCGGGGCCGGACCAGCGGTCCTCGTCGGGCCGGTAGTAGACGGCGGCGTGCTCGGCGGTGACGACCTTGTGGCGCGGGTGGCGGGGTGTCAGCGCGCGCACGCTGTGGTACGCGGCGGCGACGGCGGCCCGGCGGATGCCGAGCCCGGCGAGGCGCTCGCCGCAGGCCGGGTCGCCGTCCGCGTCCCAGGGGTAGAGGTACGCGCCGAACTCCGGTGTCACGCCAGCGCCTCCCGCGTGCGGTCGACGAGCTCCAGCAACGCCCGGACGTGCTCCGGCGCCGGTTCCGTCAGTGGCGCGCGCACGCCCCCGACCGGGTGGCCCACGGCCCGCGTCGCCGCCTTGACCAGCGACACCGCGTAGCCGGGACGCAGGTTGCGCAGCTCGACGTAGGGGCGCAGGAAGAGCTCGATCAGCATCGTCAGCGTGCCCCGGTCGTCCTCGGCGAAGGCGCGGTGGAAGGCGAGCGCGACGTCCGGGGCGAAGCAGAAGACGGCGGAGGAGTAGAGCCGCACGCCGATCGCCCGGTAGGCGAGCTGGGTCATCTCGGCGGTCGGCATGCCGTTGAAGAACAGGAAGTCCGGATGGCCGGCGGCGCGGACGGCGCTGACGGTGCGCAGCATCCGGTCGAGGTCGCCGAGGCCGTCCTTGAAGCCGATGACGCCGGGCAGCGCGGCGAGCTGGGCGACGGTGCCGGGTTCGTAGGCCGTGTGGTCGCGCTGGTAGAGGATCAGGTCGAGCGGCGTGGCCTCGGCCAGGGCCGCGATGTGGCGGAGGAGACCGTCCTGGCCGTTGCCGGGGCCGTACGGGGGCAGGACGAGCAGGGCGTCGGCGCCCGCGTCCTGCGCCGCGCGGGCGTACTCGAGGGCGAGCGCGGTGCCGTAGCCGGTGCCGGAGACGACGGGCACGCGCCCGCCGGCGGCGTCGACGGCGACGGAGACGCAGCGTTCGTACTCGGCGGGGGCGAGGGCGGGGAACTCGCCGGTGCCGCAGGCGGCGAACACGGCGGCGGGGCCGTCGTCGAGCCGCGCGTCGAGGTGGGCGCGGTAGGCGCCGGGGTCGAAGGAGCCGTCGGGGTCGAAGGCGGTGACGGGGAAGAAGAGGAGCCCGTCGAGCGCGGGCGGTCCGGTGCGTGCGGGCACGGGGGCGGGTCCCTTCGTGGAGGTCGTCCAGCGGTGGGAACACGGAGGAGCGTAGGAGGGCCCGCGCGCGGAGGTCAAGGGATCGGCGTTCGAGTACCTGAATGTCAGTCATTCTTGTGAACTCGCTTGAACCTCTGTGACCATGGACCCGGACACCCGTCCCCGGCCAAGGGAGTCACCGTGCCCCGCATCCTCGTCACCGGCGCGGCAGGCGCCGTCGGCAGCCTCGTCCGCCCCCGGCTCGCCCGCCCCGGCCGCACCCTCCGGCTGCTCGACGTCATGCCGCTCGAACCCGGCGAGGGCGAGGAGGCCGTCCAGGCATCCGTCACCGACGCCGACGCGATGCGCGCCGCCTGCGAGGGCGTCGACGCCGTCATCCACCTCGGCGGGATCTCCCTCGAAGCCCCCTGGGAGCGGATCCTCCACGTCAACATCCACGGCACCTACACCGTCTTCGAGGCCGCCCGCCGCGCCGGCGTGCCGCGCGTCGTGTTCGCCTCCTCCAACCACGTCGTCGGCTACCGCACACCCGCCGAGTACCCGCTCACCGCCGACACCCCGCCCCTGCCCGACACCTACTACGGGGTCTCCAAGGCGACCGGCGAGGCCCTCGGCGCCCTCTATCACCACCGCTACGGCCTCGACGTCATCTGCGTCCGCATCATGACCTGCTTCGCCGAGCCGCCGAACCCCCGCGCCCTCTCCACCTGGCTCTCCCCGGACGACTGCGCCCGGCTGCTGGAGGCCTGCCTGGCCGTCGAGAAGCCCGGCTACCGCATCGTCCACGGCGTCTCGGCCAACACGCGCGGCGGCTGGGTCTCCCTCGACGAGGCCCGCGCGCTCGGCTACGCCCCGGCCGACGACGCCGAAGCCCACGCCGAGACCGTGCACGCGGCGCACGGCGAGCCCGCCCCCGACGACCCCGTCTTCGCCTACCTCGGCGGGCCGTTCACCTTCCCCGACCTCGACGCCGACCGCCTGCAATGACCCCGAGGTGCGTAAGGCTCAGGTGCGCAGGCCGAGTTCGATCTGCTCCAGGGAGCGGCCCTTCGTCTCCGGCACGAGGCGGAGGGTCAGCACCAGCAGTGCCGCGTTGACGCCGGCGAACACGTACATCGAGGTACCGACCCCGAGGTGGTGGCGGTCGGACATGACCGGGTAGACGGCGGTGACCACGCCGGTCGCGGCCCACAGCACCACGGCGGTGACGCCCGTCCCGGCGCCGCGCGCCTTGAGCGGGAACACCTCCGCCATCATGACCCACACCACCGCGCCCCAGCCCAGCTCGTACCCGGCGAGGTAGAGGACGAGCAGGACGACGGTCAGCGTGCCGAGGGTGCCCTTGTCGTGGACGTGGGTGACGACCCAGCCGGTCAGGGCCAGCGTCACCACCATCACGGCGCTGCCGATCAGCAGCAGCGGCTTGCGGCCCCAGCGGTCGACGACGAACACCACCCACGCGGTGAACGCGAGCTTGGTGACGCCGAGGATGATCGCCGAGAACAGCGCGGTGTCGGTGGTGAGTCCGAGCGAGACGAGCATCGTCGGGAAGTACGCGTTGATCGCGTTGACGCCGCCGAACTGCTGCCCGACCGCGAGCAGCAGGGCCACCAGCAGCATCGGCCGCACCCAGGGCGCCCACAACTCCCGTACACGGTAGGCGCTCTGCGTGGCGTCGAGCCGGATCACCTCGCGGATGGCGGCGAGTTCGGCGTCGACCTCCCCGGCCGGGTGGGTGGCGGCGAGGACGGCCCTGGCCTCGTCCTCCCGGCCGAGGTTGACCAGCCAGCGCGGCGTCTCCGGCAGGAACGCGAGCCCGGCGACGAGGATCACGGCGGGCACCAGCGCGCCGGCGAACATCCAGCGCCACAGGTGGTGCGGCTGGAGCCGGTAGTCGACGAGGAACGCGATCAGGATGCCGCCGACGATGAAGATCTGGTTGAGCGAGCCCATCGCCCCCCGGATCCGGGCGGGCGCGAGCTCGGACAGGTACGTCGGCACGGTGGCCGAGGAGAGCCCGACCCCGAGTCCGAGCACCGTCCGGAAACCCACCAGGGACGCGAAGTTCGGCGCGAACGCGCAGGCGAGCGTACCGACGATCACGACACCGCCGGCCGCCATGATGCTGCGGCGGCGGCCGATCCGCCCGTTGAGCCGCGCGGCGAGGCCCGCGCCGAGCATCGCGCCCGCGGACAGCGAGGCCGTCAGGACGCCCTGCTCGAAGCCGGACAGCTGCCAGGACTCGGCGACCACCACGAGGATGCCGGCGATCACGCCGAGGTCGTACCCGAAGAGGATGCCGCCGAGTACGCCGAAGGCGTACAGCAGGACGGGATTGATCCTGCGAGGAGCGGAGGGAGTGGGACCGGACCGGCTCATGGCGGATCGCCTCGTCTCGGGGATGGCGCGCGAGTGGTGGGTGCCGTGCGAGGGAGGTGCGGTACGGGGAGTGAAGCGGGCGGAAGGGTGGTGGTCAAGACCTCTCGTCCAGATCCGCGAATCCGGGGAGATGTCGAATGTGATGCTCTGGGCCGGTACTTGACGATTGGCCCGTTCAAGGAGCTGAATCGTGGCCCGGATTCGGAACGCCAGGGAGCGACGAGGGCCCCTGCCCGGTGCGGGCAGGGGCCCTCGGGGCGTCGGACGACGGTCCTAGACCGGGCTGCCGGGCTTGCCCGAGTCCTTGGCCTTCACCTGGCCCGACCACGGGGTGAGGGAGGAGTAGACGCACAGGCCCTCGCGGTCGTCGAACAGCCACCAGCGGCCCTGGCTCGGGTAGAAGTACCCGATCATCCCGTCCTCCGGGAGGTCGGCGGAGCTCGCCCGCGCCTGGCACAGCTGACGCGTACTGGCCTCGACGCTCGCGACGCCGGGATAGCGGCCGCTGCCGGGGAGCGTCACCGTGGCGAAGACCTCCAGCCGGTGCGGCTGGGCGCACGGCACGATCTGGTAGTGGTCCGACCCGCTCCGGTAGGAGTGGATGTCGTCGACCGCGCAGTCGCCCTCCTTCAGGTACCAGGAGCCGGCGCGCCCCGCGACGACCGGGTGGCCGTCGGCGCCGCGCGTCGGGCCCGACGTCAGGTCGTGGTACGCGAAGGCCATGATGCCGCCGACCATGGCGAGGAAGATCGTCCAGGTGACGGACAGCACCAGGGCGACGGCGGCGAAGCCGAAGCCGCCCTGCCGGCGGCGGAAGATCCGGCCGAACGAGCCGACGGCGAGGCCGATCGACACCAGCGACAGCGGCGGGAGGAACCCGAGGAGCCCGAGCACGAAGGAGGCGACGGCCATCCCGCTGACCTTGGCCTTCGGCTGCGGGACGACGGGCGGCGGCACGGGGGCACCGGGCGCGCCGGGGGTGTACGGCGGCCAGGCCTGCCGGCCAGGGACCGGCCCGAACTGCCGCCCGGCGGCGAGGCCGGCGCCGGACGGGCCGGTGGCGTACGGGTTGTGGTTGACGTCCGGTGCGGCGGACGGCGCGGGGACTGCCGGGGCGGGCGCTGCGGGGGCGGGCTGGGCGTCCTCCGGCTTCGGTGCGGCGCTCGGCCCGGCGCTCGACCCAGGGCCCGGCTCGGCGATCGGCCTGGGCTCGGCACCGGGGGTCGGCGGGGCGGCCCACGGGTCGGTGGTGGCGGGTTCGGCGGACGAGTCGTCAATGGGCCGTGACACGGTGGCTGCTTTCCCCGGCGTGGTTCGGACGAAGGGCCCGCTCCGGGCGGGCCGCCCGGCGAATATAGCCGATCATCAGACCGATGCTCACCCGAGATCTTCCGTGGGCGAACGGCCGGCTCCTGCGAAGGCGCCGTCAGTGGTCGAAGTCGTGGCAATCCCATGGCGCGACGACCGCGCCCGGCGCCACGAACGCCGCGGGGATCCCGACCAGCCGCAGAAACGATTCGCCACTGTCGTCCTCCGGCCCGTGTTCCATCTCGACGGCCAGGATGCCGAGGAACCCCCGCTCGAAGTGCAGCTCCGCGCGCACCGGCCGGGCCGGAGGCCGCCCGGTCAGGACGCCGAACACGCCCACGCCGTCGGCGGTCTCGTCCACCACCTCGTGGATCTCGAACCGCCAGTGGTCGGCGGCCAGCGCCATGAGCCACCGGCCCTGGTCGCGGTGGAGCAGCACCACGTCCTGCCGGGCCCGGACGAGGTCGGCGAGCACGCAGCACACCTTGAGACCGGGCAGGCGCGGGCCGCCGGTCCGGCCGAAGTCGGGGTCGGGGAAACGATTCAGCAGCGTCCGGAGGAGGTCGAGCGCTGCCGAGGCGGCCCGCCGGTGGCCGTGTTCGACGACGTCCAGCAGGATCGGCGCCGCGAGTGCGGCGGCCGGGTTCACCGTGCCCTCGAAGTCGTCGGTGATGGCGCTCTCCAGCAGCCTGGTCATCGCGTCCGCGGCCTGGTTGAGGGTGGCCGCGCCGGCCAGGGCCCGCAGGTTCACCGCGGTGGCGGCGTTCTCGGGGTCCCGGCGGTGCGGGTGTGCCTCCCAGTCGACGGCGTCGATCGCTTCGAAGATCGCTTCCAGCTCCACGCGCGGCATCCTGCCAGATGCCCGGCCCGCCCCCGTGCGGTTTTCAGCGCGAGTGTGACGCCAGGCTCAGCAGCAGGTGCGCCGACTCCGGGTGCTGGAAGTCCGAGTGCGCGCCCGCCGGTGCCAGTCGGGTCGCCGGGCCGCCCCGGTACACCTCGCTCGCGTCCACGTTCACGATCGGGTGGTCCAGCACCTCGTGCGGGTACGGCGAACCGGCCGGGCGCAGCGGCGTGGAGAACTGGTGCACCGGCGCCACGCCCGTGCCGGAGTGGCCGATCCCCGGGCGGCCCTCGGCCCGCAGGTGCCAGAAGCCGGTGGCGCGGTCCCAGCGGGAGTGGGTGAGCACGAGCGGCCCGCGCAGCGGTGCGGCGTGGGCCGGTTCGCCGCCGGACTCGGGGAACAGGCGGGGGAAGAGCCGGGAGAAGGCGTCGCGGGGCGCGGCCATCTGGAAGACGAGCGCGCTGTCGACGGTGAACGGCCGCGCCGGATCGCCCGGCCGGCTCCAGCTCAGCACCCGGGGCCCGGCGGGCCGCCCGGCCGCGTGCTGGACGGCCTCGCACAGGAACCGCCCGCCGAAGGAGTGCCCGACCAGGTGCAGGTACTGGCCGTTGCGGTTGGCCAGCACGGCGGGGTCGGCCGGGTGGCCGCGGTCGGCGTCGAGGTACCCGAGCAGGTGGCCGAGCACGTACCCGGCCTGCCCGCGGCCGGGCGCGCTCATCGCGTGCGCCCGTTCGCGGATGCGGCGGTACCCGCCGAGCGACGGGAGGCTGGACGACGGCCAGCGCACCACGACGCACCACGGCCGGTAGCCGCGCGCCAGGCCCGGGTACGCGCCGGGGCGGGCCCGGTGGAGGCCGGCGGCGCGCGAGAGCAGCGCGCCGGCCGCGCGGTCCGCCGCGGCGGGGCTGGTCTGCCAGCCGTGGACGTACACGTAGACGTCGGTGGCGCGCTCCGGCACGCGCAGGCGCCGGGCGAGGTGCTCGGCGACGCGCGCCTCGGGCACCGGGGTGCGGGTGCCGGGGACGAGCAGCCGCCCGTTCTCGTCGAGGTCCACGGTGACGGGCCGGACGGCGGGGGTCGCTCTCGTGGTCGGACGGCGGGTCACGGGGTGAGCTCCAGGATGCTGTCGATGCCGCAGTGCAGGGAGTAGGTGAGCGCGAGCGGGTTGCCGTGCTCGCGGGCGAAGCGCCGGACGAGGGTCTGGGTGATCTCGCCCGCCGTGAGCCCGCCGGTGAGGTAGAGGTCGAGGAAGGCGAAGGCGTACTCGGCGGCGAACACCTGCGGGATCTCGATCTGCGGCCCGAGCACGCCCTCGGCCCCGAGGTCGACCAGCGCCCGTCCCAGGTGGTCGAGTTCGCCCTCCGAGGACTGCCCGGTGTGGCAGGCGTTCAGGAGCACGAACGGCCGGAACATCGCCTCCGGGGCGTCCAGGTGGCGGCGCCGGTGGCGGCGCACGAGGTCGGCGTCGATGTGCCGGTCGTCGGAGAGGCGCACGGCGAGCTGCTTGAAGGGGGAGCCGTCGGCGACGAACTGGCCGTGGCACCAGAAGTACATGACGTCCTCGTCGAGCACCGCACGCGACAGGGCGTCGAGCAGGCCTCGGGACTCGGTGCGGACGGTGAGGTGCGAGCGGTCCTCCAGCAGCTTGCGGACCTCGGGGGCGCGGCCGATGGATTCGAGGGTGTCGTCGGTGTTGAGGCTGGTGATCGGTCGGGGACGGGCCGGGTGGGGCGGCTGGATCGGCGGGTAGGCGGCCCCGGTCTGCTCGATCTGGTGGCGGTGGCCGAGGAAGTCCGCCCACGGGTCCGGGCGACCGTCGGGGCCCGGGCCGCCGTCGACCGCGAGCATCGGCCACGGCAGGTGCAGGTCGGAGTCGAAGCTGATCCGCAGCGGGCCGTGCTCGGTGAGCGTCCGGTTGAGGTACTCCCGGAAGACGGTCAGCTCCCGGCCCGGCCCGTCGAGCATCGTCTCCAGGAAGTACCGCCCCTCCTCGGCGAGTTCGGCCGCCCGGCCCTCGGCGACCGGCCGCAGGTGGGAGACGTCGACGGCGGAGGCGAACGGGTAGTCGTCGGGCATCCCGAAGTCGTCGACGGTCGCGTACCGGACCAGCTGGTCGCGCCAGGTGGTGCGCAGGCGGGCGGCCTTGGCGAGGAGCTTCGTGCCCGAGACCGCGAGCTCCGCGCGGTGCGGGCGGGTGCGCGGGGTGCGCTCGCCGGGGCGGAACGCGGAGAGGTGGAGGCTGTCGTCGCGGTGGCGGCGCAGGGAGACGATCAGGTCGAGGGGGAGGGGAAGCGGGTCGTCGGCGTCCTCGGCCTCCCTCGGGCCGCGCTGGCGGGGCAGGCGGGTGAAGTCCGCGGACGGGTTCTGCCGGATCTCGACGAGGAGCTCCTGGGGCACGGGGGTACTCCTGGGGTCAAGGCTGGCTGATGATGGCGCCGAGCGCGTAGCCGTCGTCGGGTCCCTCGCCAGGGCGGACGGGTTCGCCGACTTCGGAGCCGGGGCTCCCTCGCCCGTCCACGACGGCGGAGAGTTCCTTGGGGGCAGCGCTCCGGTGCGGTGGCATGGACGGCACGTCCACGACGGCGTCGAGGTCCTGGAGGGCGGCGCCGTGGCCCGCGTCGTACACGGTGATCCGCACCCGGTGCCGGCCCGGCACGGCGGGTGTCAGTGCCAGGACGGCCGGTTCGCGGCCGGGGGTGTAGGCGGCGACGGGCGGTTCGAGGACGGCGTCCGAGGCGACGGCGGCGACGAGTCGCAGGTCCGGCAGCTCGCGGGGGTCGGCGCCGGGCGCGGCGGGCTCCAGCCGCAGTTCGAGCCGGACGGTGGCGCCGGGCGCGGGTTCGTCGAGCAGGGTGAGCCGGGGGTGCCAGGCGCTGCGGGACACCGTCACGGCCGCCCGCCGGGCCCGCCGGGCGGGGAGCGGGAGGTCGGGCACGGCGGTGAGGGCGGGCGGCTCCGCGGATCCGTTGAGCGTCGTCCGGCTCTCGGCCGTCAGCGGGTGTTCTGGGCCCATGACGGCCTCCCGCGCGAACCGGACGGCGTCGAGGAGTTCCTGCGCCGCCTCCGGCCGGCCCGCCCCGGCGAGGGCCCGGGCGAGGCCGACGGCGAGGGTGGGGTGGAGGCCGAGCACGTGGGGCCGCTCGACCCCGGCGGACAGGACCCGCTCGTCGAGCCTCCGGTGCCCGTCGGCGAGCAGGGCGGGCGCGCTGGATCCGGCGGGCGGCAGCAGCTCCGCGACGACACCGGAGTAGACACGGACGGCCCCGGCGTGGTCCCCGGCCCGGAGGCGGGCGTAGGCGAGGCTCTGGCGGATGCTCAGGGTGCCCGGGTGGCGGGGGCCGTGTGCCTCGGTGACCTCGTCGGCGAGCTCCGCCAGGAGCACGACGGCGCGCAGTGGGCGGGGGCCGTCGGCGAGGACGAGGCCGTGGATCTCGCGGGCGAGGAGGGCCCGGGGGTCGACCGGGTCCAGGGTCTCGCGCGTGCGGGCGACGAGTTCGCCCGCCAGACGGGTGGCCGCCTCCTGGTTGCCGCCCGCCCGGTGCGCGAGCGCGAGGCTGCCCTCCGTCCCGAGGACCATCGGATGGGCGGCGCCCAAGTGCCGGGTCGCGTCGGAGACCAGGGCGGTGTAGTCGGCCACGGCGGCGTCGGCGTCACCGGCCAGGAGCCGGGTGTCGGCGAGGTCGCGTCGCGTCGTCAGCACCTGGAGGCTGCCCCCGCCGAGGGCCGGGGTCGCTTCCGCGAGCACGTCCTCGTAGCAGGCGACGGCTTCGGCGTAGTGCCCGGCGTCGCGGTGGTTGAGGGCGATGTCGTCCCAGGCGCCGAGCGTCAGGGGGTGCCCGGCGCCGAGGGCGCGGACGCGACCGGAGCGGACGCGCTCGAAGACGGTGGCGGCGCGGTCGTGCTGCCAGGTGCGGCGGAGCCCGTGGCCGAGCTTGTCCGCGGCGGTGAGGGCGTCGGGGTGGTCGGGGCCGTGGAGGCGGGCGTGCGCGGCGAGGACGGCCTCGCGTTCGGCGGTCGCCGCGCGGTGGCGTCCGGTCAGGGTGAGGGCGGCCGCGAGGCTCTCACGCTCGTCCAGGGTGTCCGAGTGGTCCGGACCCTGAAGGCGGGAGCGGTCAGCGACCAGCCGCTCATAGAGCTCCACGGCTTGCGCGGTCTCGCCGAGTTCGCGGTAGGTCCAGGCCACGTCGGACCGCAGCCCGAGAACGTGAACGTGGTCCGGGCCCTGGAGCCGGGTCTGGTCGGCGAGCAGTCGCTCGCGGTCCTCCAGCGCGCGGTGGAGGAGGCCCGCTTCCTGGCGGATGGCCGCGAGGGTGGCGCGTTCGCTGAGGGTGCTCGAGTGGTCGGGGCCCTCGACTCGGATCCGGTCCTGAAGCAGATCTTCCAGGAGGTCGGCTGCGAGGCGCGTGTTGCCCGCCATCTTGTGCGTCCAAGCGAGGACGGACCTGGTGGTGAGGGTTTCGGAGTGGTCGGGCCCCTGCAGTCGTAGCCGATCTGAATACAAGGCCTCACAGAGCTGTGTGGCCCGCGGGAAGGCGTTGACTTCTCGGTACTCAATAGTGAGCCACAAGCGGTCGTTCAACGCGGAAGGGTGATCGGCGCCGAGAATGCGCGCACGGTCGGACGCCAGCGATTCGAAGAGGGCGATCGCCCTGCGATGGTCGCTCGCCGCCCGGACGGCCCACGCCAGTGTGGACCGGGCGTGGAGGGTTTCCGTGTGGTCCGGTCCCAGCGATCGGGTCCGGGCTGCCAGGACTTCTTCGGCGATCTCCACGGCACGGCGGTGGTCTTGCGCGGCCGAGCAGCTCGAGATCATTCCGGCGCGGGCCTGGAGCGTGTCTTGGTGGTCGGGGCCGTGGAACCGAGTGCTGTCGGTCACCAGGGCGTTGAAGAGTTCGAGTGCACGTGTGTGGTGGCCGGCGTCGCGGTGCGTCGTGGCTTGCCACCATCGGTTGTTGAGCGTCTCGTGGTGGTCGGACCCGTACACCCGGGTGCTGTCGGCGACGAGGGCGTCGAAGAGTTCGAGCGCGCGCGCCTGATCGTTCGCGACCCGGTGTGCAAGGGCCTGCCACCAGCGGATGGTGAGCACAGTGGGGTGGTCAGCGCCGAGGACACGAGTGCCGACGGCGGCCAGCGTCAAGTAGAGGTCGATCGCGCGCCGGTGGTCGCCCGAGATCGTCAGGGACCGGGCCAGGGCCAGGAGGTCGTTCAAGGTCTCCGGGTGATGCGGGCCTTCCACGCGGGCCCGATCGGCGGCGAGCTCCTCGAACAGCGGGATGGCCTTGCGGACATCGCCGCTGTCCCGGTGCGTGGCGGCGAGCCAGTGCCGGGAGTCCAGGGTGTCGGGATGGTCCGGGCCCAGCACCCGGGTGCGGTCCTCCAGGAGCACGAGGTAGGCCGCCAGGGCACCACGGTGGTCGCCCGCGAGCTGGCAGGCGGAGGCCAGCCAGTAGCGGCTGGTCAGGGTGTCCGGGTGGTCCGGCCCCAGGATCCGGGCTGCATCGGCCGTGAGCGCCTCAGACAGGGTGAGCGCGTGGCGATGGTATCCGGCGACTCCGTGGGCGAGGGCTTGCCACCGTCGGGCGCGGAGGGTGTCGGGGTGGTCCGCCCCCTGGATCCGGGTGCGGTCCTCGACCAGCGCGTCGCACAGCTCGACCCGCCGCCGGTGGTCCCCCGCGTCGCCGCAGGCCTGCGCGAGGCCCAGCCGCGCGTTGAGCGTCTCCCCGTGGTCCGGGCCGTGGACACGGCCGTGCTCCTCGACCAGCCGCTCCCACTCGGCGAGCGCCGCGCGCGGACGCCCGGCGGCCTGCAACGCCCAG
Source organism: Streptomyces sp. SP17BM10 (assembly GCF_036322405.1). NCBI lineage: Bacteria > Bacillati > Actinomycetota > Actinomycetes > Kitasatosporales > Streptomycetaceae > Streptomyces > Streptomyces sp. SP17BM10. Next base: position 30,227 of record NZ_JAQYXB010000514.1, on the reverse strand, counting down.
GCGAGCCGGTGGCGTTCGGCGAGGGTGTGCGGGTGGTCCGGGCCGTGGAGCCGGATGCGGTCCGCCACCAGGCGCTCCCGCTCCGGGAGTTCCTGCACGGCCGGCCCGGCGAGGCGCAGCGCGAACGCGAGGTCGCCGCGCTCCTCCAGGACGTCGGGGTGGTCGGGCCCCTGGACGCGCTCGCGGTCTTGCACCAGCGCCCGGTGCAGTTCGACCGCGCGCCGGTGGCGGCCGGCCTCGCGGTGCGCGCGGGCGAGGCCGGTGCGGGCGGCGAGCGTCTCGGGGTGGTCGGGGCCCAGGGTGCGGGCGTAGTCGGCGACGGCCTCCGTGTACTCCGCGAGGGCCGCGGCCGGGCTGCCCGCGTCGCAGCGCGCGAGGGCGAGGCGGCAGCGGGCGGCGAGGGCCTGCGGGTGGTCGCGGCCCTGGACGCGCTCGCGGTCGCGCACGACCGCCTCGTAGCCCGCCACCGCCGCCGGGTGGTCGCCCGCGACGGCGTGCGCGGCGGCCAGCCAGCCGCGGCTCGTCAGCGTGTCGGGGTGGTCCGGGCCGAGCACGCGGATGCGGTCGGCCACCGCCTCCTCGTACAGGGCGACGGCCAACCGGTGCTCGCCCGCCGTCAGTCGGGCGAAGGCCAGGCCGATCCGGCGGGTCAGCGTGTCCGGGTGGTCGGGGCCGAGGACGCGGGCGGCATCGGCCAGCACGCTCTCGAACTCGGCCACCGCCTCCGTGTGCCGCCCGGCCACCTGGAGCGCGTACGCGAGGCCGGCCCGGCTGGACAGGGCGCCCGGGTGGTCCGCCCCGAGCACCCGGGCCCGGTCCGCCACGACCGAGACGAACTCCTCGACGGCCAGCGCATGCTGGCCTGCCCGCCGGTACGCGTGGCCGAGCGTGTTGCGGTCACCGAGGACCGCCGGGTCGTCGGGCCCGAGCAGGTGCAGGCGGTCCGCGATGACGGACCGGGTCAGCGCGATCGCCCGGGCCGGGTCGCCGGTGCGGGCGTGCAGCTCGGCGAGCCGGCCGCGGGTGGCGACGGTGTCCGGGTGGTAGGTGCCCAGCAGCCTCGCCTGGCCGTCCGCCAGTGCCGTCACCAGCGGGAGCGCGAACACCCGCTGCGCCTTGTCGGTGAACTCCTGCGCCGCCAGCCGGTAGAGCGCGACGGTCTGCGCGGTCGGCCGCTCGGACGGGCCGGTGGCGGCCAGCTCGCGGATGTGCGGCAGCAGCGCCCGGCGGATCCGGGGGTCGTCCGCCGACCACAGCCGGGCCGCCGCCTCGGCGAGTTGCTGCTCGGCGCGCCCGCGCATCCTCCGCCCGCCGTCGGCGGTGCGCAGCACGCTCTGCAGCAGCCGGTGCACGGCGACCGTGGACGTGCCGAGGGTGATCAGGTTGTAGTCGGCGAGCAGCCGGAGGGCGGCGGCGACCTCGTCCGGCCGGCGCGAGCCGAACGGGACCAGGGCCTCGCGCGGCAGTGCCTCGGGGGCGTACCAGGCGAGGGTGCGCAGCAGCTCGACGGCGAACGGCGCGGTGGTCTGGACGGTGTGCAGTGTCGTCTGCCACAGCCGCGCGACCGTGTCGAGCGTCGTCGGCCGGTCGGAGGTGTTCGGGCCGGCGGAGCGCAGCAGACGGCGGCGGTAGGCCGCGAACGTGGTGCGGGTCTGCTGGACGAACGCGCCGGCCTGGGCGAGGGCGAGCGGCAGGTGGCCGAGCTCGTCGGCGAGCGAGCGGGCCTCGGCCTGCTCGTCCGCGTCCACGGCGGCGCCGGGATAGGCGGTGTCGCACAGCAGCCGCGCGGCCTCGGGCCCGTCGAGCACGTCGATCCGCACCCGCCGGATGCCCGGGTGCCAGCCGCCGGCGCGCCGGCTGGTGACGAGCTGGTGGCCGCAGCCGAGGAGGCGGCCGAGGTAGGGGGTGAGGTGGAGCGGGTCCTCGGCGTTGTCGAAGACGAGCAGCCAGCGGTCGTGCGCCCGCAGCCAGGCCAGCGCCCACTCGACCTGCTGGCCCGGCGACGCGGTGAGCGCCCACGACGGGTACAGCTGGACGGCGAGGTCCGCGAAGGCCTCGGCGAGCTGCTCCTCGGACTCGGCGGTGATCCACCAGATGAGGCGGTAGTGGTCGGCGTGCGCGTAGGCGTAGTGCAGGGCGAGCGTGGTCTTCCCGACGCCGCCGAGGCCGTGCAGCGTGGTCGCCTGGGTGACGAGCCCGCTGCCGTCGCCGTCCGCGAGCGCCTCGCCGATGGCCTGCAGCGCGGCGTCCCGGCCGACGAAGCCGCCGCCGGAGCGCGGCGGGAGGTTGTGCCAGGGCGGGGTGGCCTCGACGCTGAGCGCGGCCCGCGCGGCGGCGGGCGGCAGGACGACGCTGCGCTGCTCGGTGTGCGGGTTGACGGCGGTGGCGGAGGGCGCCGACGGGCGGCGGCGCTGCTCGAACGCGTCGTGGTCGGGCAGGCCGCCCTCGGGCCGGGCGTGGGTCGTCATCGACGTGATCATCGTGTGCTGCCCACCCCCCGTTGACGTTTGCTCGCCAACCGTAACGGTGGATCAGCGGGCTGTCAGCGGATTCGGGCAGGTGGGTGAGTCGGTGGGTGATGTCCCGTCAGTCCGCGAGCCCCAGTGGGTCCTCGGCGCCGTCGAGGAGCTCCGGGCCGTTGGAGCGCACGCTGTTGACGGCCGTCGACACGGCCCGCACGCGCAGGGCGCCGTCGGCGGGGCGCCGCAGCAGGTGGTGCAGTTCGGTGGGGTCGGTGACGTCCGGGGCGAGCCAGGTGGCCACGTCGTCGGGGGCGATGGTGAGCGGCATGCGGTCGTGGACGCGGCCGGCGGTGTCCGTCGCGTCGGTGGTGATGATGGTCGCGGTGGCGAGCCAGGCGGCGGGGTCGTCCTCGGCGCGGGTGCGGTCGCGCCAGAACTCGTACAGGCCGGCCATCAGCATCACCGAGCCGGTGCTGAGGAAGTACGGCTGCTTGTACTTCTTGCGGTCGGCCTGCGCCGGGACTTCGCGCCACTCGAAGTAGCCGTCCGCCGGGATCACGCAGCGCCGGGCGGTGAAGGCCTTGCGGAAGGCGGGCTTCTCGTGGACGGTCTCCGAGCGCGCGTTGATCATGCGCGCGCCGCCGGACGCGTCCTTGGACCAGGACGGGACGAGGCCCCACCGCAGCGGCCGGAACCGGCGCAGCAGCTCGCCCGTCTCGCGGTCGACCCGTTCGAGCACCGCCGGGACGGGGTCGGTCGGCGCGACGTTCCAGCTCGGGGCGAGCGCCTCGGCGGGGTCCCAGCGGAGCTCACCGAGGAGGCCGACGAGGTCCTGGGGGGTGGTGGTGGAGACGAAACGGCCGCACATGCTCCCCACCCTGCCACTCCCGACCGACAAACGCCTTCACCGCCCACCCGTTCCGGGAATCTCGGCGAATGCTGACCGGGAGCTGTTCTGCCGTGGGGCTGAGCGGTCGAATCCGCCGGTGGGTCGTGCGGGGAGGAACCGGTCGATGACGGGGTCGAGGTTATGAATGGGACGCCTGGCCTCTCATGAACACCGACCTCAGGAGCCACACGATGCGCCCCATCAGAACGGCCTGTCTCGGCGCGGCCGCTGCGCTGGTCACCCTCCTCGCCTCCGCCCCGGTCGCGACCGCCGCGACGAACACCGAATCGCCCACCCCCCAGACCCGGGACCGGGTCATCACGCTCATCGGTCACCTCGCCCAGCAGTCGTTCTTCCCCGTCAACCCCGGCGGCGCCCCCGCCCAGGGCGACCGGACCGTCTTCCGCTCGGTCCTCTTCGACCTGGACGGCAACCAGCTCGGAGAGACCGACGGCACCTGCACGACCACCCGCACCGACAACGGCGGCGCCGAGGAGTGCACGGTGACCTACACCATCCCGGGTGGCCAGATCACCGCCCAGGGGATGGTCTTCGGCAACCTCAACCCGGGCCCGCCGCCTTCCTTCGACAACGCGATCACCGGCGGTACCGGGGACTTCGACCGGGCCCGAGGCTCGATCCACGCCGACACGGTCGCTCCGGGCACGAGGCGTTTCACGATCGACCTCGACCGCTGATCGACCCTTCTCCCGCCCGCGGCCGTGCTGACCGGCATCGGCCGCAGGCGGTGCCTCTGCGCGCCGCGAACCCGGACACAGGGACGACGGGGCCCCGTCCTGACCCGAGCCTAATCGGAGACGGAGACGGTCAGCGTCTCACCGGGGGCGATGTGGAGCGGCGTCGTGGTGGGCCGGGTGGCCTGTGGTGTGCCGTTGATGGTGAGGGTGGGGTGCGTGCCGGGGAAGTGGGGGGTCCAGGTGAGGGGGGTGGGGCCGGTGTTGGTGAGGGTTGTGGAGTGGTGGCCGTCCTGGCGGAGGGTGATCCGGGTCGTGCCCACCGGGATGTCGGCGACTTGGAGCCACGGCATCGAGGTGGGGAGGTGGGACGTGGTTTCCACGGAGTCTGTGGCGGCGTCGGGGGTGAGGCCCAGGAGGCCTTGGACGGTCTGGGAGAGCAGGGTGAAGGGGATTTCGGGGTAGTCGCCGTTCAGCATGCGGCCACTGGTGTGGATGTCGGGGGTGGCTTCGTAGATGGTGCGCATCCACTTCCAGGCCGTGTCTCCGTCGCCGGCCGCGAAGAAGGCGTCGGGGAGGTAGGTGTAGGCCTCCAGGTTGTCGGAGCGTTGGGGGCCGGAGTCCTGGGCGTCGAGGTCGGCGAGGAAGGCGTCACGGCGAGGGCCCGGGTCCAGGAGGTGTTTGGCGGGCATCAGGATGCTCGCCTCGTAGCCCCAGTCGGTGAGCGGACGGCCGCCGGTGTCGTAGCCGTGGACGATGGTGCCGGGGTGGTGCGGGTCCACCGTCCAGACGGAGTTCGCGTAGTGGCGGAGGGTTTCGGCAGCCTGGCGGTGGGCGGCCGCGGTGGAGCGGTCGCCGCGCGCGTCGGCGAGGGTCGCGGCGGCGAGGTAGGCCTGGTACTGGGCGGCGAGGGCGTCGCCGGCCTCGGCGTAGGTGGCGGTGGCGTTCTCGGCGTAGCTCGCGGTGCCCTGGAAGATGTTGCGGCTGGTGGCCTGCGGGATCGGGACGCCGCCGTCGTCGACCGGGCCGGGGTGGCGGGTGATGTACGGGCCGAGGGTGTTGCGGACGTAGCGGGTGAGGACGGGGTCGTCGGTGTAGTCGTGGTCGCCGGTCCAGCGGTAGGCCTCGCCGGTCTTCTCCACGAGCTCGAAGGGTGCGGGGAGTTCCCGGACGAAGCTGCTCGGGCCGCGGTAGTCGATGCTGCCCGGGGTCTTGGCGTCGAAGTTGACGGACCACACCGGGTCGAGCCCGTTGGTGTCGGTCGCGGAGGCGGCGAAGGCGCGCAGCATGGTCTTGTTCTGGGCGTCGAGCCCCAACAGGTGGGCGCCGAGCAGCTGGTGGGCGAAGTCGCGGCTGTAGAAGTCGGAGCGGAACGGGTAGCCGGCCCAGTAGGTGGTGTCGTAGGCGGCGGTGCCCGTGCCGTCGGGGTGGTTCTCGTCGAGGTTGAGGACGCCGGGGGCGCCGGCCTGCTGGACCCAGCTGTTGGCCTTGGTCTTGGCCCAGTCGAACAGGGCGACGACCTCCGGGTCGGAGGAGTCGATCAGCGGGTCGTTCGGGGCGGAGGGGGCCACGGAGGCCTCGTCGACGTTGACCCAGCCCGTGGGGGAGGAGCCGATCGCGAGCGTCAGCCGGTCGCCCGGGGAGAGGTGGATGCGGGGGAGGGTGTACTTGCCGTAGACGGGCTGGGCGGGGAGGGCGAGTCGGCGGACGACGGTGCCGTTGACGGTGGCCGAGAGCGTCCCGCCGGCCGCGCCGCTCGCGATCCACGCGGACAGGTCGTACGTCCCGTCGGTGACGGCGGTGATCTCCTGGCTCACCCGGAGGCCGGTGCCCGCGTCGAGGTAGGCGAGGCGGGTGCCGGTGTGCGGGTTGTTGGTGGCGATGCCGGTGTGGGCGGTGAACGTCCAGCCGGCGGGGCCCGTTTCGAAGCCGGGGTTGGTGAGGAGGAGCGGCTCGGTGCGGGTGAGCGTCCAGCGCTGGGCGGGTCTCGGCGTGCAGGGCTCGGCGCGGACCGGGCCGTTGTGGTGGGGCGTGAGGCAGCGGCCGTCCGTGGTGAGGGTGTCGCCGCCGGGGACGGGGGAGACGGTGAAGCGTGCTGCGGCGCCGCAGTCGGTGGCGGTGAGGTCGGTGGCGAGGCAGCGGCCGGTGGCGGCGTTGGTGAGGAGGTAGCCGTCGGGGCTGCGGTGCAACTGCCACCGTTGGCTGAGCAGGCCCTGGCAGGCGGCGGTGACGACCGGCGTGCCGAGGGCCGGTTGCGCGAACCGTGGGCCCAGGCAACTGCCGTCCGCGGATGAGGAGATGACGTACGTGGCGCCGTCCACCGGCACCTCGGCGGAGGCGTGGGCGGGCGTCTGGCCGGCGAGGACGGCCAGCATGGCCAGGCCGGACAACGCGGTGCTGGGTACGGGAGGCATCAGCGGCTCCTATGAACGTTCAAATCGCGGCGGACCAGTGCGGGACGACGGGCGGGACGAGGGGCGGGACGGGCCGGGACGACCGCGGATCGAGGGTGGGACACCTGCGGGCGCGAACCTCGGGCCGAAGGGCTTGACCCATGTGATCGGTGACATGTGTCATTTCACATGCCTCCCTGAGGGTCCGTCAACGGGCGTGCAAGGGCTCGCCGTCCCCCTCTCCTCCTCCAGCCGGGTCCCTGTGCCTGCCGCACGCTCACGTCTCGCCGGATCGCTCCGGAAGCTCCTGCTCGGGGCGCTCGTCCTCGGGCTCGCCGGCACCGGCACCGCCGGTACGGCCCTCGCCCAGGGCGAGCGGCAGTCCGGGCCGGCTTCGTGAGGTGCCGGAGGGCAATCGGAAAGGGGGTGCGCCACTTGTGCCACGTCCCTTCCGGGGCGGGCCCGGAATCTCTAGCGTTGTGCGCATGACAAAACCTGGTGCGTCGGTCGCCGCCCAGCAGGCCCTCGACCAGGTGTTGGCCGCGGCCCGTGCGGGGAAGCCCGCGCTCGCGGGCGCGGCCCTCGCCGACTCGGGGCCGTTCTCCTTCCACGTCCGCGCCTACGGCGACGGTTACTGCCTCGACAACTTCGCCGGCGGCGGTGCGAAGAACTCGCCCGCCGGTTTCTGGACCCGGAACAACGGGCCCACCGAGCAGTGGCGGTGGCGCGTGTACGACGCGGGGGCCTTCTACGGGCTCGAACTCGTCAGCAACGCCTCCGGTCGCTGCCTGGACTACCCCGAGTCGTGGGGCAACACCGTGGGGGCGCAGTTCAACGTCTGCGACTGCAAGGACGGCGGCGCTCCGGGGCCGACCTTCCACCCCTACGGCAACGGCGCCGACATCTCGCTCACCTCGCCCAGGACCAGCAGCGTCGTCGCCCTCGACGGCTACTCCTCGCGCTGGCAGGGCGACGGAAGCCCGGTCGGCCTGTGGTATGCGGACACCGACAACTTCAACGCATGGCAGCGCTGGTACTGAGTCGCTCGCCGATTCCCTCCGGCCCCGGTCCGCAGCCAGCGGGCCGGGGCCGGACGGGCGTCGGGGCGGGATCAGCGCCGCAGGGTGGCGAGGGTGTCGTCGAGGGTCGGGGCGCCCGGGCGGGGGCGGTTGTGCGGGAGGCGGCCGAGCAGGTTGCCCATCGCGCAGGTGTCGCTGAGGGCGGAGAACACCAGCCCGCCGCCGACCGCCGCCGCGAGCCAGCGGGCGCCGGGGCGGACGATGTCGGCCAGGACGGCCGCGAGGACCAGCGAGCCTGCCACCAGCCGGACTTGGCGGTCCATCGCCCACACCGTGCGGGCGCCCTCCAGCCGGTTCAGCGGGTGGCCGGCGCTCGCCCAGGCGCCGGTACCGCCGACGATCGACACCGCCGGGATGCCGGCGGCCGTCAGACGCTCGCACGCGGTGGTCGCGCGCGGGCCGGAGGCGCAGGTGACGGCGAGTTCGCCGCGCGCAGCGGCCTCGCGCAGGGCGGTGAGGGCGTCGTCGAGGCGGTCGAGGGGGATGTTGAGCGCGCCGGGGATGTGGCCGGAGGCGTACTCGCCGGGGGAGCGGACGTCGATGAGGGTGAGCTGCTCCAGGCGGGGGCGGAGCTGCTCGACGGTCAGCGGCGTGGTCATGGGGCCTTCCAAGGGGGGAGTCGTGCGCGGGGGGCGGGGGGTGGAGCTTCAGTGAAGGGCAGTCACGAGCATGAGGCCTGCGACGCCCAACAGCGCGAAGGCGAAGGCCTTCTGGAGTGTCCGGCCGCCGAGGCGGTCGGCGAGCCGCTTGCCGTCCCACGCGCCGAGGATCGCGGCGCCGGTGAAGGGAGCGGCGACGCCCCAGTCGACGGCGGCGGTGGCGCCGAGCCGGGGGACGAGGGCGGCCAGGGAGTTGGCGGTGATCACCAGCAGGCTGGTGCCGACCGCCTCGGCCATCGTGAAGGCGAGGACGGACACCAGCGCGGGGACGGCGAGGAAGCCCCCGCCGACACCGAGCAGACCGGTGACGGCACCCAGGCCCGCGCCCGTCGCCGTCGAGCGGGCCGGGCCGGCGGCGGAGCGGTGCCCGGCCCCGACCTCGCGCCGCGGGGCGAGCATCCGCCAGGCGGCGAGCGCGGCCAGCACCGCGAACCCGGCGGTGAGCAGCGCGGACGGCAGGTGGGCGGAGAGCGCCCCGGCCGCGGCGGCGGCCGGCAGCCCGGCGGCGGCGAACAGGACGCCGGTGCGCCAGCGCACCCGTCCGGCCCGGGCGTGCGCGATCAGGCCGGTCAGCGAGGTGGCGGCGACGATCAGCAGGCTGGCGGTGGCGGCCCGGGCCGGGCTGAAGCCGAGCAGGTAGACGAGCGCCGGGACGGCCAGCATGCTGCCGCCGCCCCCCAGACCGCCGAGCGCCAGGCCGACGACGGCGCCGGCCGCGAGGGCGAGGATCAGGGTGGTCATATGACGAGCCCCGCGTCACCGCCCGGCGTGGTCACGGGTAGGCCCGTGTATGCCCACGCGGTCATGCCGCCGACGACGTTCAGGGCGGTGATCCCGCGCGTGACGAGCAGCTCGGCGGCCCGCTGGGACCGGTGCCCCGTGCGACAGATCGCGAGGACGGTCCGCCCCTCGCACGCGGGCGGGAGCGGGGCGCCCGCGGCCAGTGCGACGAGGGACAGGTGGACGGCACCGGGCGCGTGGCCGGCGGCGTACTCGGCAGCCTCGCGGACGTCGAGCAGGACGGCGCCGTCGCGGGCGAGGCCGTGGGCGTCGGTGGCGGTGGTCTGCCCAGGGGCGGGCGGCAGTGAAGGCATGGGCTTCTCCAGTGATGGGCGGCTGCGTCGACGGCCCCGTGCGGTTGACCGCGACGGTGGCCGGATCCCCCCTCCCGTTCACCATAGTACCCCCGGGGGTATCATCAAAGGTGTTCGGCGATACCCCTCCCGGTATTCGGTCGCGGTGGCCCCATGTCGGTTGGCATACCTAAGGGGGTATCGAGATCGTCTCGCGGTGCCACCGCTGCGCCGCCCGGGAGGTGTCCGTGTACTTCGTGAACGCGTGAGGGGCTCGCCCTGCACGGGTGGACCCCTCACGTACAGCGCACGAAATGCCCCTAAGGGTATGGCCAGATTGTCAGCCCCAACTATTCAGACCCCAACGAGGAGGCACCCCGTGATCTTCAGTCAGTATTACCTTGACTGCCTCTCCCAGGCGTCCTACCTGATCGCCGACGAGACCACCGGCCAGGCCGTGGTCGTCGACCCCCGCCGGGACGTCGACGAGTACCTCGCCGACGCCACGGCTCGCGGCCTGACCGTCGTCGGCGTCATCAACACCCACTTCCACGCCGACTTCCTCGCCGGCCATCTCGAACTCGCCTCCCGCACCGGCGCCTGGATCGGCTACGGCCGCCGTGCCGAGACCGAGTACCCCATCCGCCCCCTCGCCGACGGTGAGCGCATCTCCCTCGGTGACGTCGTCCTCCAGATCATGGAGACGCCCGGACACACCCCCGAGTCGATCAGCATCGTCGTCTACGAGCACGCGACCGACGAAGCTCCTTACGGCGTCCTCACCGGCGACGCCCTGTTCATCGGCGACGTCGGCCGCCCCGACCTGCTCGCGTCCGCCGGCGTCACCGCCGAGGACCTCGGCGCCATGCTCTACGACAGCGTCCACCGCAAGCTCATGGCCCTGCCCGACGAGGTCCGCGTCTTCCCGGCCCACGGTGCCGGCTCCGCCTGCGGCAAGAACCTCTCCACCGAGAAGCAGTCCACCATCGGCACGCAGCGCCTGACCAACTACGCCTGCCAGCCCATGGACCAGGAAGCGTTCGTCCGCATCGTCACCGCCGGTCAGCCCGCCGCCCCCGCCTACTTCGGCCACGACGCCGCCCTCAACCGGCAGGACCACCCGCTCCTCGACCGCTCGAACGCCGACCGCCCCCTGTGCCCCGAGGGCTTCAAGGAAGTCCGCACCGAAGGCGCCGTCGTCCTCGACACCCGCAGCCCCCAGGAGTTCGGCGCGGGACACATCCGCGGCGCCATCAACGTCCCCATCGACGGCCGCTTCGCCGAACAGGCCGGGACCGTCCTCACCCCTGACAGCACCATCGCGATCATCGCGCCGCAGGACCGCGAGGACGAGGTCATCACCCGCCTCGCCCGCATCGGCTTCGACCGCATCGCCGGCTACCTGCGCAGCCCCGGCAGCGCCCTGCCCGCCCTGGCCGACGAGGTCACCCCGGCCAGCCGTCTCACCGCCGACCAGCTCCGGACCGCGCTCGCCGGCGAGCAGCCCCCCACCGTCCTGGACGTGCGCAGCTGCGGTGAACGCGAAGCAGGATTCATCGAAGGATCCCTGCACATCACCCTGGCCGACCTCCCCCGCCGCCTGAGCGAGATCCCCACCGACCGCCCCCTGGTCGTCCACTGCGCCAGCGGCCACCGCTCCTCCATCGCGGCCAGCCTGCTGCGCCACCACGGTCACACCGACACCTCCGACCTTCTCGGTGGCTACAACGCCTGGCACACCCTCACGCACCCCGATCGAGGCTGAGCCCATGGGCGAAGGCGATGCCCATCGCTTCGCCGAGACGTCTGCGGGGCGCCGGCTCAGTGGTTGAAGCCCGTGCACTGCCTCAGCGGCGGCCGTTCCCGTCGACGCTGCGAGAGCCCTGACGATCAGTCGGCGAACCGCCGGACAACGTTCAGCGGAAGTTCATTGGTTCAATTTCGTACGCATTTCGTGTGCTTGTGATTCTCGTCGCATCCACCCCTCCTGACGGCCTTTTAGCACGGTGGCGGTCCGGCGCACCGATGCGTGAGCGTTACTGTGGTGGAGCGGCAACGTGGCTGCTCGGACCGGGCACGCCTACTTGCGACTCAAGTTTCTTTCGTGGTGCGCACGCGATGAACCGTGTTCGCGCCGCCCTTTGGGAGAGGCGACTTGTCCCTCGAATTCATCCCGGCCCGTCTTGATGACGTGGACGGTCTGTTGACGCTCTACCGCCAGGTGTACGGGCGGAGCTACGCGCTGCCGCTCGGCACCGACCCCGAGGTGATGGCCCGTGAGATCGCGGCCCCGGACACCACCTGGCTGGTGGCCCGGGAGCCCGGCGGCGACCGGCTGCTCGGGTCCATCCTCGGCACGGTCGACCCGGCCGCGCGGATCGGCAAGCTGCAGGGTCTGGTGATCCATCCCGACGCCCGTGGGCTCGGTGGGGCCAATCTCGCCGTACAGCAGCTCGCCGACCAGCTGCTGACGGGCGACCACCCGGTCGACTCCGTGTACGCGACCGCCCGGACCGACACCACCGCCCCGCAGCGCATCTGCCTGAAGTCCGGCTTCCGCGCGCTCGGCGTGCTGCCGAACCTGCGCAAGGCCGCCTGGCACGAGACCATGGTGCTGCTGGCCAAGCACCGCTCGGGCGTACTGGAGCAGCGGCTTCCGGTGTACAAGGTCCCGTCCGCGCTCGGCGGGCTGGTACGGGCGCTGGCGGACGTGCCGGGGCCCGCGCAGCGACCGGAGCCCGTGAACGAGCCGCTGCCCAGGCCGAGGAAGGGCGGGATCGCCGTCCGGGAGCTGGAGTTCATCGACGCACCGGCCTTCGTGAGCCGCCGGTTCGGCGGGCTGGGGGAGTGCTTCTACCCGTTCCACGAACCGAACGTCATGCTCTCCGCCGCCGACGGCGCCTACGAGGTGTACGCGCACCTCAGCCCCGCCGACGGATACTGCACGCTGATCGGCATCGAGCTCGCGGAGATCGGCGAGGACCTCGACACCATCACCGACCGGCTGGCCGCGCACGGCGCCCGGTACATCGAGGCCCTGGTGCCGCTGGACAGTTACCACTCGCTGCGCCGGCTGCTCGGGCACGGCTTCCTGCCGGTGGCGGCCTACCCCGCGATGCGCCGGGAGGCCGAGGGTTTCCGCGACTACGTGGTGCTGGCCCGGATCCTGCAGCCGCTGGACTTCCGGGGCCTGGCCATCGACGCCGCATTCCAGCCGTTCACCGAGCAGTACATCGAGCTGTGGAAGCAACAGCACCTCGACACCCACGGGATATTCCAATGAACAAGTACCTCCAACCGGTCTCGGCACCGGACCCCGAAGCACTCGCCCGCGTACAGCAGCTGGCCGACCTGGCCGAGCCGTACCGCGCCGGGGACGACGTGGACGCCCTGTTCACGGCGGCGATGAACGAGATCAACGCCTGGCACGCCGAGCGCTCGCCCTACTACGGCAGGCTGTGGGCGGCCGAGGGGCACACCCTGGAGTCCATCGAGGAGCTCCACCGACTGCCGTTCGTGCACGCCAACTTCTTCAAGCTGCACGAGGTGCTGTCGCTGCCGCGCGAGGAGACGCTGCTGACCCTGACCTCGTCCGGCACGACCGGCCAGAAGTCGCAGATGGCCTTCGACGACTTCACCCTGCGCAACGGCCAGCGGATGGTCGCCCGGGTCTTCGACCACTACGGCTGGATCAAGTCCGAAGGCGACGAACCGGTCAACTACCTGCTCTCCAACTACCAGCCCCGGCCGGGCCTGAACCTCGGCACCTCGTTCACCGACGAGTACCTGTGCCACTTCGCACCCGTCCGCTCGGTCGAGTACGCGCTCAAGCACACCGGCAGCGGCCACGAGTTCGACCCGTTCGGCTGCGTCCGCGCGCTGATCCGCTTCGCCGAGGAGGGCGCGCCGGTCCGGATCCTCGGCTTCCCCGCCTTCCTCTCCTTCACGCTGGACCGGATGCGCGAACTCGGGCTGCCGCCGCTCCAGTTGAACCCGGAGTCGCTGGTGGTCTTCGGCGGCGGCTGGAAGGGCAACGCGGACAAGCAGGTCGCCAAACCGGAGCTGTACCGGCGCATCCACGAGCAGCTCGGCATCCCGGACGAGCGGATCCGCGACGGCTACGGCGCGGTGGAGCACTCCGTCCTGCACATGGAGTGCCCCAACCACCGTCTGCACGTCCCGGTCTGGGCCCGCCAGCTGGTCCGCGACGTGCGCACGCTCCAGCCGCTGCCGTACGGCGAGAGCGGCTACCCCCAGTTCGTCTCGCCGTACATCACCTCGGTGCCGGCCCAGTCCGTGCTGATGGGCGACCTGGTCACCCAGCACGCGCCGGAGGAGTGCGGCTGCGGCCTGCCCACGCCCTGGTTCGAGGTGCACGGGCGGGCCGGGCTCAGCCGCAACCGCAGCTGCGCCGTCGCCGCCGCCGAACTGCTCAAGACCGAGGGGAAGAAGTGACTCAGCACTACTGGCAGGGCACGTGGGTCGACGACGCGGAGGCGGCGGCCCGCCTGGAGCGCCTCGACGAGTACGCCGCCGGCGCGCTGGCCGAGCGGCTCAGCCCGATCACCGTGATCGCCGCGTGCGAGCGCCTGGCCGTCGCGCTGGCCGACCCGGCGAGCGAGCACGCCGTCCGGCTGGCGGGTCTGCTGCGCGAGGCGGGCGTGCCCGAGGACGAGACCTCGCGGACGATGCGCGACCTGACCGAGGCGCTGTCCCGGGAGGAGCTGGAGGTCAAGCTCACCCGCGAACTCGGCGGCATCGACCCCGGGCGGCTGGCGCGCTTCGACTTCCGCCGGGAGATCTTCGAGGGCTGGCTGCCGGTCGGCCTGCTGGTGCACATCGCGCCGGGCAACGCCCCCGCCGCCGGGGCGCTCACCGTGGTCGAGGGCCTGCTCGCGGGCAACCTCAACGTCGTCAAGACCAGCGGCGAGGGGCGGTTCACCCATGAACTGCTCGCCACCCTGGCGGAGTTCGACGCCACTGGAGCGATCGCCCGGCAGGTCGTGGTGCTCGGCTTCCCGTCCTCGCGCACCGACTGGCTCCAGCGACTGTGCGCGGCTGCCGACGCCGTCGCCGCCTGGGGCGGCGAGGAGGCCATCGCCTCGATCGCCGCGCTGATACCCGCCGGCTGCCGGCTGGTCGACTGGGGACCGAAGCTCTCCTTCGCGTATCTGACGGCCGATGCCTGGTCCGCCCCCGAGATGCTGGACGGCATCGCCGACGACATCTGCCGCCTCGAACAGCAGGCCTGCGCCAGCCCGCAGGTGGTCTACCTGGACACCGAGGACGAGGACGAACTCTTCGCCTTCGCCGAGCGGTTCGCCGCCGTGCTCGCGGCCCGCGCACCCGCCCCGCACGACCGGGAGCTGCTGGAGAGCGCCGAGATCACCAACACCGTCCTGGTGGCCCGGCTGGAGGAGCACCTCGGGCTCACCAAGGTGCATGCCGCTCCCGACGCGAGCTGGCACGTGCTCGCCGACACCCGCAGCGCGCTGCGTGCCTCGCCGCTGCACCGCACGGTCTGGGTCAAGCCGCTGCCGCGCAAGCGGATCGCCGAGGTGCTGCGCCCGATGCGCCGCTACCTGCAGACCGCCGGGATCGGCGCGAGCCGCACCGACACCGCGGAGCTGGCCGGCGCCGTGCTGGCGGCGGGCGTCCAGCGGGTGACGGTGCCCGGCGGAATGCTCGGCAGCTACGACGGTGAGCCGCACGACGGCGTGTACGCGCTGCAGCGATACAGCCGCCGGGTGGACGTCCAGCTGGACGGGCGGTTCACCGGCGACGCCTGCCTGGACGACCTGGTCGGTGCGCGTGAACTCACGCCCCCGGCGGTCGCGGTGACCGTCAAGACCGACTTCGAGCAGTTGCAGACCGACCTCAGCCGTGCGGAGGTCTTCTTCCGCAGCGGCGGCAGCTCCGGCGCGCCCAAGCTCTCCGCGTTCAGCTGGGACGACTACCACGAGCACATGCGCTCCGGCGCGGAGGGCCTGCTGGCGGCCGGGTTCGACCCGCGGACCGACCGGGCGATGAACCTCTTCTTCGGCGGGCAGCTGTACGGCGGGTTCTCCAGCTTCTTCTCGGTGCTGGAGACGCTCGGGGCGGTCCAGTACCCGATGATGGCGCAGGACGACCACGCGGCGGTCGCCCGGTCGGTGGTCGAGCACCGGGTCAACACCCTGTTCGGCATGCCGAACTACCTGCTGCGGGTCTTCACCGAGGGCGCGGACCTGCTGCGCGAGTACCGCGGTGTGCGCAAGCTGTTCTACGGCGGCGAGCACTTCCCGGCACGCCAGCGTGAGTGGCTGCGCGAGGAGTTCGGGGTCGAGCTGGTGCGCGCCGGCGCGTACGGCAGCGTGGACGCGGGCCCGCTCGGCTACCAGTGCCCGCAGGCGCCGGACCGGGTGTACCACCTGTTCAGCGGACTGCACACGCTGGAGATCCTCGACCGTGAGGCGGACCGGCCGGCGCCGGCGGGTGAGGCCGGACGGCTGGTGTTCACCGCGCACACCCGACGCGGGCAGCGGCTGGACCGGTACGAGATCGGTGACCTCGGGCGCTGGCTGACCGAGGACTGCCCGTGCGGTCGGCGCACCCCGCGTTTCGAACTGCTGGGGCGCTTCGGCGACATCTTCCGCAGCGGCAGCCACTTCCTCAACTACCGGCGGTTCGTCCAGGTGGCGGAGGAACGGCTGGAGCACCACGGTGCGCTGCAGATCCTGCTGGACGAGGACGACGCCGCCAACGAGACGCTGACTGTCCGGCTGGAGGGCCGGCCGCAGGACGGGCCGGGCCTCCGGGAATTCCTGGAGGGGTACCCGGACCTCGCGGCGGCGGTGGAGCGGGACCGGCTGGTGGAGCTGCGCGTGGAACGCGTACCGGCCGCGGACTTCGCGCAGACGGCGGCGAGCGGGAAGCTGTTGGCGGTCGTGGACCGACGGTCCAGGAACCGCTGACGTTCCGGAAGGCGCGCAGGAACCGCGCGCCGGCCATGCAGCATCCCAAGCCGCATGGCCGGTCGCGCGGTTCCTCGCGTTCCTGCCGGTCCGCCGTGGGCCCGGACGTCAGTTCGCGCGCTGGTCGACGAGACGGATCAGCTTGCCCGTGCGCGGGTTGATGTCCAGACCGTCCGGGCCGACCCACTCGAAGGCGAGCGGGTGGATGTTCCCCTTCCGCACTTCCGCGCCGAACATCGGTCGGGCCTCGTCCAGCACCGCGACCAACTCCCGCTCGAAGTCGGCCGACCGGGCCGGGCCG
The DNA here is from genome assembly GCF_036322405.1 of Streptomyces sp. SP17BM10. Lineage (NCBI taxonomy): Bacteria > Bacillati > Actinomycetota > Actinomycetes > Kitasatosporales > Streptomycetaceae > Streptomyces > Streptomyces sp. SP17BM10. The sequence goes on along the minus strand of NZ_JAQYXB010000514.1, from coordinate 13,723 downwards.
GCCAGCCGCAGGAGCAGTTCGTCCTTGGCCTCGCGGTGCCGGAGCACGACCTGCAGGTCGCCGACCGCACCCTGCCGGTCGGCCCGGGCGGCCATGGCGCGCAGGTCCTCCAGGTAGACGGTGACCACGCCCACCCGGGCACCCTCCTCGGAACGGCCGAGCAGCCGGAAGCGGCGCCGCGGGTAGTCGACCCACTCGGCGATGTCGCCGACCGGGTAGCGGATCACCGGCATCAGGCGACGCACCAGGTCGGTGGCGATGACCCGGCCCGGACGGCCCTCCTCGGTGATCGGCTCGCCGCTCTCGGGGTCGAGCAGCTCGATCACCTTGTCGGTGCCGAACACCTCGTGCACCCGGGTGTCCGGCTCGTCCGCCACCGGCCCGGCCAGGATGCCCGCGTCCACGCTGGCGTAGCCGATCGAACGGACCCGCGCGTTCGGGAAGGCGGCGGCCATGAGCGCCAACTGGTCGCCGTAGAAGGCCTCTCCGGCGAACAGCGCCAGCCGGACCTGCGGCAGCGTCCCCACGGTCTCGGCCACCTGGCGGGCCAGCCGGCACAGCGAGGTCGGCGGCGCGGAGATCACCGTGGCGCGGAAGTCGCGCAGGGTCTCGATGGTGAAGTCCAGCGGCGCCGCACCGCCGATCGGCAGCTGCACCACCGGGACCGGCGCCTCCTGGAAGGCGTTGAGGGTGAAGACGAAGCTGGAGTACAGCTCCCCGGCGTAGAACAGATTGGCCACCCGGTCGCCCGCGCGCACCCCGGCGGCGGGCAGCCCGTCGGCGAAGCGCCGGGCCATCGCACGCCACTCGTCGCGGGTGTAGACCGAGACGCGCGGTGCGCCGGTGGTGCCGCCGGTCTTGAAGACGATGCCGTCCTGGTGCGGGCCGGTGAGCAGATCGCTGCGCTCGATGCCGTGGGCGCCCCAGTAGGCGGTGTGGTCGATCAGCGGGAGCGCTGACAGGTCGGCGACGTCGCCGGGCAGTCCGGCGTAGAGGTCGCGGTAGAAGGGCGAGTGCTCGCGCACATGGGCCAGGAGATCGGCCAGCTGAGGGTCAGTCATGTCATCCAAACCTGCGATGGGATTACCAGGTGATCGTAACCGCATCGTCGCGGGTCGGGGCCGCCGCGCCTCCCGCGCGGCAACCCGGACCACAGGGACAACGGGGCAGGGATCCTGATCGCAGAGGAGACCGGCGACGAGAACTCCCCACCGAAGCAGTCAGTGCCGGCCCGTGAAGTCGCACGCCGCTGTCATGGACACCAGCAGACTGAGGTTGCCAGGCCTTCGCCGGGCCGGCCTGCGGCAGAGGCACGAACTCCGTCAGGCCCTCGGCCTGGAGCCGGGTCGGCCGCTGGCCTCAGCCGATCCGGAAGGTGGCCGACACGATCTGGAAGTAGCGATTGGCCTCGTCGAGCCGACCGGTCGGCGCGGAGACCCAGAAGTCGTAGCTGCGGCCCTGCTCCCCGTGACGGGTGATCCCCGAGATTCTCGGCCGCCGGGGGCGTGGACGCCAATTTCCGGGGAGATCTCACCTTGTTCCCGTGCCCGCCGGGTCGGCGTCCCGCAGCGGGCGGTGAGGCCGGTGTCCTGGCGAAGGGATCACCGGGGCGTCCCAGGCTCAGCGAGTCACAGATCGCCAGGCTGGAACGGGAGTTGGAGCGAGGCCCGCTGGTCCACGGCTGGGAGGACCAGCGGTGGACGCTCGCGCGGGTCAAGATGCCGATCGGCCGCCTGTTCCGCGTGAGCTACACGGTGGAGGGGACCTGGCAGCTGCTGAAGCGGCACGGCTGGTCCTGGCAGCAGCCGGCCCGCCGGGCGATCGAACGTGACGATGCGCGTTCCACGGCCTGCAGCCGGATCCGCTCCCTCGCGGCCCTCCCGGCGTCGGTCAGGCCACCGCCCTGCGTATCTCACGGTCCATGGCCATCTGGTCCGTGAAGCCGCCGCCCTGGATGAAGCCGGGGATCACGCGGTGGAAAGATTGTCCGGAGGTACATGAACATGCGTGGACGGAACGGGAGCGGGAAGAGGAAATGATCTACCGCGCACTCGACTACCAGCTGACCTGCTGCACGTGCGGTCATGACGTGACGGGCTCGCGCGGCCAGCAGATCGTGGCCGAGGAGTTCGGCTGGTTCGACGAATGGCAGTGCGAGAACTGCGGTCTGGTCAGTGACGACTACGGCGGCGGGCCCGGGCGGGAGGACGTCAGGCAAGGTCTGCTGGCGACGTTCGGAGGATTCCGGCCCCGGCTCGTGGACGGCCGGGACGGGACCGTCGCGGCGGCCCGCCGCCTGCGGGAGATCCTCGACTACAGCCCGGCCGAGGCGATCGGCAGGCTGAAGGCGGCGAAGGCCGGGGAACCCCTCGGAACCGCCGTCGAAGTCGAAGCCCTCGTGCAGGCACTTCGCCGGGACGGTTACGCCTACGAGACGGTCGCCGCCGGATCGGAGGACTGAGCAACCGGATCCGCCGCGCGGCGAGCACACCGCTCCCTGCCGCGCGGCGTAACGGCCGATCGCCCGACCCCTCGGTCGCCTACAGCCAGGCCGCCCGTAGCCGACCGCGCCAGCCCGGAGGCCGGAACGCCCGGCTCGCGAGAAGAGAAGACCGAGACTCGCGAGCGGGCTTTCAGGTGTGGTGCAGCCGACGGCGGCCGCACCACAGAACGTGATCTCCTCCTTCTACTGGGCCCGCTCGGCCGGCCGTTGCGGGGGCCGCACCTGCGGGGGAACGGCCGGCGGTCGCGAGCGCCACCGCCGGAGCGGGACTGGGACGTCCACAGCCGCGGCCGGCTCCCGGGCCAGGACATCGCCGGCGGCGCGGCCGATCGACTCCCTCAGCCACAGGATCTCCGCCTCGGCCTCGGCGAGCCGCTCCTCGACCTCGGACAGCCATCCGCCGCCGTCACGCCCGTAGGCCACGCGCCGCAGCGCCTCGACCCACTCGGTCTCCTCCTCGGAGGTGGCCCCGCAGGCCCGGACGAACTCGACGAGGATCCTCTCCGTGCAGTCCCGTTCGCCCGCCAGCACCCCGTGCAAGGTGCTCTTCGGCAGTCGGCTGACTCCGTCGCGCACGGCCCGCGCCTCCAGTTCCCGCAGGGACGGGCTCCCGGAACGCAGCCACAGCCGCTTCATCTCGACGTACAGCTCGGCGCGGTCCGTGACGTACCGCAGGGCCCGCCCCGCGGTCGTCACGCTCGCCGCGCCCCGGCCCCGCTTGCGGCGTCCAGGCCGGTTGGCGTCGGCACGCAGCCACAACCGCTCCGCGGTGCGCACCGACCCGCCGCAGGCCCGGGTGTAGGCCTCGGTGACCCGCCACGTCGGGACCGAGCGGCCCTCGTCGGCCCGGGAGAGGGTGGCGATGGACACGGGCAGCGAGAGCTCGATGGTCTTCTGCGCCATCTGGCTGTAGGTGAGGCCGGAGCGCTTGCGCAGCGTGCGAAGCCACTGCGCAAGCGCCCCGGTTTCCTTGACCTGCTCAGCCAGGGCGCTGTTCAGGCGCCCCACCGCGCTCTCCTAGCGGGTCCGGCGGGTGCTGAACGCCTCGACCAGGCGCCGGACCAGCTCGACGCCGAGCAGGCCGGCGGTGGCCAGGGTGGTCACGACGGTCTGCGCCGCCATGCCCTGCGCGGTGAGCGCGGTGGTGAGGAGGAGGACGACGACCACGAGCACCGCGGCCGTGACCGGCACCTGGGTGCCGGCCGCCGTCTGGCCCTCCACGCACGCCGCGGACGCGACGCTCTTGTTGGTGTGCTTCTTTCGCAAATCGGTCTCCCTACGTGGTTGCCACTCGACAGGGGGCCCACACGACGCCCGCCCGGCCTTCCAGAGCCGAGCGGGATGGGCTCCCATCGCACAGATTCGTTGGTCCCGTAGGGACAGTCCAGTCGCTCCAGACCCGGTTTCTCGCCCTGTCCCACTGTAAGTTGAGACGCCGTCAGCAAAGAATCCCAGCTCACAGCACTCAACCCGCCGGCTGCCCGAGAACCCGTAACGGCAACTTCGTCCGAGCACGCCGGGACGACGGAGCTTGCTTCGGGGCGGCCGAGGCGCGATTCTCGGGACTACCAAGCGGGGCTGGACACAAGGCCCGCGCGGTAGCGGGCGCGCCCAAGCGCGCGACGCGTGACACGGGATGGGAGGACGGGAATGAACGCCACACACCAGAAGCCATCAGCGCGGCCGGAATCCCGCCAGCAGTCCCCACCAGTCCGCGCACGCGGCCGGCCCCATGCCGTCCGCACGGCGCTCCCATGTTCCGACATGCGGCCCCAGCACGCCCACACGCCGCAGCACGCGACAGTGCTCGCCCCGCCATGCCAGCTCCGGCGGCATAGGCCCTCACATCGCCATGTCCGCATGCCCTCGGGGCATCCATCCCGGACATAGAGCGCCCTCCCCTGCCCACGAGCAGGGCCTCCCTACGCGGTCTCCCCGGCCGTTGCCACTCGACACACATAGGGGAACCGGCTTGCCTTGTTCCAGCAGGGCCGGCCAGGTGCGGAACTCCGCACCGAAACCAACGCCAGGACGTCCGGCCGGCCGCCACAGCCTCGTGCCCACGCGGCCGGCCGGACATCCCGGCACCCTCGCCAAAACCGCCAACGCCCCACCGCAACCGGCAGGAACGCCCTAATCTGAGAACCTGCCGACCAGCACCAGGAGAACGCGATGCGGATGGTGTTCGACCCCGCCGAAGCCGACGGGCTGCGCGCCGCCGCGCGCGACGCGGCGATGGAGGACCCGACCCTGGCCTACGTCCTGGCCGACCTGGCCGACCGCGGCGTCGACCTGAACGGCTGCCGCACCTGGGACGACATCAAGGCCGAACGCGGCCTGGCCGAGGACACCCCCGCCCCCGGAGAGCCGCGCGTTGCCTGACCGTCAGCCCCGCCGCGCCACCATCCTCTTCCACGAGGTTGCCGAGCGGCAGCTCGCCGAGATGGACGACGCCGGGCTCGCCCGCCTCGGCCCGCACCTGGACACCATCGCGCGGGAACCGAGAGCCGCCGGTGTCCAGGCGCGTCCCGACAGCCCCGTGCGCGACTACGACGAGGACGGAGTCCGCATCGCATTCGTTCCCCCGGAAGGACCGGCCGGGCAGGGGTCTGGAACTGCGGTCCGGGCGAGCTCTGCGGCAACGACGGGTCCCGGTCGGTTCCGCGCCGGGCCCTGGCCGGGTCGGCGCGGAACTGGGACCATGGCTCGATGCGCATACTGATCATGGGCGGGACCCGCTTCGTCGGCCTGCACTTCGCCCGGGCCGCGCTCGCCGCCGGACACGACGTCACCGTGCTCCACCGCGGCAAGTCCGGTCCCGATCTCCTTCCGGACGCCACCCACCTCATCGCCGACCGCGACGCGGACCTGTCCCCGCTGCGCGGCCTCCGCTGGGACGCCACCGTCGACGTCAGCGCGTACTTCCCGCGCCAGGTGCGGCAGTTGGCCGCCGCCCTCGATGATCCCGGCGCCGCCGGGCACTACCTGCTGGTCTCCTCCATGGCCGTCTACGACACCCCCGCCGCCCCGGGGTTCACCGAGGACTCCCCGCTGCTGCCCGCCGACGGTCCCGAGGCCGAGGAGATCACCGCCGACAGCTACGGCGTCCTCAAGGTGCAGTGCGAGCTGGCCGCGCGCCGGTGCTTCGGTCCGGACGTGCTGCTGGTGCGTCCGACCTATGTGATCGGCCCGGAGGACTACACCCACCGCTTCGACCACTGGGTGCAACGGCTCGCCCGGGGCGGCGAAGTGCTGGCCCCGGGGCGGCCCGAGGACCCGCTCCAGGTGGTCGACGCCCGCGACCTCGCCGACTGGATGCTCGCCCTGCTCACCCGCCGCGCCTCCGGCGCCTACCATCCGGCGACGCCCCCGCCCTCCAGCATGGGCGACCTGCTGGAGGCCGTCGCCTCCGCCGTCGCCCCACCCGGCACCACGCTCACCTGGGTGGCCGACGACTTCTTGCGGGCCTGCGACATCCCGGCCCGCGCGCTGCCGCTGTGGACCACCGACCCGCACTCCCGGGCCACCCGCACCGCCGACCCCGCCGCCGCCCTCGCCACCGGACTCAACCTCCGCCCCGTCGCGGACACCGCCCGCGACATCAAACCCTTCGACCCCCTGCCCGCAGCCCTGACCCCGGAGCAGGAAGCCGCCCTGCTCACCGCCTGGCACCGCCGCTGATCATGCTCCTGGTAGCCCCTCCATCCGGCCCTGAGCGGGCACGGGGACGGTGGGTGTGGGCATGGCGGGGATCCGGACCAAGGTGACGAACAGGCGGTCGGCCACCCGGCAGTGGCCGCGTCTGGTCTACAGAACCGCGCCAGCGGTCGCAAACGGGTTCCCCGGGGCGTCAATCCGCCGTTCCCGCGACTTCCGGTGGTCCTGGCGCGCGAAGGCCTGCCCGGACCGGCCGACGTGACCGGTCACCCGGCGGCCGGCCGCCGGCCGATCACCGAGCTGGAGCGGCGAGATGGTGAAGCGACGAGAGGCGGCCGGCGCCGCTCGGTCACCTGTGGCGGTGGTCGTTGGGGGCGAGGCGTGGTCCGAAGCGCGGGGCCCGGGTTCCGGTGGCCCGGATCAGCCGGCATACCCGGTGACGCTGGCCGGCGTACGGTTCCAGGAGTTCGAGCATCTGCTCGTCGGTGCTGCGGGCGCGGCCGGTGAGCGCGTAGCCGATGTGGTTGGCGAGGTGGTAGTCGCCGACGGAGACGGCGTCCGGGTCGCCGTTGCTGCGCTGCAGGGTCTCGGCCGCGGTCCAGATGCCGATGCCGGGCACGGTCATGAGCCGCTCGAACGCGTCCGCGCTGGTCATGGTGGAGGCTTCTTCGAGCCGGGGTGCGAGGCGTACGGCGCGGGCGATGGTGGCCGCTCGTTTCGGGTCGACGCCCGCCTTGTGCCACTCCCAGCTGGGGATCAGGGCCCACTCCCTGGCGGAGGGCATCACCCGCAGCTCGGGCCGGGGCCCGGGCGCAGGAGCACCGAACCTCCGGACGAGGTAGCGCCACCCGCGGTAGGCCTCGGTCACGGTGACCTTCTGCTCCAGTACCGCCGGGATGAGGGAGTCCATCACGAGCCCGCTCCTGCCCAGTCGCAGATCGGGGTTGCGGCGCTGGACCTCGCGCAGCGGCCCGGGCGGCAGGACGAGACGCTCGGGCTCGTCGTCGGCGCCGAGCAGCGCGGGCAGCTGCTCCAGGAGCCAGTCGGCGCCCGGGCCCCACGCGGTCGCGGCGATCTCCCCGCCGCAGGGGCGGACGGCGATGCGGACGGTGCCGACGCCGGCCGGCGTGCGGAAGGCCCGCCACAGGACGCCCGCCTCCCAGGCCGACACCGGATCGCCGCCGCCGCGGAAGAGCGGCCCGAGGATCCGGGCGAGGTCGAGCGGGTAGTGCGGACGCCAGGTGCGCACGAGCGGCTCCATGGCGTTCGGTTTCCTCTCAGAGCTTCGCCGCCGACCGCGGCGCGCCGAACGATACCCCATCCACGCCTCTCGTGACCTGCAGTAATGCCACTCACTCGAACGAGTGACCGATTTCCTTTTGGCTTCCCTTTCTCGCTCAGATGTTCGATTCTTGGGGTGTGGAGGCAACACTCGCCGCACTGGCACCCCAGCTCCAGTTGTCCCGTCCCGGGCCGCTGGTGCCGGTGCTGCCCGCCCTCCGGGACCTCCTGCCCGAACGCGGCCTGCGGCCGGGCGCCGTCGTGTCGGTGACCGGCGGCGGCACCGCACTGCTCCTGGCCCTCGCGGCCGCGGCGTCGTCGACCGGTACGTGGTGTGCCGCGCTCGGATTCGACGGGCTCGGCCTGCTCGCGGCCGCCGAGCTCGGCGTCGACCTGTCGCACCTGGTCGTGGTGGAGGATCCGGGCGAGCACTGGGCGGAGACCGCGCTCGCCCTGGCCGACGGCTTCGGTCTGCTGCTGCTGCGCGGAACGCCGCCGGGCCCGCTGCGCGAGCGGCTGGCCACGGTGGCGCGCCGCAGCGGGTGCGCGGTGGTGGTGTCCGGGGACTGGCCGGGGGCGCGGGTGCGGCTGCGGGTGGTCTCGCGGGCGTGGACCGGGCTGGGGGCCGGGCGCGGACGGCTGCGGGCGCGGCGGATGTCGGTGTCCGCCGGCGGGCGGGGCGCGGCGGCGCGCGAGCGGAGGATGGAGCTGTGGCTGCCGGACACGCAGGGCGCCGTGCGGGCCGCCGGGCCGGCCGTGTCGGGGGCCGGGGCGGACCGGGCGGCGCCGGCCGGCCGGGGCCCGCTGGCGGTGGTCTGAGATGGGCGAGGGCGTGACGCGAGTGCTCGTCGGGTGGATCCCCGACTGGCCGGTGGTCGCGGTGCTCGGCGCGGAGCCGGATCCGGGACGGCTCGCCGCTGTGGCCGAGCGCGCGCGGATCCTGGCCGCGAGCGGCGCCGCGCGCGCGGCCGGCGTCCGGGGCGGCCAGAAGGTGCGCTCGGCGCAGGCGCTCGTTGCGGATCTGGAGGTCTTCGAGCGCGACCTGGACGCCGAGGCGAAGGCCTTCGAGCCGGTCGCGGACGCGGTCGGCGCGCTGGCCGCGCACTTGGAGGTCGTGCGGCCCGGTGTGCTGGCGCTGGCGGCCGCGGGCGCGGCGCGCTTCCACGGGGGAGAGGAGGTGCTGGCCGAGCGGGTGATGGACGCGGTGGAGGCGATCGGGCACCCGTGCCGGGTGGGCATCGCCGACGGGCTGTTCGCGGCGCGCCTGGCGGCCCGCGCGCAGCGGATCGTCCCCGCGGGCGAGAGCGCCCGGTTCCTGGCGGCGCACCCGGTGGCGGAGCTGGGCGACGGCCGGCTGGCCGACCTGCTGGGCCGGCTCGGGCTGGTGACGCTCGGCCAGTTCGCCGCACTGCCGGCCGCGAGCGTGGCGGAGCGCTTCGGCCACGACGGCGTGCTCGCGCATCGCCTGGCCCGCGGGCTTGAGGCCCGGCCGGTCGTGGCCCGGCCCCCGGGCGCGGACCTGACGGTCGAGGAGCGCTTCGAGCAGCCGGTCATGCTCGCCGAGCCGCTGGCGTTCACGGCCCGCGGCCTGGCGCAGCGGCTGCACGCGGGCCTGGCCGGTGCGGGACTGGCGTGCGAGCGCGTCGAGGTGGAAGTCGAGTGCGCGGATGGCACCACCGCCTCCCGGGCCTGGCGCCACGAAGGCGTGCTGTCGGTGGGCGCGGTTGCCGACCGGGTGCGCTGGCAGCTGCAGGCCTGGCAGCAACGTGCCGTCTTCGACGAGGACGCCGGCGGGGTGGTGGCGCTGCGGCTGCTCCCGGACGGCCTGGTGCGTGACCCGGGCCGCCAGCTCTCCCTCGAGGACGGCGACCAGGAGACGCGCGCCCGCGCGGAGCGGGCCATCGCGCGGGTGCAGGCGATCCTCGGCCACCACGCCCCGGTCACCGTCGAGCTGGCAGGCGGCCGCGCCCCCGCCGACCGGGTGGTGCGCACCCCCTGGGGCGATGCCCACCGGGAGCGGCGCGCCGACGGGCCGTGGCCCGGCCGCCTGCCCGCACCCTCACCCACCCACGTCCCGGCCCGCCCACGGCCGGTGCGGCTGCTGGACGCCGACGGCCGCGACGTCCAGGTCAGCGCCCGCGCCGAGATCCACCATGCCCCGGTACACCTGGTGCTCGGCCCCGACGACACCGCGCGGGTGACCGGCTGGGCCGGGCCCTGGCCGGAGCAGGAACGCTGGTGGGACCCCGAGGAAGCCCGGCGCACCGCCCGCCTGCAGGTCACCGTCGAGGACGGGCGGGCCTTACTGCTCGCCGTCACCGCCGGGCGCTGGCACCTCGAAGGCGACTACGACACCTGACCCCGCCGGCCCCGGTACCGGGACCCGGCCCACCACGAAGCAACACCAGGACACGCAGGATGGGATTCAACAGCCACCACGACCTCCCCTGGGCCGAGCTGCACCGGCGCATGACCGGCAGCCACCCCGCCCGGCACGAGGGCGAGCGCACCGTGCTCCCGTTCCCCGGCCCGCCACCGCGCCCCGAACCGGCCCCACCACGTACCGGCGGCCGCGGCGGGCCCGGCTGGGCCGAACTGCACGTCCACTCCACCTACAGCTTCCTCGACGGCGCCAGCGACCCCGCCGACCTCGTCGCCGAGGCCGCCCGCCTGGGCACCGAAACCCTCGCCATCACCGACCACGACGGCCTCTACGCAGCCGCCGTCTTCGCCGCCGAGGCCCGCCGCGCCGGCATCGGCACCGTCTTCGGCGCCGAACTGACCCTGGACGCGGCCCTCGCCCCCACCGGGGTCCCCGACCAGGACGGCGAACACCTGCTCGTCCTCGCCCGCGGCCCCGAGGGCTACCGCCGCCTCGCCAGGACCATCGGCGACGCCCACCTCACCGGCGCCGGCAAACGCCGCCCCCGCTACGACACCGACCACCTCACCAACGCCCACGGCGGCCACTGGGCGATCCTCACCGGCTGCCGCAAAGGCGCCGTACGCCGCGCCCTCGACACCGAAGGCCCCACCGGCGCCGAACGCGAACTGCACACCCTCGCCGACCGCTTCGGCCCCGACAACCTCTACATCGAGCTGACCGACCACCAACTGCCCGGCGACGACGACCGCAACACCGCCCTCGCCCACCTGGCCCACCGCCTCGACCTCACCGTCGTGGCCACCACCGCAGCCCACCACGCCACCCCGGCCCAGCTACGCCTGGCCCAGACCCTCGCCGCGCTGCGCCAGGGCCGCTCGCTCGCCGACGCAGAGCCCTTCCTCGCCGCCGCCGGCACGGCGCACCTGCGCTCGGCGGCCGAGATGGCCATCCGCCTCGCACCCTGGCCGGGCGTCCAGCGCAACACCGTCGACCTCGCCCGCGCCTGCGCCTTCGACTTCCGCACCCTCAACCCCGAGCTCCCCGGATTCCCGGTGCCGGCCGGCCACACCGAGTCCAGCTGGCTGCGCGAGCTCACCCAGCGCGCCGCCACGCACCGCTTCGCCCCCGGCAACGAGCAGGCCCGCCGCCAGATCGCCTACGAGCTCGACGTGATCGAGCAGCTCGGCATGGCCGGCTACTTCCTGATCGTCCACGACATCGTCGACTTCTGCCGCCGCAGCGGCATCTGGTGCCAGGGCCGCGGCTCGGCCGCCAACTCCGCCGTCTGCTACGCCCTCGGCATCACCGCCGTCGACCCGATCCACTACGGCCTGCTCTTCGAGCGCTTCCTGTCGCCCGAGCGGGACGGACCGCCGGACATCGACCTCGACATCGAGCACCGGCGCCGCGAGGAGGCCATCCAGTACGTCTACGAGCGCTACGGCCGCGACCACGCCGCCCAGGTCGCCAACGTCATCACCTACCAGCCCCGCCTCGCCGTACGCGACGCCGCCCGCGCGCTCGGCTACGCCACCGGCGACCTCGACCGCTTCGCCAAGGAGACCGGCTGGCACGAGATGCCGCCACCGGACGCACCCGTGCCGGCCGACGTGCGCGAGCTCGCCGGGCACCTGCGCGGCCTGCCCCGCCACCTCGGCATCCACTCCGGCGGCATGGTCCTCACCCGCCGCCCAGTCGCCGAGACCTGCCCCACCGAGTGGGCCACCATGCCAGGGCGCAGCGTCCTGCAATGGGACAAGGACTCCGTCGCCGAAGCGGGCCTGGTCAAGATCGACCTGCTCGGCCTCGGCATGCTCTCCGCCCTCCACGACACCTGCGACCTGATCGAGCGCCACCACGGCATCCGCTACGACCTCGCCACCATCCCCCCGGACGACCCCGCCGTCTACGACATGCTCTGCCGTGCCGACACCGTCGGCGTGTTCCAAGTCGAATCCCGCGCCCAGGCCAGCGCGCTGCCCCGCCTGCGCCCGCGCCGCTTCTACGACCTCGTGGTCCAGGTCGCCCTCATCCGCCCCGGACCCATCCAGGGCGGATCCGTCCACCCCTACATCGCCCGCCGCAACGGCCGCGAGAGGGCCGACATCCCCCACCCGCTGATGGAACGCGCCCTGAAGAAGACCCTCGGCGTCCCCCTGTTCCAGGAACAGATGATGCAACTCGCCATCGACTGCGCCGGCTTCACCCCCGCGGAGGCCGACAAGCTCCGCCAGGCGATGGGCGCCAAGCGCTCCCACGAACGCGTCGCCGAACTACGCGAGCGCCTGCTCGCCGGCATGGCCGAGCGCGGCATCCCCACCGAGGTCGCCGAGGACGTCTACGGCAAGATCGACGCCTTCTCCTCCTACGGCTTCCCCGAGAGCCACGCCGCGAGCTTCGCCCTGCTCGTGTACGCGAGCGCCTGGCTCAAGCACCACTACCCCGAGGCGTTCACCTGCGCGCTGCTGGCCAACCAGCCGATGGGTTTCTACGCCCCGCTCACCCTCATCGCCGACGCCAAGCGCCACGGCGTCACCGTGCTGCCCGTCGACGTCAACCACAGCGCCGCCGCCCCCACCCTCGAAGACGCCGCCCCCGATGGCGGGGGAGCGGCGGGCGCCCGGCCGGCGATCCGCCTCGGCCTCGCGGCTGTGCGCGGCCTCGGCGACGACCAGGCCGAAGCGATCGCGGCCCACCGGCCCTACACCGACCTCGAGGACTTCGCCCGCCGCACCGCCCTGCCCGCCCCGCTCCTCGAAGCCCTCGCCACCGCGGGCGCCTTCACCAGCCTCGGCGTCACCCGCCGTCAGGCCCTGTGGTCCGCCGGCCTGCTCGCCCGCACCACCGACGCCATGCTGCCCGGCACCGCCCCCGCGCTCACCGCCCCGCCCGGCCTGCCCGAGATGACCACCGTCGAGGAGACCATCGCCGACCTGTGGGCCACCGGCGCCTCCGCCACCACCCACCCCGTCCAGCACGCCCGCCCGCACCTGGAGCGCTGCGGAGCCATGACCTGCGCCGACTTCAAGCACGGCGCCACCCCCGGAACGATGGTCGCCGTCGGCGGCCTCGTCACCCACCGCCAGCGCCCGCCCACCGCAGGCGGCGTCCTGTTCATCTCCCTGGAAGACGAGACCGGCCTCGTCAACATCATCTGCCAGCCCCACGTCTGGGAACGCCAACGCCGCGTCGCCCTCGGCAACGCCGGCCTGCTCGTCCACGGCACCGCCGAACGACGCGACGGCGCGGTCAACCTCGTCGCCACCCGCCTCACCCCGCTCACCCTCGCCCCCGGCGCCCGGAGCAGGGACTTCCGATGACCGCCCCGCACACCCCACGACCGGCATCCGGCCAGGCCAGGCCAGGCCAGGCCAGCGGCCCGGACACCCTTGTCGCACCGCGCGGGATACAGTCACCCACCGAACGATCGGGAGGGCACCATGGCCGACACCACCCCGACCCGCTCCCGCGGCGGCCGGCCCAAAGGCGTCCGCACCGACGAGGCCGGGCTCACCGAGCGCCAGCGCCGCGTCATCGAGGTCATCCGGGATTCCGTCCAGCGCCGGGGCTACCCGCCGTCCATGCGCGAGATCGGCCAGGCCGTCGGCCTGTCCAGCACCTCCTCGGTCGCCCACCAGGTCAAGGCCCTGGAGCGCAAGGGCATCCTGTACCGCGACCCGCACCGCCCCCGCGCCTACCGCGTCTGGGACGATCACCAGACCGACACCACCCCCGGCCCCGCCGTCTCGAATGTGCCGCTGGTCGGCCGGATCGCCGCCGGCGGTCCGATCCTGGCCGAGCAGACGGTCGAGGACGTCTTCCCGCTGCCGCGCCAGTTGGTCGGCGAGGGCGAGCTGTTCGCGCTCACCGTGCGCGGCGACTCGATGATCGAGGCC
>NZ_JAQYXB010000513.1:0-340 GCF_036322405.1 Streptomyces sp. SP17BM10 | reverse complement strand
GTCGGTGGATGCCTTGGCTCTTGGAACCGTTGAAGGTCGTGGGAGGACGCGATAGGCCCCGGGGTGCTGTCAACCGAGCTTTGATCCGGGGGTGTCCGAATGGGGAAACCCGGCTGTCGTCATGGGCTGTCACCCGCTGCTGAACACATTGGCAGTGTGGAGGGAAAGCGGGGAAGTGAAACATCTCAGTTCCCGCAGGAAGAGAAAACAACCGTGATTCCGGGAGTAGTGGCGAGCGAAACTGGTTGAGGCTAAACCGTTTTGGTGTGAGACCCGGCAGGGGTTGCCATTGCGGGGTTGTGGGAGTGAGCTTCAGTCGTCTGCCGGCGGCTGGGCGAGT
>NZ_JAQYXB010000512.1:0-284 GCF_036322405.1 Streptomyces sp. SP17BM10 | reverse complement strand
GGGAAACTCTTGCGCCGATTGACCAAGGGTTCCTGGGTCAAGCTGATCTGCCCAGGGTAAGTCGGGACCTAAGGCGAGGCCGACAGGCGTAGTCGATGGACAACGGGTTGATATTCCCGTACCCGCTTTGAAGCGCCAACGTCGAACCAGATGATGCTAAGGCCGTGAAGCCGTCCCGGAGCCTTCGGGCAAAGGGAAGTGGTGGAGCCGCCGGTCCAAGTCTGCAGTAGGTGAGCGATGGGGTGACGCAGGAAGGTAGTCCAGCCCGGGCGGTGGTTGTCCCG
>NZ_JAQYXB010000511.1:0-309 GCF_036322405.1 Streptomyces sp. SP17BM10 | reverse complement strand
TTCGGTTGTTTGTTTTTTTTGCTTTTTGTGGGGATTTTTTGGTTTGGTCCCCCACCGCGGGGGGTTCCTCTTTTACCTGGGGCGGCCGTTAGATGGTGGCTGTCTGGGGTTCGGCGTGTTGGTGTGGGGGGGGGGGGGGGGGGGCGGGGGGTGTGATACACGCGGACGGCGCCGCGGCCCCGCCCCCCCCCCCCCCCGCCCCCCCCCCGCCCCCCCCCCGCCCCCCGCCCGCCCGCGCCGCGCCCGGGCCCCGCGCCACAACACCCGCGGGCGCGGCCGGCCGCGGCCCCCCCCCCCCCCCCCCCACCC
>NZ_JAQYXB010000510.1:0-611 GCF_036322405.1 Streptomyces sp. SP17BM10 | reverse complement strand
GGTCGTGGAAGTCCCGGTCGGCGGCGACGGCCTGCGGTGAGGCGTGGCCGAGGACGGCGGCGGCCTCGGTGCGGACCAGGTCGACGACGTGGCGCAGCCGGTCCGCCTCGCGCAGCTCGTGGAGCCGGGCCGCGAGGGCGGTCATGGTGGCGGCGCCGGTGCCGGTGGCGGAGGCCGTGCGGCGACCGCCGGGCAGGAGGGCGCGGAACATCGTCGGCACCTCACCGCGCGGGCGGGCACCGGCGGCCATGCGGCCGGTCGCGACGAGGTACGGCTCGTCGACGGCCATGGCGGCGTCGAGGAGCGCGAGGCCGTCCTCCTCGGCGAGGGGCGGGACTCCGGAGGCGTGGATGCGGTGCAGGTCGGTTTCGGAGAGCGTCCCCGTCATGCCGGCGGTCGGCATCCAGGCGCCCCAGCCGAGGGACTGGGCGGCGAGGCCCTGGTGGCGGCGCCAGTGCGCGAGGGAGTCCAGGTAGACGTTCGCTGCGGCGTAGTTGCCCTGGCCCGCGCTGCCCATGACGCCGGAAATGGAGGAGAAGAGGACGAAGGCCTTGAGGTCCTGGTCCTTGG
Source organism: Streptomyces sp. SP17BM10 (assembly GCF_036322405.1). NCBI lineage: Bacteria > Bacillati > Actinomycetota > Actinomycetes > Kitasatosporales > Streptomycetaceae > Streptomyces > Streptomyces sp. SP17BM10. The sequence goes on along the minus strand of NZ_JAQYXB010000510.1, from coordinate 41 downwards.
TCAGCTCGTGGAGGTTCCAGGCGGCATCGACCTTGGGGCGC
>NZ_JAQYXB010000509.1:0-334 GCF_036322405.1 Streptomyces sp. SP17BM10 | reverse complement strand
GGCGTGCGGCCGGCTCGGGTCGGCGGCGGAGTGCTCCGCTGGGGAGCGGCCCCAGACGACGACGGAGACGGCCGGAGTGGTCCGGCCATCGTCCGGGAGGGGGGTTTGGGGTTTTAGTTGTGGAGGGGGGGGGGGTTGGCGGGACGGGGGGGGGTGCGGGTGGGGCGGTTGGTGGTGTTGGGGGGGTTGGGGGCGGGTGCGATTGGTGGCGGTGGAGGGGAAGGGGGGCTGGGTAATGACAAGTTTGGGGGGGGGGTTGGGGGGGGCGCTGGGCGGGGCCCGGGTGGTCCACCTGTACGACATCGCAACCCAGGCCGAGCCTTTCGGCTGGGTC
>NZ_JAQYXB010000508.1:0-343 GCF_036322405.1 Streptomyces sp. SP17BM10 | reverse complement strand
GGTCGTGGGGTCCCTACACCCCCTGGTGCCCGGGTTTTCCTTTTGGGTCGGCCCGCCGCGCGCCCGGGGGGCGGGCAGTGGGCCTGGCCGCGCGCGCCCGGGGCACCCCGCCCACGGCCCCCACCCGTGGGGTCAGGGACGTTGGCCGGGCGAGCGCTCGCTGCCCCGCCCCCGGGGCAACCTGCCTGGCCGGGAACGACGACGCCCGCCTCCTGCTCGGGGAGGCGGGCTTCGTGGTCGGTCAGAACAGCGGCGGCGACTCGGCGCCCTTCAGCCGCGGCGACCGCCCCGCCGGGGTCGCGGCCGGCGCCTTGCCCTTCGAGTGGAGCAGCAGCGCGGCGTC
>NZ_JAQYXB010000507.1:0-347 GCF_036322405.1 Streptomyces sp. SP17BM10 | reverse complement strand
GTGGTGCGCGGGTCGGGATGCTTGATGGTTGGGTGGGTTTGTGGTTGGGGAGGTACGGGTATGGGCGGGATGGACGGGGGCCGGGAATGGGGGTGGTGGCGGCGTTGTAGTTGGGTTTGGCGTTCGGGGGGCGGGTGTTGGTGGCCGGGGGCGAGGTGGTCGCGCTGCTCGGCCCGAACGGCGGCGTCAAGGCGACGCTGGTGGCCGTCCTCGCCGGGGACGTCGCTGCGGACGCCGGCGCGGTCCTCCTCCCCGGCCGCGCCCTCGGCGGCTACGGCGCCGCCGAACACGCCCGGCACCGCGCGCTGCTGCCCCAGGCGGCGGCGCTGTCCTTCCCGTTCCGGTCC
>NZ_JAQYXB010000506.1:0-24581 GCF_036322405.1 Streptomyces sp. SP17BM10 | reverse complement strand
TGCCCCGGGCCCGGCCCCGCGCACACCGTTTTTCGCGCCGGGCAGAGGACGGCCCGCCGGGACCCCGATGGCTCGACGCTCGTCCTTCCCCTGAGTCCTGGCCCCTCTTCCACTCCTGGGCCACGGGCCCGGAGGCGTAGCAGTCCAACCGGACGGCGCGCCGCACCGGTTCGCTCGGCAGCAGGACCCAAGAGAACGAAGAACGAAGAACGAAGTGCCCGACGGCCAGGGCCGCCGGGCACTGCTCTTCTCCCGCTACCAGCCGGCCGGGGCGAGGGGGCGAGGAATCGGCGCAGCGTGTGGGCGGCACCCACGGTGGCGGCGAAGGTGGCCGCCACGGGGGAAAGCCCGAGGACGACAGTGTGCACGGGGACCATCCCAGCGCGTGCGGGGATGGCTCCAGCCCACCGACTCCGTCCACCCGGGTACTCCGGATCGTTCCGGATTACGGCGCGCTCGCCGCCCCGCTACCTTGTCGACGCCGTCCGCCCGAGCGGCCGGCCCGGAGTCCAGGGAGCAGCGATGTCGATGACCGTCACCGCCGGCCGGCCGATCACCGCCGTGCCCGGCCAGCAGGAACTCGGGAAGCAGGGGCTCGGCCGGCCGGACCTCGACCGGCGGGAGCGCGAGGTGCTGCACGCGGTCGGCTGCGGGCTGCGTGACGACGAGATCGCCGCGCAGTTGGCCGTCCCCGAGGACGTCGTGGCCGGGCACCTCGCGCGGATCCTGGTCAAGCTCGGGCTGCGGGACCGGGCCGCCGCCATCGTCCACGCCTTCGACTGCGGGCTGGTCTCCCCCGGCCGCGGCCCCCGCACGCGGGCGGCGGGCCCGGCGGCCAGGGGCGGCGGCGCCGCGCGGGCGGTCGGGCCGCGGGTGCGGATCTCCGTGCTCGGGCCGCTGCGGGCCTGGCAGGACGGGCGCTGCCTGAACCTGGGGCACCTGCGCCAGCAGGCCGTGCTCGCGGCGCTGGCGCTGCGCGGCGGACGGACGGTCAGCCGGCACGAACTCCTCGACGGCGTCTGGGGCCAGGAGCCGCCCGTCACCAACGTCGTACCGGTCTACGTCTACCGGCTGCGCAAGGCGCTGCGCCTCGGGGACGGCCCGGACCAGGTGATCGAGCACGACCGCTGCGGCTACCGGCTCGTCCCCGGCGCGGCCGACGTGGACCTGGCGCGCATGGAGGACCTGGTCGCCGAGGCGAGGACCGCCCACCGGGCGGGTGACACGGCCGAGGCGGTGCGCCTGTGCGCGCGGGCGCTGGACCTCTTCGGCGGCGAGCTCCTGGCCGGCCTGCCCGGCCCGCTCGCCGAGTTGGAGCGGGTGCGGCTCACCGAGCGCCGGATCGCCGTCGCGCAGCGGAAGTCGGAGTGGCAGCTGCGGCTGGGCCGGCACGCCGAGGCGGTGGCCGAGCTGTTCGCGCTGTCCGCGGAGCACCCGCTGAACGAGCCGGTGGCCGCGATGCTGATGCGTGCGCTGTACCGCGGCGGCCGGCAGGCCGACGCGCTGGCCGTGTTCGGCCGCGCCTGCCGGCACCTGGCCGACGACCTGGGCGTCGCGCCGAGCCGGATGCTGCGGCGCACCCACCAGATGATCCTGCACGGGGACGAGGCCGGCCTCGGCCTCACCACCGTCGTGCGGTGAGGCCGGGACTTCTTCAGGGGTTCCGTGCAGTCAGGAGGCTCTACCTTCTGAGCCGGTTGATCGAGACATTCGTAATGGCAGGACTACGACACCACCCAGCAAGGCACTACTAGGGAATCCCGATGACGGGGCCGGCCGCCCGGCGGACTGCCGGGCGGCCGGGGGGCGTTGGGGGCCTTACACGCCTTGCGCGCCTACCAGGAGGCGGGGCGCCAGGCGCCGTTGTACCACTCCTCGTTGGCGCTGTCGTTGTGGTGGTCCATGTCGAAGTCCATGGGGTAGTTGTTGACGTGGTTGGCCGGGTAGGTCCAGATGCCGGCCGACTCGTCGCAGACGTAGTCCCAGTTGCAGATCGTCTTGACCGGCACGTTGCCGAAGAACCGGTCGGCGCCGGCGAGCGGCGCGCCGATGAGGCCGCCGAACGGCACCGCCCCGCCGTTGGCTCCGGGCGGGCCCTGGCGCTTGGGGTCGGCGACCAGGATGGCGTTGACGTTGCCGAAGGTCTGCCAGTTCTCGGTGACCCAGACGTGCACCACGCCGGCGCCCAGGGAGTACCCGCCGATCTTGACGTGCTGGTCGGGACACGCGGCGCGCTGGTCGCGCACCAGCCGGTTCAGCTCGTTGACGCCCGCGCGCGTGCTCGCGCCGTTGGGGATCTGGGTGGGATACCCGACGTGCTGCTGGATGTTGCCGCGGAAGCCGTCGTTGTTCCACGAGCTGCCGGTGCCGCCCACGACGATCGTGTAGGTACCCTCGCACGGAGCGGTCACCCGCGTCGTGGCCGCCTGGGCCACGGTGCCCTGGGCCGCCGTCAGCCCGGTGGTCATCAGGAGTCCGGCCGCCGCGGCCGCGATCCTTCGTGCTCGCATTCGCTTCTCCCCACGTAGTGGGCCGACGCGTCCGCTCTCCGGTGCGGTGCGCTGGGCGGTCGGCCGAGGTGACCGGACGACAGTGACAGCGGGCGATGACATCCCGATGAAGTCCGTGGTCGTTCGTACCGCCCCGGTCGGGCGTGGGGCCCGCCCCGGCTCAGGCGGCGACGAGCTCGCGCAGGTCGATGCCGCGGTGCAGGGCGCGCAGGTCGTCGAGCAGGCCGGACGGCGGCACGGCGAGCACGCCGCAGCGCGCGCGGTTGAGGCAGTGGCGGGTGACGGAGCCGGGCAGCAGTCGGCGCAGCCTGCCGCGCGCGCCGTCCTGGCGGCCGGTGCTGACCACCAGCAGGTCGCCCGGGCGCTCGGCCAGCCCGGTCAGGACGGGCCCGGCCTGGCCGCGGACCACCATGGGCTCCACCGCCACGCCGATCGGCAGGCCGCCGAAGGCCTCCTCCAGCGCGCGGTCCAGCCGGGTGCGGGCGGCGTCCTCCCACACGCGCAGCAGCGGCGGACAGGGCTGCGCACGGTAGTTGCGCTCGCCGCCGACGGGGGTCCAGGCGAGCACCGGGACGAGGACGGCGCCCCGGGCCCGGGCCTCGGCCGCCGCGCGGTGCAGGGCGGTCAGGCTGTGCAGCGAGCCGTTCACTCCGACGATGACGCGTGCGCCGTACGACATGATCCTTCGCTTTCCCGTGTCAATCCCGCTTGATGTCTGCGATTACATTGACACAGTCCTAGCTTGGCCTGCAAATGCAAGGTATAAACTGAATCCTTCCTTTCATCTCCCGGCCACGCCCCTCACGCTTCCCGCACCTCCTGGAGCAGCCCCCAGGTGAAGTCGGCGGTGTACGCGCGCACCCGTCCGTCCGCGTCCGGGATGCCGAAGTCCAGCCGGAAGCGGGTCGGGGCGCCGCCCTCGCGCGGCACGGCGGGCGGGAAGGCGGCGGCGACGTCGCCGACCACGCAGCTCCACGGCGCCAGGTCGGCGGGGGTGCGCAGTTCGGGCGCCGGGGCGCCGTCGGCGCGCACCAGCCACTCGTTCAGCAGCGGGGCGCCGGCGTCGGCCGGGCCCAGCAGGATCTCGAAGCGCAGGCCCGGCCAGAGCGGCAGCTCCCACTGCCGCGCGGTGCAGGCGAGGTCCCCGACCGGCCGCGCCACGCTCGCCGCGGGCGGCCCGAGGACGGCGGTGTAGCGGGCGGCGCCGCGCGGGAAGCCGGGCGCGCGGACCATCGCCTGCCAGCGCTTGTTCGCCTCCCGCATCCCGGCCCGGGTGGCTCCGAGCCGGCGGACGGCGTCCTCGACGAGCTCGGGGTGGTAGTCGGCCATCCTGCGCAGCAGGACCAGCTGGAACTCGGTCGCACCGAAGCCGTTGATCGCCATGCCGGCAGGCTACGCCGGACCCCTACTCCCCCGTCCGGCCCGTCGCGTCGCGCTCGGCGAACACCTCGCGGGCGGCCGCGATCCCGTTGAGTGCGGCCGGGAAGCCCGCAGAGGCGGCCATCTGGATGATCGTCTCGACCGCCTCCTGCCGGGTGGCTCCGCGCCGGCCTGCCCACCCGCACGATGGTCGACATCCTCTACGCCCCGGTCCACTACCGCGTCCTGCTCGGCGCCGGCCCCGAGGAGACCCTGCGCAGCCCCCTCCTCGTCGAAACCGTCCTCGAAGGCCCGAGCCCGGCCTGAGGCCACAACGGCGGCTCCGGAGCACGGCGTTGACGTGCCGTCATCGATCTGGCTCCCACGCGGGCGCCTTCACGATGGTGTACCAGCAGGACGGCAACCTCGTCGAGTACGACCTCAACGGCAACCCGATCTGGAAGACCGACACCGCCGGCACCGCGCCCGGCAAGGTGATCATGCAGTACGACGGCAACCTCGTCGTCTACGACGCCTTCCAGCGGCCGCAGTGGTCCTCGCGCACCGACAACGGGTGCAGCCCGTCCGCCAACTGGCTCCGGATCCAGGACGACCGGAACGTGGTGATCTACCGGCCGCACGGCGACGGGCCGTGGACGCCCGTGTGGTCGAGCCTGAACGGAACCGTCGGCTCCTGCTGAGACCGCGGTGACCGAGGGCCGGGACAGCGCCGCCGGGCGCCGCCCCGGCCTTTCGGGTGCCGCCCTCCAGCGCGGTTAGAGTGCCGTATGGCCCGATTCGTCCTGACCCGCCGCTGCCCGCTGCCGCCGGACGAGTGCTGGGCACGGCTCACCGCCTGGCCCCGGCACGGGGACCGGGTGCCGTTCACCCGCGTGAGGGCGGTGCGGGGCAGCGGGCGGGAGGCCGGGGACGTCGTGCTCGCGCGCACCTCCCTGGGACCGCTGCACTTTGACGACCCGATGGAGATCGTCGCACTGGGCGCCCCCGGGGACGGTCGGCCCGGGACGTGCCGGCTGGAGAAGCGCGGACGCGTGGTGCGCGGCCACGCCGAGCTGCGGGTGCGCGCGGTGGGCGCGGGCAGCGAGGCCGTGTGGGCGGAGGAGCTGCGGATCGCCGGCCTGCCCCGCCTGCTCGACCCGCTGGTGGCCGCTGCCGCGCGGGTCGTGTTCGGGCGGGTGCTGGACCACCTGCTCGCCGCCGACGTCCACGCCGCGCGGTGAGATCGCCCGCCTCCGGGAGCCGTCGCGGGCTCACGCGATAGCGCCCGGACGGGATTCCGAGAAAAGGGCGGGAACCCTTCCGTACCGCCCGCCGACCAAGACCAACCATCCGTACAGAGAGGATGGTTGTGCCCTTGCGCGAACGCGGCCGGAAATAGCGGGTGGCGATCGTCACACACCCGCGAGGCCCGGTCGCTTTGAGTAATGCGATAGTCTCCGACGGTGATTGGCGCGCTCGCGTCATGGAGCGGTACTCCCCTGACCTGGGAGAAGTCCGCCAAGTAACCATGGGCACATCGGGTTCAGGCGTGCACGAAGGTCGTCGTGGGGTGATGCCGGATCACCTCGCGTGATTTTACGTGCCTTTAATCGCCCGGACTCGCGCTGGAAAGAAAAGAGGGTGTCGTGAACAAGACTCGGTTAGAAGCCATCGGGGCCTACCTCCCCACCACGGTGATGAGCACCGCCGAACTCCTCGGCCGCCTGGAGAAGACGCCGGAGTTCGACCTCGTGAAGATCACCGGCACGACGGAGCGGCGGGTGGCGGACGACACCGCGCACGAGCCCGAGGACAGCCTGACGATGGCGGTGGCCGCCGCCCGGGACTGCCTGGCGCGCTCCCGCCACGCGCCGGACGGCATCGACGCCGTGATCTCCTGCTCCATCAGCCGCATGGCCGACGGCGGGCGCCTGCAGTTCGAGCCCTCGTTCGCGCACCGCATCGCCGAGGAGATCGGCGCGGCGAACGCCCTGCGCTTCGACGTCTCCAACGCCTGCGCCGGCATGATGACCGGCGTCCTCCTGCTGGACCGGATGATCCGCGCCGGCACCGTGCGCAACGGCCTGGTGCTGAGCGGCGAGCAGATCACCCCCATCGCCTTCACCGCCGCCCGCGAGATGGAGGACAGCCGGGACCCCCAGTTCGCGTCGATGTCCGTCGGGGACTCCGCCGTCGCGCTGGTGATGGACCGCGCCACGGACGAGCGCGACGTGATCCACGACATCGAGCTGATGACGTGTTCGGAGTACTCGCACCTGTGCCTCGGCATGCCCAGCGACGGCACCGGCGGCATGGCCATGTACACCAACAACAAGGAGATGCACGCCGAGGACCGGCTCTCGCTGTGGCCGGCCTTCCACGGGGACAAACTCGCCGAGCAGGGCCGCCGGTTCGCCGACGAGGGCTACGACTTCGTCATCCAGCACCAGGTCGGCACCCGGTTCGTGGACTTCATGAACGCCACCGGCGAGAGCCGCTTCGGCGCGCCCATGCCGGCGTCCCTCTCCGTCGTCGACCGGCTGGCGAACACCGCCACCACCTCGCACTACCTGGTGCTGCACCAGGCGCTCGCCGAGGGCCGCATACCCGGGGGGTCGAAGGTGCTGATGGTGCCCGCCGCCTCCGGTGTCGTGACCGGCTTCCTGTCCGCGACCGTCTCCTCCCTGGAGGTGTGACCCATGGCCACCGTCATCACCGCCGCCGCCCCCGCCCCCGCCGACGGCTCCGGCAGCTCCATCGGCCACGCGGCCGCGGCCGGCCGCGCCTGCCTGGAGCGGGCCGGACTCGCCCCCGCCGACGTCGACGTCCTGATCAACGTCGGCGTCTACCGCGACTCCAACATCGTCGAGCCGTCCGTCGCCGCGCTCATCCAAAAGCGCCTGGGCATCAACCTCGACTACCTCCACTCCCCCGAGCGCCGGGCCGCGTTCTCCTTCGACCTGATGAACGGCGCCTGCGGCCTGCTCAACGCCGTCCAGGCCGCCGACGCCCTGCTCGCCACCGGCGGCGCCCGCCGGGTCATGGTGGTCTGCGCCGACACCCACCCCTCGACGGACGCCGCCCGCGCCGGCACGCCCGCCTTCCCGTACGCGAGCACCGGGGCGGCCCTGCTGCTCGAACACACCGGCGACGGACGCGGCTTCGGCCGGGTGCACCACCGCTCCCTGCCCGGCGGGCACGGCGTCAACGGCTACCTGCCGCTGCCCGACGTCGGCGCCGGCGGACGCACCAGCATCGTCGTGGACCGCGACGGCGACGCCCTGGACCGCATGCTGGACCTCGCCGCCGACTCCGTGCGCACCGTCCTGCGCACCGAGGACGCCACCGCGGACGCCACCGACGACGGCCCGGACGCCGGCCGCGCCCGTCTCGCCCTCGACCGCACCCTGCTCGTCACCTCGCAGCCCTCGCCCGGATTCGCCGCGCGCCTGGCCAAGCGCCTGGGCCTGGCCGCCGACGCCGCCGTCACCGTCGAGGGCGTCCACGGCGACCCGCACACCTCGGCGCTCGTCCACGGCTACCTCCAGGCCCTGGACACCGGCCGGCTGGCCGGACACGACCGGGTGCTCTTCCTCGCCGTCGGTGCCGGTCTCACCTCGGCGGCCTCGCTCTACCGCCTGACCAGCGGTTGCGCCAACGGCCGCCCCGGCGACGGGGGGACCGTGCGATGACGCCCGCCGCCGCCCCCGCCAGCGACCGACACGCCTCTCCCGCACGGCTGTTCGCCGACCACGCCGCCCGCACTCCCGACACGACCGCGCTCGTCCACCCCGACGCGGACCGCACCGAAGCGGACGGCCGCGCCGCCTACACCACCGTCGGCTACGCCGAACTCGCCACCACCGTCGCGGCCTGCGCCGCCGGCCTGGAAGCGCACGGCATCCGCCGCGGCACCCGCACGGCCCTGCTGGTGCCGCCCGGCGGCGACCTGCTGACACTGGTCCTCGCCATGCTGCACGTGGGCGCCGTCCCCGTCGTCGTGGACCCCGGCATGGGCCTGGAACGCATGCTCGACTGCCTGCGGCGCGTGCGCGTGGAGGCCTTCATCGGCGTCCCGAAGGCCCAGGTGCTGCGCCGGCTGCGCCCGCGCGCCTTCGCCGGCGTGCGCAGCTCCGTCACGGTGAGCGGCCCGGACGGCACCGCGCTGCGCGCCCTGGTCGCCGCCGGCACCGGCCGGACCCCGGTGGCCCCCGTGTCCACCGACCCCGACGACCTCGCGCTCATCGGCTACACCACCGGCAGCACCGGCCCGGCCAAACCGGTCGAGGTCACCGTCGGCATGCTGCTGGCGATGGCGCGGGGCAGCGAGCAGGCCCACTTCACGGACGACGAACGGACCACCCTGGTCACCATGCCGCTCATGGGCGTGTTCGACCTCGTCGCCGGGCGCACCGTGGTCGTGCCGCGGATGGACATGGCCCGGGTCGGCGCCGCCGACCCGGCGTCGCTGGCCGACGCCGTCCGGCGCTTCGAGGTGAACGCGATGTTCGCCTCCCCCGCGCTGCTGGCCCCGCTCGCCGCCCACCTGGCCGCCACCGGCACCCCGGTGCCCTCGCTGCGCCTGGTCATCTCCGGCGGCGCCCCGGTGAGCCCCGCGCTGCTGGGCGGGCTGCGCTCCGTGCTGCCCGACCAGGCACGCGTGTTCAGCACCTACGGGGCGACCGAGGCCCTGCCGATGGCGCTGCTGGAGAGCCGCGAGGCCCTGGCCGCGGGGACCGACGGGCCGGCCGCGGGGCCGGCCGCCGGACTCGGCGTCTGCCTGGGCCGCCCGGCCCCCGGCATGACGGTGCGCACCGTCACGATCGGCGACGACCCGCTGCCCCGCTGGACACCCGGCCTGGCCGTGCCGCCCGGCGAGATGGGCGAGCTCGTGGTGAGCGGACCGGCCGTCAGCCCCCGCTACTTCCGCGCCGATCCGGCCGGCGCCGACGTCGGCGCCGACCACAAGATCCAGGACGGCGACACCCGCTGGCACCGCACCGGTGACGTCGGCTGGATCGACGAGCAGGGCCGGATCTGGTTCTGCGGGCGCAAGAGCCAGCGGGTGAGCACCCCCGAGGGCGACCTGCACACGGTGCGCTGCGAAGGCGTCTTCAACGCCCACCCGCGGGTGCGGCGCACCGCCCTGGTCGGCGTCGGGCCGCGCGGGCACGAGCGGCCGGTGCTGTGCGTGGAGCTGGCGCCGGGCACCGGCCGGGAGCAGTGGCCGCGCATCGAGGAGGAGTTGCGCGCCCTGGGGGCGGAGCACCCGATGACGAAACCGGTCGCGGACTTCCTGGTGCACCCGGCGTTCCCGGTGGACGTGCGCCACAACGCCAAGATCCGCCGCGAGCTGCTGGCCGGCTGGGCCGAGGACCGGCTCACCGGCAGCCGCCGCCCCACCGCCGCGGCCCTGGCGCTGCGGGCGGTGCCGCTGGCCGGCTGGGCGTACCTGGCCGCGTGGCCGCTGCTGCCCTGGGAGCACCCGGTGCTCACCGCCCTGTGGTGGACGGACGCCTTCCTGAGCGTCGTCGTCCACGCGGCGCAGGTCCCGGCCGCGCTGCGGGCCGAGCAGGAGCGCGCCACCGCCCGCAGGCCGGCGGCCACCGCCGCCCTCACGATGCTCTTCGGGGCGACGTGGTGGCGCCCGGCCCGCGCCCGCGCGAAGGGGGTGGCGTCGTGAAGGTCCTGGTGACGGGCGCGTCCGGATTCCTGGGCAGCCACATCGTCGACGCCTGTCTGCGGGCCGGCGACGAGGTCCGGGTGCTGGTGCGCGAGGGCAGCGACCTCGGTCACCTGCGCACCGTGCGCGGCGTCGAGTTCGCCTTCGGCGACCTGCGGGACCGGGCCTCGCTGCGGGCGGCGGCCGAGGGCGTCGACGCGGTGCACCACAGCGCCGCCCGGGTCACCGACCGGGGCACCCGGGCCCGGTTCCACGCCGAGAACGTCGAGGGCACCCGGCGGCTGATGGCCGCCGCCCGCGACGCCGGGGCCCGGCGGTTCGTCTTCATCAGCAGCCCCAGCGCGCTGATGGGCGTGCGCGACGGCGACCGGCTCGGCATCGACGAGAGCGAGCCCTACCCCAGGCGCTTCCTCAACCTGTACTCGGAGACCAAGGCCGCCGCCGAACGCCTCGTCCTGGGCGCCGACCGGCCGGACTTCACCACCGTCGCGCTGCGCCCGCGCGCCGTGTGGGGCCCGCGCGACCACTCGGGGTTCATGCCGCGCCTGCTGGCGAAGATGATGGCCGGGCGCCTGCCCGACCTCTCCGGCGGCCGGCCCGTCCTCGCCTCGCTGTGCCACTGCGACAACGCCGCCGCGGCGAGCGTGCGCGCCGCCCGGGCCCCCGGGGTGGGCGGCCGGGCCTACTTCGTCGCGGACCCGGAGCCGGTGGAGGTGTGGGGCACCCTGACCGCCCTCGCCGAGCGCTTCGGCGGCACGCCCCCGACCCGGCGGGTCCCCCTCGGGCCGCTGAAGGCCGCCGCGTTCGCGGCGGACCTGCTCTGGAAGCTGCCCCCGCTCGCCGAGCACACCTCCCCGCCGCTGTCCCGCTACTCGCTGGCCCTGCTGACCCGGTCCGCCACGTACGACACCTCGGCGGCGCGCCGCGACCTGGGCGCGCCCGTGGTGGACCACGAGACCGGGATGGCCCGGCTGGCCGCCTGGATCGAGGAGATCGGCGGCGTCGACGCGTACACCAGGAAGGTCCAGCCTTGATCGCGCACAGCACAGCCACCGCCCCCGGCTTCCGGCGGCCCGTCTCGCCCACCGAGTGGTCCTACCTCGCCGCCGCGCGGCTGGGCGAGCTGATGGTGATCCAGCTCGTGGTCGAGGGCGACGGGGACATCGACGCCCGAGCGCTGGCCGGGGCCGTGGCGCGGGCCTCGCGGGCCTGCCCCGGCTCCCGGCTCGTGCGGCGCGGGCGCACGTGGCACGACAGCGGGGTGGCGGCCAGGGTCGTGGTCGCCGACGCGCCCGCCTTCGACCGCACCGCGCTGAGCGGCCTGCCCGAGCTGACCGGCCACCTGGCGCAGGACGGGGACTCCCCGGCGTGCGAGGTGCTGCTGCTCACCGGGCGGCCGTCCACCGTCGTCTTCCGCGCCGCCCACGCCGTGATGGACCTCAAGGGCCTGCGGACCTGGGCCGCCGAGGTCTTCCGCGCCCTGCGGGGCGAGCCCGCGCGGGAGGCCGCGGACCCGCTGACCGACCACCGGCTGCTGGCCGCGCTCGGCCCCAGCGGGCAGCGCCCCCGCCTCGGGCTCGACCGGCGCTCCCCGCTGGGCGGCCCGGCGGGCCCGGCCGCCGTGTGGCGCCGGCGGACCGTGCCGGGCCGGGCCCCGGCGGCGGCCGCGCGGGTCTCGGCGGCACTCGCCGGGGCCGTCGGCGCCCCGGCCCGCATCATGGTGCCGGTGGACCTGCGCCGGCACGTGCGGGCCACGGCCGCCACCGCGAACCTCACCCTGCCCGTGTTCCTCGACGTGTCCCCCGGCCAGGACCCGGACACCGTCCACCGGCGGCTGCTGGACGCCCTCGCCGACCGGCGGGAACTGGCCACCGGCACCGAGGCCGCGCTCGCCCGGCTCCCGCTGCCCGCGGCCGCCGCCCTCGTGCGCGCCTCCCGGGCCGCGGAACTGGCCCGCCACCGCCACCTCGCCTCGGCGATCGTCTCGCACGCCGGCCGCCTGGACCCCGCCGAGTTCAGCACCGGCGCCTTCACCGCGACGACCGCCTACGCGCTGCCCGTCCACGCGCCCCTGGTGCCGTTCAGCGTCGTGCTGCTCGAACTTCCCGGCCACACCGAGCTGGTGGTCTCCGCCCGCGGGGCCGCGGACGTCGGCGAGCGCTGCGACGCGCTGATCGACCGCATCGCCGCGGCGCTCACGACCGGCGAACAGCCTCCGGCGGAAGGTGCGTTGCGGCAGAGCGCCGCCGAGCGGCTGATCGCCCCGGGCCCCGAGGGACTGCCGCCCCTGGACACCACCGTCGTCCAGCTGTTCCGCGCGCAGAGCGCCCGCTCCCCGCAGGCCACCGCCGTGACCGGCGACACGGCGCACTGGTCCTACGACGAACTCGACCGGCGCTCGGACGCCGTCTGCGCCGAACTGCTCGCGAGGGGCGTGCGGCGCGGCGAGGTCGTCGGGGTCCTCGCCGACCGCACGGCGTACGGGATCGCGGGCGTGTGGGGCGTGCTCAAGGCGGGCGCGGCGTTCCTGCCGATCGACGTCCGCAACCCGGCGCGCCGCGTCACCGAGCTGCTGGGCGACGCGCAGGCCCGGTTCTGCCTCACCGAGGACGCCTGGACGGGTCTCGCGGAGGATTTCGACGGAGTGTCAATTCCTTTGGAGAAAACGGCCGACGCTCCCATCGACGCGCGGGAGCGCGGGGCGCTCGCCGCCGCCGCGCCGGGCCCGGACGACCTCGCCTACGTCATCTACACCTCCGGCTCCACCGGCCGCCCCAAGGGCGTTCAGGTCGAGCACCGGAGCCTGGTCAACGCCGTCGGCTGGCTGGCCCCGCTCATGCGCTGCGACGAGGGCACCCGCGCCGCGTACTCCTTCTCGCCCGGCTTCGACCTGTCGCTGATGCAGGTCTTCCCGCCGCTGCTGCACGGCGGCGCGGTCGTGCCGGTGCCCGGCGAGCTCGACCACCTCAAGCTCCGCGACATGTACGCGGGCCGGCTCGCCAACACCCTGTCGCTCACCCCGACCCACCTCGGCCTCGCGGCCCGCCTCGGCATCCGCCCGGCCGGCATCCGCGCACTGCAGCTGGGCGGGGAGAACCTCACCGCGGCCACCGCCCGGCGCGCCCGCGAGGACTTCGGCCCGGACTGCCTCATCGTCAACGCCTACGGCCCCACCGAGGCCACGCTGGCCTGCACCGTCGCCGTCGTCGGGGACGGCCTCACGCGCGGCTCGGCGCCGATCGGCGTCCCCGTGCACCGCACCGGCGTCAGCGTGCTGGACGAGCAGCGGCGCGAGGTGCCGGACGGCCGCCCCGGGGAGCTGTACGTCACCGGCGCGCAGCTGGCCCGCGGCTACCTCGGCCGCCCCGACCTCACCGCCGAACGCTTCGTCCGCCTCCCGGACGGCCGCCGCGCCTACCGGACCGGGGACCTCGTGCTGCGCCTGCCCGACGGGCAGCTGGAGTACGCGGGCCGCGTCGACGACCAGGTGAAGATCCGCGGCCACCGGGTGGAACCGGCCGAGGTCGAGACGGCGCTGACGGGGCTGGCGGGCATCGCCCAGGCCGCCGTGGTCGCCCGCGGCCGCACCGGGGACGTGCGGGCCCTGTGCGCGTTCGTCGTCCTCGCCCCGGGCGTGGCCACGCTCGACGAGGCCGCCGTCCGGGCGGAGCTGGCCCGCACGCTTCCGCCGCACCTGGTGCCCACGGTGGTGCGCGTGCTGTCCGCGCTGCCGGAGACCGCCAGCGGCAAGACCGACCGCAAGGCGCTGCCGGACCCCTTCGCCGACGCCGCCGCACCGCAGGGGCCGGGTGACGACGGGGACGTGGCGGCCGTGACCGCCCGGATCTGGTCGCGCGTCCTGCGCTGCGAGGCCGCCGCCCTCGACGACTCCTCCGACTTCCACGCCCTGGGCGGCGACTCGCTCGCCGTGCTGGAGATGCTGTCGGCCCTCGGCGAGGAACTGCTCGGCGGCGCGGCCGAACGGCGCCTGCTGGACCGGCTCGGACCGCTCGGCGACGGGCTCACCCTGGGCCGCGTCATCGCCGCCGTCGACGCCGTGCGGAGCGAGTCGTGATCTTCGTCGGCGAGGGCGCGCTGCTGTGGCGCGCCGTACGGCACACCCTCGACAGCGGGCTGCCGGTGGACCTGGTCTGCGGCCCGGCCGCGGAGGCCGCCTCGGCGCCGCCGGGGGTCCGCTTCCTCGCGGCCGCGGACGTCAACGCGGTCGCGGACGAGCTGGCGGCGGCCTGCACGGACGGGCTGGTCTGGTCGGTCAACAACCGGATGATCTTCCGCGCCCCGGTGCTGGCCGGCGGCCTGCGCGTCCTCAACGTCCACCACGGCCCCCTGCCGGCCTACCGCGGACTGCCCGAAGTCGCCCTGGTGTACGCCATGCTGGGCGGTGAGACGCAGTTCGCCGCCACGCTCCACCGCGTCGACGAGGGCATCGACACCGGCCCTGTCCTGGCCCGCGAGCCCTACCCGATCGGCGCCGAGGAGCCGTACCACGTCGTGATGCGCCGGGGCCTGCGAGCTTGCCACCGGCTCTTCGAGCGCTGCCTGCCGCTCGCGGCGGCCGACCCCGACTGGCCCGGCGACCAGGACTGTTCTCCAGTGGTAGGAACCGGCGGCTACTACGGCCGCACGGCACTGGCCCGCCTCCCCCGGCACCGGGACCACCCGCAGTACGCCCGCGCCACCGACCTGGGCTTCCTCGCCGGCTACCTCCCCGAACTGGCCGCCGTCCTGGAGTGACGGCCGGGCGGGGGGCTCAACGGCGCGCCACGTAGTACATGCTGAGGATGTCGCCCCCGCCGTCAGGCCATTCAGCCCGGTGGGGCTGCGTCGACCGCTCTTCCAGCAACGTAGCCGCCGGGGTGGCGCGGGGCACGGCGGGGATCCGCAGGGTGTCTGTGGTGGCCGAATCGGCCCGCGGGTGGTGGACGGTCCGGCCTGAACCGGGGGCGTCGGTGCGTGTGGGCGGATTCGCCAGCAAGGGGGGCCGGTGGTGAGTAGGCTGCCCCGGAGTCGGTGGGGGTCAGGGGAGGAACGTGCTGATGGCGATGGACACTTGTACGGCGAAGGGGCGCCGGGCGGCTGCGGCGGCGGTGCTCGTCCTCGGGGTCGCGGGGGTGCTCGCGGGGTGTTCCTCGGACGGCGGGTCGAAGGCCGGTGCGGCTGCTCCTACGGCGAGTTCCCCGGCACGTACTCCGGCGCAGGCGGCACCGGCCCCCGCCACGAGCGTTCCGGACGCCGTCGTGCCGACGGCCACCCCGAGCGCGCAGCCCGCCGGCAACCGTCCCGCCGACCCGTGCTCCGTCCTGACGAACGACCAGGTCACCGGGGCCCTGGCCGCCTCCACGCCGCTGCGCGCGGAGGGCGCCTCGACCGAGGAGGCGTGGGGCTGCACCTGGGGCTCGCGCCAGTCCTACGTGAGCATCAAGGAACTGGACGCGGCCCGGTTCACGGCCGTGACCGCCGGCTCCCAGTCCGCCTCGTCCCCGCTGCCCGGGATCGGGGACGACGCCGTCCTGGTCAAGAACAAGGAGGACGGCCGGATGCCGAAGGTCGTCTTCACCGTCGCCGGCCACCACTACAGCATCGAGGCCGTGGCCGACCGCAGCGAGCTCGGCGCCGTCAACGCCGCCCGGGAGGCCGCCGTCGAACAGCAGCTGGCCGCCACCGCGGCCAAGGCCCTGGCGGGCTGACCGGCCCTCACTCCTCTTCCTCCGCCCTGGACAGGGCGTCGGTGATCAGGCGGGTCGCGAAGTCCTGGTCGCCGCCGGACATCCGGTTGACGTGCTCGGCGAGGAGGGCGACCATCGCCTCCAGCGGGTTCATCTCGGCGTCCGTCCAGGGCCCGTACTGCGCGCGCCACAGGTTGGGGCTCAGGCCGCTGCCCGCGGCGATCAGCAGGCCGGCCATCATGGGGACGACCTCGGGGTGGAACGTCCTCGGCATCATCCGCATCGTCGACACGAGCGTCGGCACGATGTGCTCGACGACGTCCTTGTCGTGCTCCTCGCAGACCGTCCGCATCCAGCTCATGTACATGTACACGAGCGTGCACGCGCCGTCCAGCAGCTCACCGAACTCCGCGGGGCCCAGCGACGCGGCGAACTCGTCGAGCATGCGCTGGCGTTCGGGGTCCGCCCCGGTCCTGCCGTCGTAGATCGCCTTGAGCCGGGAGTCGATCACCATGAGCGCGGTGCTCACGTCGCCGACCGGGGCGAACTGCGGGTCACAGGGCGAGGGCGACGATGACACGGGACTCCTTCTGCGAGGAACAGGGCCGGTGCGCGGCAGGTCAGTTCGTAGGGTAGGCGCACCGCTTCGGCCCGGTCCGGCGAACCACCGCTCCCCCGGCGCGGAGCGGGTGGCGCGCGCCGGGTCAATCGGCCGCGTGCTGCCGCACCGCCTCGATGAAGCCCGAGACGGACGGCCCGGGCAGCGGGCGCCTGTAGGCGTCGGCGACCTGGTCCAGGGCGGTGAGCCCGGTCGTCCAGCCGTGCCGGTCGAGCCAGTGGTGGGTGTCGGGGCCCAGGCCGCCGCGCCACAGGGCGGTGACGTGGGCGAGTGCCGGGTCGTGCGGCGTTCGGCTCACGTCGCGGCCCTTCTCCATCAGCAGCCGGCTGCCCGGGGCCGCCAGGGCGGCGACGGCCGTGAACAGGCCGGCCGCCTCCTCGGCCGTGAAGTAGACGAGGAGCCCCTCGGCGAGCCACACCGAGCGCCGCGACGGGTCGAAGCCGGCCGCGACCAGGAGCTCGGGCCAGTGCGGGTCCAGCAGATCGGCCGACAGGGCGGTGCGGCGCCCGACGGGCTCGGCGCCCACGTCGTCCAGGACCTTCTGCTTGAAGGCCAGCACCGGGTCCAGGTCGAGCTCGAACACCCGGGTGCCGGCGGGCCAGTCGAGCCGGTAGGCGCGCGTGTCGAGGCCCGCCGCGAGCAGCACGACCTGCTCGGCCCCGTCGGCGGCGGCCGCCAGGAGACGGTCGTCGTAGAAGCGGGTGCGCAGGATGCCGTGCACGACCAGGCCCTTGGCCAGGGCGCTGGGATCGGGACGGGAGCCGGCCGGCTCCACACCGGCGGCGGTGATGAACGCGGTCGCGTACGGGTCGACGAACAGCGCGTCGGGCCGGGCGCTCTCGTAGGCGCGCACCCTGGCGACGGACAGCGCGGTACGGGAGACCGGGCTCAGGGGCTGGGGGGTGTGGGAGGTCATACGGGCAATCTAGCCGCCTGCCCGGAGCTGCCTCAGGGCCTTTTCGGCGTCGGCGGTGTCGCGATTGCGGGTGAACGGGCGCGGCGCGTCGGCACGGTGACGCAGTGGATGCCCGGCGGGCCGCTAGGACGGGGAGATGCGCCTTCCGTCCCTGGCCGCGTTCCCCGCGGCGGCCGTGCTCCTCGTCCTCCCCGGCACCGCCCACGGGCTCGCCCCCGTGGCCCCCGTAGCCACCGCGACGCCGTCGCTCTCCCGCCCGTCACCCCTCACCGCGCCGCTGCCCGAGTACCGGTTCACCGGGGCCGGGTTCGACGCCTGCACGGCCCCGCCGCTGGAGGCCCTGTCCGTGTGGCGCACCGCCTCCCCGTACGGCGCGGTGAACATCTACAGCAGCGGCGGCCAACGCGGCTGCGCCCAGCCCCGGCTGACGCCGCAGTGGGTCGCCGAGGCCCGCGCGATGGGCTGGAAGCTGGTGCCCACGCACGTCGGGCTCCAGGCGCCCTGCGCCGAACGGGCCGACAAGCCGCGGCGCATCGACCCGGCCCGCGCCGCGGAGCAGGGCCGGCAGGAGGCCGGCGAGGCGGCGGCGGCCCTGCGGACGCTCGGCCTGGGCGCGGGCAGCCCGGTCTACCTGGACATGGAGGCCTACCCCGCCGACGACGCCGGGTGCAGCCGCGCCGTCGTCGACTTCACCGTCGGCTGGACCGGGGCCCTGCACGCCGCCGGCTACCGCGCCGGTTTCTACTCCAGCATGGACTCGGGCATCGCCGACGTCGTCGACGCGGCCCGCAGCGGCCGCGCGCCCCTGCCCGACGCCCTCTGGTACGCCCGCTGGGACCGCAACCCCACGACCACCGGCCAGCCCGGCCTGCCCGACGACCTGTGGGCCGGCCACCACCGCATCCACCAGTACCGCGGCAGCGCCGACGAGACGTACGGCGGCGTGACCCTCAGCATCGACCCCGACCAGCTCGACGGCCTGGTGGCGGGCGGCTCCCGGGGCGGGGACGGCTGAGCAAGCCGGGCGGAGCTCTGAGGCGGCACCCCCGTGACTGCCTCAGAGCTCCGCCGGCCGTTCAGGCGGTACGAGACTTCGACGTCTCGTACCGCCTGTGATCCTGGGGGGTCAGTTGGCCGGCTCGGCCTCCAGTTTGTCGACGATGGCCGAGGCGAGGACGGCCGAGGCGTAGTCGTAGCCCTTGCCGTCGCCGGCGCCCGGGGACGGGGTGCCGGCGGGTGGGAGACCGTCGGGGCCGGCGGGCGGGAGGTCGGCGAGGAGGACCTCGCGCACGCCGAGGAAGGCGCCGGTGGTCTTGTCGAAGATCAGGGCCACGCGCATGGTGCCGTTGGTGCCGACCACCGCGACGCCGTGGCGGCCGGCCGCGTCCGTCTCGTCGGCGACCACCGCCGTGCCCGGGATCTTCGCGGCCGCCTGCATGAGCGCTGCGGCGACGGCGGGCGGCGCCGAGATGTTCTGGAAGATCATCTGGACGTCCCCGAAGGCGAACTGGTTGTACATCTTCGGCGTCATCGGCATGCCCGCCACCATCGTGGAGCGGTCGACGGAGAGCAGTTGCTTCAGGAGTTGCTGCGGGTCGGTGGGCAGGGAGGCGACGAACTCGTAGGTCGGGGCGGAGAAGCCCGCCGTCCGCGGGGCCCCGGAGGCGGTCGAGAGCGTGGCGGGCCAGTCGGTCCGTCCGCCGCCCATCGTCGGGTCCAGGATCAGGCCCTGGGACCTGCCGTCGACCGACATCCACGACTTGCGCTCGTGCTTGGTCTCGCGGGCGCCGTCCTGGATCTCGCGCCGGTAGACGAACTGGGCGGCCTTGGCGCCGGGGTCGGGGCTGCCGGCGGCGGCCTTCGCGGCGCGGGCGAGCAGGCCCGCGGGGTCGGTCGGCTCGGGGAGCGGGGTGGCGGTGGGGCTGGGGGCGGACGAGGCCGACGGGACCGGCGCCGCCGGGGCGTCGTCGCCGTGGTGGCGGTCCGGGACGGCCAGGGTGACGGCCGCCAGCGCGCCGACCGCCAGCGGGGAGGCGACCAGCCACACCAGCCTGCGCCGCGGCTTCGGTGCCTTCGTCTCGGCGGCGATCTCACTCATCAGGTGCTCCTTCAGGAACCGTTGGCGGTCGGCGGGGAGCAGTTCGGGCGGGTTGTTCACGAGGTCTCCTCCTGCAACGACCGGGCGGCTTCGAAGCCGCCGACCCGTACCTGTCCGGTGGCGGGAGCGGGTTCCCGCCGGTGTGCCGGCTCGTTGAGCTCGCTCTCGGCGAGCGTGCGCAGCCGGGTCCGCGCCCGGGACAGGCGCGAGCGGACGGTGCCGACCGGGATGCCGAGGGCTTGGGCCGCCGAGGCGTAGTCGAGCCCGACCCACACGCAGAGCCGGAACACCTCGCGTTCGGAGCGGCGTAGTTGGGGCAACGCGCGGCGGACGGCGGCGAGTTGGGAGCCGTCGTCGATCCGGGAGACGAGTTCGTCGGCGAAGTCCGGCACGGCCTCGCGTTCGGCGAGGCGGGCCATGGCGGCGCGGTGGCGGCGGGCGGCCCGGGCGGTGTTGCGCAGGACGTTGGTGGCGATGCCGAAGATCCAGGGGCGCAGGTCGTCGTCGCCGTCGTGCAGTTTGGCGCGCAGGCGCCAGGCCTCCAGGAAGGTCAGCGACACGGCGTCCTCGGCGGTGGCCCAGTCCCCCAGGGTGCGCAGCGCGTAGCCGTACACGGCTTGGGCGTGTGTGTCGAAGACCTCGCCGAGCGCGCGTTGGTCCCCTGCGCGCAGGCGCGCTCGTTGTGACGGTTCCATGTCCTCTCCTGTCCGCCGGCCGTGCGGAGTTCCGTGTGAGCCGTGTCACGCCCGTGTGGTTGGTGGGGGCTCGGCGTCGATTCTCCGGTGGGGTGTGGGAAGTCGCCGGAAGCGGGGGCCTCGGGTGCGTGCGGAACGGGGCCGTGCGGGGGTGTGCCGGGGCCGGCCGCGGCCGTCGTCGGGCGGGGCGCCGGGGACCGCCCTGTGGACGGCGGGTCAGGGGGTGGCCGGCAGCAGGTCGTCGGTGGTCTGGGCGCGGCGCAGGAGTTCGAAGTGCACGGTGCCGTCGGGGTCGACGGCGAAGCCGTGGACGGCGGGCTCGGGCAGGCTGTTGTAGGCGAAGTGCGTGGTCGCGTAGTAGGCGCCGGTGTCGAGGAGGGCGACGAGGTCGCCGGGTTCCAGGAGGGGCAGGGGCCGGGCGCGGGCGAGGAGGTCGCCGGCGAAGCAGCAGGGGCCGGCGATGTCCTGGGGGACGGGGTCGCCGTGTTTGGCGGCGCCCGAGGGGTGGTGGGCGGTGATGCGCAGCGGCCAGGCCTCGGGCATGAAGACGGTGCGGGTGGCGACCTGGGCGCCGGCGTGGGTGAGGGCGATGTGCCGGCCGCCGGCGGTCTTGGTGTACTCGACGTGGGCGGCGATGAAGCCGTTCTTGGCGAGCAGGGAGCGGCCGAACTCGGTGATCACGCGGTAGGCGCCACCGAACAGGGCGGGGGCGTGGGTGCGCAGGTGGTCGGCGTAGGCGGCGTAGGTGGGGTCGGTGGTGTCGTCGGCGAAGTTGACGGGCAGTCCGCCGCCGATGTCGATGCCGGTGATCTGGCGTCGTCCGAGGGTGTCGTTGACGTGTTCGGCGAAGGCGACGGCGCGGGCGACCCCCTGGGCCATGAGGTCGAGGGGGCAGCCCTGGGAGCCGACGTGGACGTGGATCCCGGTGAGCCAGGGGTGGGCGCGGTAGGCGTCGAGCAGGTGTTCGGCGTTGTCGTCGTCGGCGAGCGGGATGCCGAACTTGGAGGTGGCGGTGGCGGTGGACATCGCGCCGATCGTGCCGGCGCCGATCTGCGGGTTGATCCTGATGCCGAGGCGCGAGCGGGAGGGGCGGGTGCGCAGGAGGGCGTCGACGCGGTCGAGTTCCTGCCAGTTGTCGATGTTGACGGCGGCGCCGAGGTCCAGGGCGCGGGCGAGTTCGGCGCGGGTCCTGGCCGGGGAGTCGTAGACGATCCGGGCGGGGTCGTAGCCGGCCGCGAGGGCCTGGGCGAACTCGCCGGGGCTGGCGACCTCGCAGCCCATGCCGAGGTGGCGCAGCCGTGCGAGGAGGGGGACGAGGCAGTTGGCCTTGGCCGCGAAGGTGTGCAGCACGTTGACGGGGTCGGGGAAGGCGCGGTGCAGGGCGGTGACGCTCGCCGCCATGCCGTCGAGGTCGACGAAGGCGGCGAGGAGGGCCTCGTCGGGGTCGAGGAGTCTGCGGCGGACGGCTTCGCGCAGGACGTGTTCGCGGCGGGCGGCGGCGGGGTGCTCGGACGGCTGTGGGGTGGTCATGGCACCAGGCTGCCGGGCGGCGGGGGCCGTGTCTTCGTCCCACGACGCGGATTTCCGGGGCGGGGGTCGCGCCGTGACGGCACGGGCCGTGCCCGTTGGTGCGGGGCGACGGTTCGGGGGCGCTTTCGCCGTGCGGTGCGACGGAACCGGCGCGGCAGTGCTCAGTGTTGGTGGTCCGTCAGCCGCAGGTACAGGTGGGCGAGCAGGCGGGCGTCGGGGTCGTCCAGGTCGATGCCGCAGATCTTCTTCAGCTTCTCGATGCGGTAGCGGAACGTGCCGGCGGGCACGTTCAGGGCGCGTGCGGCCTTGGCGCCGTCCCGGGAGTGCTCCAGGTAGGCGCGCAGCGTGTCGAGCAGGACGTGCTCGCCGGTGCGTGCCGCGTACGCCCGGAGGCGTTCGACCGAGCCGTCGGCCGGGGAGGGTGCCGCGTCGCGCAGGGCGTCCAGGGCGTGCAGCAGGGCGACGGTGTCGGGCAGGTCCGCGACGCGGGCGAAGGGCCGGGCGGCGGCCCGGGCGGAGCGGGTGAGGAGCAGGGCGCAAGGCGAGGTCGGCGGTGCGGCGGGATTCCGGTGCCCGGTCGAGGCGGTCCTGGACGTCGCCGATGCCGATCCGCACGGGCTGGGCGGGGTCCTGGGACAGTTCCCGTGCGAGGGAGTCGCCGAGGCGGGTGAGCTGTGCGGCGGCCCGTTGCGGGTCCGGGTCCAGGCCGCCGAGCAGCACCCGGGCGCCGTGGTGGGAGACCATGGTGAGCGCGTGGTGGCCCTGCCCCGTGCAGTGCCCGGCGGCTTTGCGGGCGAGCCGGCCGTCGGTGTCGGGGCTCCCGGGTGTGGCGGCGATGGCCAGGACGGCGCACGGCTCCGCCGGGGGCAGGCCGGTGCGGGCGGCCAGCGCGTCGGCGGAGCCCCGGCCGTCCAGCAGGGCGCGGGCCGCTTCCAGGAGTTGCTCGCGCTGTCCGGCGCGGCGCACCCGGTCGTACAGGAGGTGTGCGGCGGCGACGCGGGCGGCGGTCCGCAGGGCGGCGGAGACGGTCGGCGGCAGGGGCCGGTCGGTGGGTGCGACCCAGATCGAGCCGAGGATCTCCTCGCCGGCCCGCACGGCGATCGCCGCGCGCTCGGGGACGTCCGCGTGCGCCCGGCGGTGGAGCGCGCCCGGGGCGGTCCTGAGCCGGTGGAAGAAGCCGTTCTTGCGCATCGCCTCCACCCGGTCGGGCGGTACGCGGTTCGTGAGGATGGTGTCGCGGCGGATGTCGTCGACGTCCTTGTTGTTGGAGGAGTGGGCGAGCACGCGCGAGTGCGGGCTCTCGATCGTCACCGCGCCGCCCACCAGGGGGGCCAGGGCCTCGGCGAGCGCGTCGAGGTCGCCGAGGGGCACGGTGGCGATCTCCGGTTCCCCGGCCACGTCCAGGGCCGCGCGCAGGGCCGCGATGAGCTGCGCCCAGTCGACCCAGCTGTGGCGGAAGAGCAGTGCCGTTCCGGCCTCGGCCGCGGCTGCGCGCAGCGCCTCGTTCGGCGGGCCGGCGCCCTCGTCGCGGAAGACGACACCGGCGGCGCCGTCGCGTCCGGCGGCCCCGACCAGGGCGAGGGCCTGCTCGGAGCGGGGGTCGACACGGACGGCGACCAGCAGGTCGCCACGGCCGGCGCCGGGTTCGGGCCGGTCGAAGACGTCGAGGCCGCGGACCGGGACGTCCTGTCCGAGCGGGGCGGCGCACAGCTCGACGACCGCCTCCGTCAGGAGCAGCAGGGCGCGCAGCGTGCGGTCCGGTGCCGTGGTACCGGACCGCTGCGATGCCTGCTCCGGCACGGGCCGCCCCTTCCCCAAGACTGACGAACGGCGAACAGGCCGACAGGGCCGCCGTGTTGGGCGGTCAGCCTACTCTCCGCGACAGGGCCGGGAAGGGGTGACGTGACGTCAGCGCTTCGAGCCGGATCCCGCCGGGGTGACCCGGTACATCACGGCGCCGTGGCCCGGTACCGAGGCGCTGATGGCCCCGGGGGTCTCGCCCGTGGTGTGTTCCCAGAGGTCGCGCAGGACGTAGCGGTCGGCGGCGGGCAGTCCCACGGCGGAGGCGGTCGTGGAGATGACGGCGCGTTCGGCGTTCTCGTTGAAGAGCGTGACGGCCACGGAGCCGTCGTCGAGGGGTTTGGCGAGGACGTCGAGGCCGTCGGCCATGGTGACCGGCCGGCCCTGCTTGCCGAGCGGGTCCTGGTCCACGGCGATGACCTCGGTGTTGCCGATGATCGCCATGGTCTCGGGGGTGGCGGTGCGCAGGTCGGTGCCGGCGAGCAGCGGGGCGGCCATGGCGGCCCAGAGCGAGAAGTGGGCGCGGCCCTCGTCCGCGGTCATGCCGTTGCCGACCTCCAGGGCGTCGGGGTCGTTCCACGCGCCTGGGTGGGCGTGGTCGGCGAGCTTGACGTTGACGTGGAAGATCTCCAGCATCCGCTGGTACGTGGGGTCGATGTCGTTCGTGGTCCGCCAGAGCTGGCCGAGCTCGGCGCCCCAGCTGACGACGTCCTGGTCGCCCCAGTTGCAGATGCTGTAGACGATCGGGCGGCCGGTGCGGGCGAGGGCGTCGGCCATCGCCTTGTAGCGTTCGCGGGCCGAGATCGGCTGGTAGCCGGGGCAGCTGTCGTACTTCAGGTAGTCGACGCCCCAGGCGGCGAAGTCCGCCGCGTCCTGCTGCTCGTGGCCGAGGCTGCCGGGGTAGAGGGCGCAGGTCTCGGTGCCGGCGCTCTCGTAGATGCCGAGTTTGAGGCCCTTGGCGTGGACGTGGTCGGCCACGCCGGCGATGCCGTGCGGGAACTTCACCGGGTCCGGCACGAGGTGGCCGTCGGCGCGTTCGTGGGTCATCCAGCAGTCGTCGATGTTGACGTACTCGTAGCCGGCGGCCTTGAGGCCCGTGGCGACGATCGCGTCGGCGGTCTGTTCGATGAGCTGTTCACTGACCTTGCAGCCGAAGGCGTTCCAGTCGTTCCAGCCCATCGGAGGGGTCAGGGCCAGGGCGGCGGCACCGGCCGGCGCCGCCGCTGCCGGGGCCGCCGGGGTGACGGCGGCGGGCGCCGCGCTCAGCACGGCCGCGAGCGCCGTGACCCAGAGTTTGCGCATCGTTCCTCCAGCGGGACAAAGAAGCGGCAAGGGGACTTCGATGGACGGGAACTGATGCTTCGAAATCTGCTGACGCCGGGGGGAGGTCAACCACGAATCGCTCCATGACCACTCGAACGTGTCGGCCGCAGGTCCGGGCGGACCTGCGGTGGCGCCCGGAGAGGCGGTGCGCCGGTGACGGCGGACGGCACCGGGCTGTCAAGGGCACAACCGGAGCGGCACATTCGGCAGTAGCCTCTAATAGGGCTTGGTCAGGTCGGTGCCGTGGTGGCGTGTCCTGGGGAGTAGGTGGCGCGTTGTTGGTGTGTGACACCTGGGGAGATGGCCGAGGTCCGGGAGGACCTGGAGGCGTTCACGGCGGGGTTGTTCGAAGCGTTCACGC
>NZ_JAQYXB010000505.1:0-251 GCF_036322405.1 Streptomyces sp. SP17BM10 | reverse complement strand
TGAGCGCCACCGGCATCGACAAGGTCCGCGACTGGATCCTCGGCCGTCACCCCGGCCGCACCGAACTCGCCCCCGACGTCAACATCATCGAGAGCCGCCTCGTCGACTCGCTCGCCTTCGTCGAGCTCGTCTACACGATCGAGGACGCGGCCGGCATCGAGATCGACTTCGACACCATCGACATCGAGGACTTCCAGTCCCTCGCCACCATCCAGAAGGCGTTCTTCGCCTGAGCCCGAGGAGGGACCACC
>NZ_JAQYXB010000504.1:0-66743 GCF_036322405.1 Streptomyces sp. SP17BM10 | reverse complement strand
GGCCTCGGCTGCGCCTCGGCGGGCGGTGCGTGGCTGGGGGAATTCGCCGGTGGCGAATTCGTGGGCGCGGCACGCGCCGTTGGGGCGGGCGTCCGGCGTCGCTGCGCTCCGCCATTCCCGGGGCATTGTCACGGGCCTACGGCCCGTCAATCGGTCGGCTTTCCGGCTTTCTTTGGCTGGCCTTTTCACGGCCCTACGGGCCGATTGGCTGGCAGGGTTTCCCGGGCTGCGTCCGGGGGTGAGCGTTGACGATGTGACGCGGAATTCGGGTAGCGGCCCCCTTCCCCGGTCGGGCGGGGGTGCCGGCCCGGGCCTGCGGCTCCGGGCGTTGACGATGTGTCGCGGACTTCGGGTATCAGCAACAACCTCACCCCCCGGCCCGCTCCCCCGGTTCCGGCCGATGGCCGGTTTCGCCTTGTGGCTGCTGGGCTGTCGGCCCCATCCGCCGCCCTCGGGGCGGGGCCTGCGGCCCTCGTCGGTCGCCTCCGGGCCGCCCGTCCGGCCCGGTCCTCCCCGGCCCTGTGACGGGCCCTCACGAGCGCCCCGCACGGCGGCCCCTGACGGCACCTCAACCGCCGTTACCGGACCGGGCATCCGAAGCGGATCCTACGGCGTTTCCAGGAACGCCGAACGGCTCTATCCTACCGGCTTTCGAACCGGCCCGAGACGTGAACAGCGAGCCACCCGGCCACCGTCCATCACGGGCCCATCCGGTCGCGCTCCCGACGAGAATATGAATTCCCTTCCCGCTCCCTTCCGTGACGCAATCCGAAAGCCCTGAGCGGCGCAGCGGTCGGGAATCGAGTTCGGGCGCGCCGGAAAGGGGCCTACGGCCCTCACAGCCGACACGGCGACCGCCAAGCCCGACCGCCCAGGAAATTCCCGTGCAGCGTCAATGGAGCAATTCCCGGAGCAGCACCACCAAACCGAACACCGGAGCCAGGGCGGCGGGGCCGAGACGCGGCTGCGCGACGGCCAGGACGACGGCCGGACGGCGGGCAGAGCGGCCCCGGAAACGGCCGGGCAACCCAAGGGCCAGGAAGGGGGCCAGGGCGCAGCAGAGGGGGCGCCAGGCGGCGCGGGCAGGCGTCGAGGCCGGCGGACCGGCGCGGCTGGTGCAACACGGGGGTGCAACACGCCCACCCGCCCCCGCTCCCAGCCACATAACGCCTGGTCAGACCCGCAACACGGCCCCGTGTTGCACCCCCGGCGCAACACCGCGTTGCACCCGCACCCACCACCCGGCCGCCCACCACCGGCCGCCGAGCACCACCACCAGGACCAGGCCGTCGGGAAAGCCGGCCTTCCCGACCGTCACCACCGAGCAGCAGCCGCGGCCCCGCCCCGGCACCCTGTCGCACCCACCTGTCGCGCCCAGACCACACACAGGGCATCAGGGGTATCCGCCCACGTCACACCACACGACACCACCCCACCGCGACAGGCAACGCGACAAGGGACGCGACAACCCGCCGACTACTCCCGAGCCACCACCACAGCGGCCTCCACAGCGGCCTGACGGCCACCCAGCCGTCCAGCCCGAACGTCGGCACCCAACAGCACCCGGACCGACCCGAACGGCCGGACGGCACCGCCCAGCCGGGCGCAGCGGGACGACGCGGCCGAGCCGGGCGCAGCGGGACGGCGCCGCCGAGCCGGGGCGCAGCGGGACGGCGCGGCCGAGCCGGGGCGCAGCGGGACGGCCTGGCGGCCGACCAGGACGACGGCCGGGCCCAGCAGCAGGCGGACAGGCGGGGGCGGGGAGCCGCCGAAGCCGGCGGCCCGAACGGCGGCCCGGACGGCGGCCCGGACGGCGGCCCGGACGGCGGCCCGGACGGCGGCCACCGAGAAGCCCACAGCCCAACCCCCCGCCAAACCGAACACCAACCCCGCCACCACCCCGGACAGCGAAATTCCGACCCGAATCCACACCACCACCCGACGGCCAATCCGCCAAAACAACCGGGCCGAATACCCAGCGGAATTCACCCCCCAAAAAACAGCCCACAACACCCGGCCCACCCCCGAACCGGGCCGACCCACCCCCCAACCCCACCCGCAACCACACACAGTCACCAAACCCGGACCACAGCCACCCCGACCCACACCCCCCGACAGGTCCAACCAAAGGTCCAGACAACACGGCGTGAGAGGCCATTCCACACCCAAAACCACCAACAGGTCACACCCAGCGGTCCTTCACCGGGTAAAGCTTGGCGTGCAACAGGCGGCGCGCATCTCACTCGTACCAGGCTCAGTCTGGAGGGAGCCCGGAAAACTGGTGGAGGTCGAGATGACCCTGACTGTGTCCGTACGCATGACCGACGATCCTGCACCAGACGCGGTGCGCGCGGTCTTCAACGCAGTCAGTAGTACTTTCCGCATCGGCACCGCCTACCCGACACAGGTGTCTAGCTACCCAACTGGTAACAACCGGACGGACGCCCTTCGCGTCGATCCCGATTCTCCTATCAGTTCCCAGCTCGCCAACCTGGCCCCGGTCGGTACACCTGCAGTCCTTGTGACCATTCACGACGACGATGACAACAGGGAGCACGAGCAGCTCATCGCCGAGGCCCTCGCCGTGAGCTTCCACGTCGACCACCGTGGCCGTACCTACGAAGGCACCCAGCTCGCCGTTGAAACCGACCGCCGACCAGACTGATCCGGACAGGCAGTCACGCTTTCCGCTCTCTCACCGGGGAGAGCTCGGCGTGCAGCGCCCGTACCTCCCACCACGGATCGTCCGGGGCGGAGAGGAGGACGGCCACCTGCTCGCGTTTGGTCAGGGCGGGCAGCACCAGCGGCCCCAGCCGCTTCTTCCCGCGGGTGCTCTCGCAGTCAGGACACTCCACCCAATCCGAGCCAGCCGCCCCGACCGGCTGACAGCGCGCCATGAGGCGAAGCCGGCCTGACGGCACCGGCCGTGTCCCGATACGCTGCTGGCGGGCCGCGCGGTGTGTCGGTCCCGGACAGCTGACGGCCGCGACCGGCAGCACCAACGTCCTGACGGTGCCCCGCATCAACGCCCGCCACGCAGCAGACTGTCCCGGTGCCGTCCAGTGGCCCGGATCGCGGACCGGCCACCAGCAAGGACACCCGATGGTCAAGAACCACGCCCGGAAGAACGCCGCCCGGGCCCGCGCCGCCAAGACCGGCGAGAGCCACCAGGCCGCCGTCGCCGCCGTCCGCGAGCGGCCCTCCCTCCTGCCGCCGCCCCCGACCGCCGAGGAGATCCTCGCCGAGGGACGGGCAATGATCATCGCCGCGCTCGGCGAACTCGCCGAGCAGACCACCCACCCGCAGCGGCGCCGCCTGTACCTGGAGCTCCAGCGGGAGGTCGAGGCGTCCACAACGTTCGCCGACATGCGCAAGGCCCGCGGAACCTTCGCGTTCCGCCAGGCAGACGGATACTGGCTGAACCGCTGGAACACGCTTTCAACGAGCCCGGTCGAGTCCTACGACGAGCACCTGCGCGGCATCAACCGGTGCTACTGGGCGCGGCGGGTGATGTACGAGTGGGTCTGGCCCGGCGAGTGGGACAAGCACCTCTACGGGAGCGGGTACTGACGGCACGCACAGCGCGCAAGGCGCCGACCGCCCTTGATGGTGGCCGGCGCCTTGCGACGTGTCAGAACCGGCTGCGCCGCACGATGGGCCGTGCGGGCCGGGTCGGCTCGGTGCCGCGCAGTGCGAGGGCCGCGGTACGGGTGCGCTCCAGCCAGCTGATGACCTGGCGCAGCGTGGCCGGGTCGAGGTGCTGGGTGAGGTCGCGGACGGCCTGGTGGTCGTCGTCGGTCAGGTTGTAGATGCCGGCGCGGTCGAGGGCGGTGTAGAGGGGCTGAGCGGCGGTGCCGGCGAGGCGGCGGTGGGCGGCGTCGGTGGTCTGGCGGGCCCGGTGGACGGCCTCGCGGGCGCACGCGGCGACGTCGCGGCGGTGGCGATCGAGGCGCAGCGCGTGCTGGAAGGCGGTGTCGTGGTCGGGGTCGTAGCGCTCGGCCTGGGTGGCAGCGGTGTGGTCGTGGATGCGCTGCCATTCGGCGCGGGCGGCGGCTGCGGTTGCGTAGGCGGTCTCGTCTCCGGCGTCGGCGTGCCGGTCGGCGCAGCGTTCCTCGAACTGGGCCTGTTCCAGGGCCTGCTGGATTCTCTCCAGGGTCATCCCGGCCGCCCGACGGCGGACCGAGTAAGGAACGTCGCCGAGCAGCCCGTGCTCCTGGTCGTCGAGCTCGTCCTCGTCCTGGGTGTGATCGGGGCGGGCGGGGTGCTGGGCGAGGGCGGCGTGCAGCGTTGCGCCGGCCTGCCAGGCCTCGGCGTGCACGATGGGCTCCGGCACGCTGCCGGGGCGGGCTTCGAGGACGACCCGGCCGTCCACCAGGGCCACCCAGCCGTCCAGGCCGTCGATGTCGCGCTCGGTCCAGCCGCGGGCCAGGCCGGCGTCCTGGTGCAGCGTGCGGATGCCGTCGTGGCCGCTCCAGCGCAGCCACACCGAACCGCGCACCAGCGGGGAGTCGAGGATCGGACGGCCCAGGTCTCGGTCGGCGGGCGCGGGTCGGCTGCTGTGCGAGGCCAGCTCCAGCCGGCCGGGCACGGCGGGGTCCGGGTCGGGGCGGGTGGTGCCGGTTCCGGTGGTCATTGTGCGGTGCCTTCCGGTGTCGGGTGCGCGGGGCGGGTGGTCGGCCCTGGTGGGACGGGGAGGCCGCCGTTGCGGGCTTCGAGGCGTGCCTGTTCGGCGCGCTCGGCGAGACGGGCTTGAGTGGCGTCGCAGCCGGCCGTCCAGCCGTTGTCGAAGTCGTCGCTGTGGCCCTCCGGCCAGCACCAGGTGGTGCTCTCGGCGGCGGCCGCGGCCCAGTCGAGGACGTCGTACTCGAGCCGGGCGATGGCGGCTGATGCCTGCTCGGGGGTGTGGCCGGCGGCCGTGAGGAGCTGGGTCAGCAGGGCGCGACCGTAGCCGTGCAACAGTGCCTCCAGGAAGCGAGTGGGGCGGCCCATGGCGGGCCGCCCCGGGCGGTGGTGCTACTGGTCGGTGGTGCAGTCGTGGTCGGCCTCGACGTAGTCGCCGTCGGCGAACTGGGTCTCCAGAACCCAGCCGCAGTTGCATTCGGCGCGGCCGTCCCAGCCGATCTCGGGTCCGTCGTCGCTGTCGCAGTCGTGGTCGGCGTCGACCAGGGTGCCGTCCTCGAACAGCGCGTCGCCGCCGTCGCCGCAGGCGCCGCATTCCCACTGGGCGTACCAGGAGACCTTGGGTGGCTGGGTGGTGGGGATGGTCACTCGTCTCCTCCGGGAGGTGGGCCGTCCCGGCCTGGCTGGGCCGAGACGGCGGGATGGGTGCGGGACGGGGTCAGCCGGTGACGGTCTCGGCGTGCCGGGTGAGCGCGTCCAGGAGCGCGGCCTGGTGGTCGGTCAGCTTTCCCTCGGTGCGGGCCCCCGCCTGCTTGCGCAGCCAGGTGCCGGGCCGGAAGGTCGGGTCCGCTTCACCGCCGGTGCGGTTGGCGGGGCCGTCGAGGGTTCCGCCGGCGGCGAGGTAGGCGAGCAGGCGGCGGTAGGAGCGGTTCCAGTCCGGTTCCAGGCGCCACAGCTCGTCCAGCGCGTCGAGCTTGGCGGCCTGGTCGGTGGTGAGGTTGTCTGCCTTGCGCTGGCGGCGCATCCAGGCGCCCACCGCGTAGTCGTCCAGCTTGGCGGTGGCGGGGATGGCGAGGTGGCCGTGCTGGTGGTGGAACGCGGCGGCGTAGGCGTAGCCGCGTTCCCAGGCGTTGGCGTTCTTCGACCAGATCATGCCGAGCGCGTCCAGCTCCGAGATCCGGGCGGCGTCCAGCAGGCCCTGGCCGTAGAGGTGGCGCTGGCGGGTGAGCCAGGAGATCAGCTCGGCGTGCTTCGTCTTGTCGGTGGGGTCGAGGTGGCCGTGCTGGAGGTGGAAGACCGCCGCGACCGCGTGCATGCGCTGCCATTCCACGGCGCGCGGGTTGAACGCCCGCAGCTTCACGGTCTGCAGGATCTTCGCCGCGTGCTGCTTCGCGTTGATCCGCAGCCACTCGATCGGCGACTCGGCCGCCGACGACTGCTCCCCCTCGCTGCCGGGCTCGGTGGCCTCACCCTCGGAGGCCGCCGTGGTCGCGGTGGTGTGCGCGGTGGGCTGCGAACGCGCGCCACGCAGCTCGGTGATCCGGCCGACCACCCGTGCGTCGTGCGCCGCCAGGGCGCGCAGGACCCGCCAGATCGTACGGAAGGAGGAGGCCTCGATCTCGGCGTCGGCCTCGGCCTTCACGGCCTCGCCCGCGTCGTGGACCTCGGCCGGGTCGGTGGTGGCGGTGTCGTCGCCGATCTCCGGCGTCGGCAGGTAGACCGGGATGATGACCCAGGAGACCTTGCCCTGCCGGTAGGACTGGCGCAGCGCGCGGCCGACGGCCTGGACGATGTCGATGACGCTCGACTTCGGGTCCGCGAAGCAGATGGCGTCCACGGCGGAGACGTCGATTCCCTCCGTCAGGAGCCGACTGTTGCACAGGATGCCGCACTCCTCGCCGTCCTCGCCGGTGTGGGCCTTGAAGTCGGCGAACGCGGCGCGGCGCTCCTTGAGGCGGTCGGTGCCGGCCACCGCCCTCGCCCAGATCCGCTCCGGACGCTCCGCGTCGGGCAGCAGCTCCGAGGCCTCCAGCAGGGTGCCGGCGAACTCCCGCGCCCCAGCCACCCGCGAGTGGAACGTGATGACCCGGCGCAGGCCGAGGTCGGCAACCGCCCGCAGCACCGCGACCTGGAGCGCCAGGCGCAGCAGCTCCTCGTTGCTGCGCTGGGAGCGCAGGTCGGCGACGGCCGGGAGGTTGAGCAGCTCGCGCAGGTCCTCGTCCGTCACCACCGGTACGAGGACGCGGTAGTCGGCGAGGTAGCCGTGCTCGATTCCCTGTCCGAGGGTCCAGGTGAAACAGGTCTTGCCGTAGATCTCCTCCGAGTCCATGGAGCAGAGCGCGGGCAGCTTCTCCGCGCCCTCGGCGTCGGCGAGGTCGGCCAGGCCGTCCTTCGCCCGCCGGTCGTCCGCGATCCTGGGGGTGGCGGTGAAGTACAGCCGGCGCTTCGCCGGGACCTGAGTGTCGTCGTGGATCGCGGCCCACGCCTTCCCCTCGGCACCGGCCGTGCGGTGGGCCTCGTCGATGACCACCAGGTCCCACGCGGGCAGACGGAAGTCGCGGTGGGCCTGGACGATGCGCTCCAGCGAGGCGTAGGTGGCGTACACGGTGACCGGCTCGCCGGGCTTCTCCTTGGCGACCAGGTCCGCGATCCGCGGGGCTTGCGTGGTCACCTGGGCGTGGACGCGGCCGCCGGCCTCCGCGCTCTCCAGCGCCTCCTCCCGCGAGCACGCCGCCACCGCCAGGCCACGGCGCCCGCCGCGCAGCGACCACGCCTCGGCGGTCTGCTCCAGCAGCTCGATCGTCGGGACCAGCACCAGCACCCGGCCACGGGCGGCCAGGCGCCGGGCGCAGCCGGCCGCGATGAGGGTCTTGCCGGAGCCGGTCGCCGCGATGACGGTGGCGCGGCCGCCGTCCTTGACCTCGCGCACCGCGGCCGCGACGGCGTCCTTCTGGAACCAGTGCAGCGGCAGCGGGTTCACCGTGGCGGTGCCGGACGGCTGCGCGGGGACCGGCTGAGCGGCTGCGGCGCGGAACGCGGCCGGTACGGCCTGCTCGGCGGTGGCGGTGGTGGTCTCCACGGCGGCGGTTTCTCCTTCGGATGCTGAGACGGCGGGGCCGGTACGGGCGGTGCTGTGGGAGGGTCGGTGCGGGCGGCCTCTCCCCGGGGCCAGGTCATGGTTGGGGAGAGGCCGCCCGGACTACTGCTGGTCCTCGGGGATCCAGCCGCGGACCTCGAGGTAGGCGATGTCGGCGTCCTCGACCGCGCGGCCGGTCTCCACCAGCCACTCCCGCATCGCCGCGGTCACGTCGCCGTGGTGGTCCGCGACCCGCTGCGACCACTCGGCGGCGTCGAACCCGCCGGTCGAGGCGGAGCCGTAGGTGCGCTCCTCGGTGCCGTCCGCGCGGGGGATGAACCCGCGCCGGACGCCGCCGGAGTCCTTCTCCGAGCCCGCGCTGTAGACGTACTGGTTGGCCTTCATCCGGACGGTGAAGGCGAGGCGGCCGCCGGCCTGGCCGGTCTCGTGCACCACCGGGGCGAGGTGGCTCGCGCCGGACTTGATGGCCTGCTTCCCTGCGCGGCCGGCCATCGACTCGCCGGGCTTGCCGACGACGTCCTTCTGCCGCGTCCGGGCCTTCTGCCCGGTCTTGGTCCGGCGCCGGGTGGTGTTCGCCTCGGCGATGCCGGACAGCGCCTCGGTGTCGCGCTCGCCGCCGCGCACTGCGCGGACGACCTGGCGCAGCGCGCCGACGAACGCCTTGCCCTTGCCCTTGGTGAAGAACTGGGAGACGAGCGAGGCGTCGCGGCCGAGCATCTTGGCAACCTGGCGCTTGGTGTAGCCCTGGTCGATCAGCTCCTGCGTCAGCCGCGCGGCCTCGTTCGGCTGGTTCGGGTCGGCCGGGCTCACTGGTCAGCTCCCTTCTCGGTGGCGGCGAGTTCGGTGCGGCCCAGGCCGCGCAGCTTGAGGTACTGCTCCTGAGAGGTCGGGTGCTCGACGGGGCCGGTGAGGTGGCCCTTGAGGAGGTAGTCGCCCGGCTCCCCGCGGTACGGCCAGGGCTGGCGCTCGGTCAGGGCGATGCCGTCCGTGCCGAAGTACACGACAGTGCCGGGCTTCGCGTGGAGGGCCCCGGCGTAGCCGATGACCTCCTTGCCCTGGCGGTACTTCATGTCCAGCAGCGCCGCCCGCGCCCCCGACCACACGTAGGCCGCCCACTCCGGGTGCGCGTACGGGTCGCGGGAGAAGCCGGCCTGCCGCTGCCAGGTCACCACCTCGCCGTCCTGGCCGAGGATCTCGACCCCGGCCGGGAGGGCCTCGCCGAGCGGGGTGGTGCCGGAGACCAGGCGCGGGCGCTGGGCGAAGCCGCCGAGGCCGAACAGCAGCACGGAGCGAACGGCACGGCTGGCGAGGTAGGCGGCGGTGCGCTGCCGCTCGTCGCCGTGGATCCGGGAGAGGTTGGTCAGGTCGGCCCAGGCGGCCTTGAGGCGCTTGCCCCACTCGTCGAGCGGCTTGCCGTCCTCGAAAAGCAGGCCGCCGAGGATCTCGACCTTCCACGGGGCGAGGTGGTTCGACAAGGCGAGGTGGACCTCGGCGCCGCCAGCCCAGGTGGTGAACGTGGTGCCCGGCTCGGACGGGTAGATCCAGGCGCGGTCACCGGTGACGGGGGCCGGGAGCAGGCCGACGTGGTTCCAGCCCGCCGGGACGGTCACGCGCACGTTCCAGTGCGAGCAGGACATCAAGGCCTTGACCTGCTCCGCCTCGGTCATCGCGGCGAACGCGGCGGCGGTGATCCGGCGCGGGGTGCCGACCGGGGACTTCCACAGGTGCTTGGCGTAGGCGAAGGTGCGGTCGTACTCCACCAGCGCCGGGAGCTGCTCCGGCACGCGCGGCGGCAGGATGAGCTCGGTGCGGCCCTGCCCGCCGGTCGCGTGCAGCAGCCCGCGCAGCTCCTCGGACAGGACTGGGTAGCCGCCCGCCCACTTACCCGTGGTGGGGATGGTGCGCGACCACAGGTCCCGGCCAGTCTGCGACGGCGAGCCCATCAGCACCGCGTCGTCCCAGTGCCGCCGCAGCGCCTGCCACAACAGCGTGAACGCCTGACGGCAGGTCACCACGTCCGCGCCGTCCGGGTCGAACCACTCCCCCATCGACCGGACCTCCGTCACCGGCCCCTCCGGGGACGCGGCGGGGGCGTAGCGGCCGACCGGCTGGCGCTGGTGCACGAAGTGCCCGGCCAGCTTGTCCCGGCCCGAGCCGACCGCGGTGGTCCACCGCTCGCTGGAGGTGTTCAGCCAGGCCGCCACGGCGTCCTTGAGCGTGGAGTAGCGCTCGGCACCGTCGTGCCATGGGGCACCCGCGGTGATGTAGATCCGCTCGGTGCCGGGCGCGGTGTGCAGGACGGCGTCCAGGATCTCGCCCGGCGTACGGGCGCCGAGGTCGAGGCGCACCACGCGGTCGCGCACCGCCAGGTCGCCGGTCGCCGCGTCCAGGAACACCGTGGCGCGGGCCTGCTGCGTGAAGTTCGGGCGCTTGGACACCAGGCCCGTGGTGACGGCCTCGAACCGGGCACCGGCCAGGCCCTCCGGGAGGGTCGGCAGCTCGCGCGGCCCGGCCGCGACCGGAGCGACCGGAGCCGTCGGGACGACCGGCGCAGCGGCGGGCGCGGCCGGGACGGGCTGCTCGACGGCGGCGGCCTGGTCCTCGACCTCGGTCGGCGCCTCGACGGCCGGGGCCTGCTGCTCAACGACGGGGGCCGGGCGGGTCAGCGCCGGGGCGACCGCGATGGCGGGCTCGGCGACCGGCGCGGCCTTCGGCGCCTCGACGGGCGCGACGGGCGCAGCGGCGGCGGCCTGGTCGTCGGCCTTGGGGGCGCGGACGGCGGCCGGGGTCGGGTCCAGCAGCGGCGCGATCCGCACGACGTCACCGACCGACAGCCCGGAGGCCTTCGCGATGGCCGGCGCCTGGGCGCCCTCGTACCCCGCGAGCTCGGTGATCCGGCGGGCGCGCTGCAAGTTGAGCTTGTCGAGCGCGGCCTGCGCGGCCGCGACCGTCTTCTCGGCCTTGCCGATCTCCTCGCGCAGCGGGCGCAGCTCGGCGACCTTCGCGGTGTACGTCTTGCGGTCCATCAGGGTGTCACTTCCCTTCCGTGGCGTCGGTGCTGGTGTCGAGGGGGCGGGCTTGGCGGGCGAGGGTGAGCCAGCCGTCCGGGCCTTGGGTGCCGTGGATGTCGGCCAGGCCCGCGAGTAGGAAGGCGTAGGCGCCGCGCTTGGGGGCCCGCGGCTGTGCGGTGCCGTTCTCCCACTTGGCGAACGTCTCCCGCCGGGTGCTCAGGGCGTCGGCCACCTCGACCTGGGTCAGGCCGGCGGCCTTGCGCAGCCGCTCCCGTTCGGCCGGTTCCGGCAGGTCCCCGCCGTCCCGAGCCTTGGCCAGCAGCGCGTCCACCGCCGCGAAAATCTCAGACATCACATACCTCCTATCCCAAAAGGTATCACAGAACGCCGCCCTGTCAGCAACATTTCTACTCGCACAAACATCTCATCAATGACAGCACACGGTACTCATGGCCTCTGGTCAGCCCTGATTGTCGGTGCCAGGTGGGAGCGTGATCGGTTACCAACAAAGGCGGGAGGAGGTGGAGGAGATGACGGGAAGCCAGCAGAAGGCCGTGGTCGTGCTCGGCGCGGCGCTGGTCGGCGGCTACGTGCTCAGCAACGTGGCCAAGAGCCAGGCGCGTGTGCTCGGCCTGAGCGCGGCCCAGCTCGCTGTGCTGAGCGCGGGCGTCGCGTTCGCCCTGCGCAAGGCCTGACGCAGGCCCAGCACCGTTCGGCCCGACCACCCTCCCGGTGGCCGGGCCGAACTGCTTCGGGCCCTACTCGGCGCCGGCCTCGGGGCGGGGCGCCGGGCACATGCCGCAGCAGCCCGGGGCGGGCAGGGCGGCCGGGACCTTGGGGGTGCGCAGCTTGCGGACGGCGGCCACGGCGTTCGCGGCGGCCGGGACGGTGGAGAGAACGGAGCTGAGGTTACGGACGGCGTGGGCGAGCTGGTCGGCCTGCGGGCCGGCCGGGTCGGCGAAGGCCTCGGCGAGGAACTGCAGAGCGGACTGAATGGGCGTCATGGCGCCCCCCTTCGAGAGAGGTGTGTTCTTCACCCCTTCGAGGCGCTCAGAGTCCAACAGACAGGACCCGCGCGCAGAAACGTCTATGGCCTGGGGCGCAGCACCACGATCCGGCACGGATTTTCGGTTCCGATAATGCGCGCGGAAGCACCTCGGCCCCGGCACCACGTGACGGTGGTGCCGGGGCCGGGGCGGGCACGTCCTGCTACGCGCCCGCCATCGCCTCGAGGACGGCGCGCTGCTGCTCGGGGATCACCAGGCCCGCCTCACGGACGGTGCGCAGCGTCTGCCCGCTCACGCAGAACCGGCACAGTCCGCCGATCGGCATCCCCGCACCGAGGAACATGCCGATGGACTGCGTGCTGTCGTAGACGGGCCGCAGGCAACCGGGGCAGACCAGGGCGTCCTCGGGATCCCACTGCTCGGGCGGCAGGGTGGTGTCCAGGCTCTCGATGATCCCGTCCATCGCGGTGCCGGCCTCCGCCCACAGCGTCAGCGGCCGGTCGGCGCGGCGCAGGATGTCGGCGGGGCCTTCGGGGTCGGGGCCGGGCCGCGCGCTGACGAGTGAGCCGATACCGGGCTGCTGGGGGTCGGGGAAGAACGCCAGCCAACGGTCGGTGCCTCCTCCCAGGGCGTGCTGGGTGCCGGTGCGGAACGCCGCGGCGAGGTCGCGCAGGCCCTGGCCGCCGTCGTCGTTGCGCAGACGAAGCTGCCATGCCTCGGTCCGGTCGCCCGCCTCGGCCGGGGACGCGGTGATCAGCAGTCCGTTCCCGGCGGGCCGAACGTCGAGGTGCATCAGGCCCTGGACGCTGTGCACGGCGCTGCCGAACCACTCGGTCGGCTTCTGCGCCGCGGCACGCCGCCGGCTCTCCCTGCTCGCCCTCGCCTTGCCGTCCTTGCGGGACTTGGACCCTGCCATGTCGTCCTCGAATCGCTCGTGGTGGGGCCGCCCTGTCGGGGTCGAACCGCCCACCCGGACAACGCCCTCGGGTGACTTGAGACACGGCTGGGGGCGACCGGGCTGTGTACGGGCCCGGCCGCCCCGAAGCGGCAACGCTGCGGCGCCCGGCCCGTGGGGGTGTACGAGCCGGGCGGTGTGGAGCAGGTGCAACCGCGCGCCCTGGTCGGGACGCTCGGCAGGGTCAACGAGCGGACGACGCGACGGGCACGGTCGGGCGGCGGATGCGGCGCGGTCCGTCGGCGATAGTCAGGGCCGGCGGTGGCGGCCGGAGCCGGTCGCCACCGCGGTTGTCGGTGCTTCGTCGGTGAGCGCCACCGCCACCCAGCCGTGCCCGTCCCACTCCTGCAGCAGCCGCGGGGCGGTGGGGTCGATGTGCGCGGCGGCCGTGGTGACGACCCGTCGCGCTCCGACCGGGCGCAGGCGCCGGTTGCGGCGCGCGGCCCACTCGCTCAGCGGCTCGTCCTCCACGGCCCGGTCCCCTCTCGTCTCGCTGGGTGGGGGTGCGGTCAGCGTGGCAGGAGCTGGGCGGGGTCGTCCAGCCACAGGCGCTGCCCGTCCGGGGTGACGGTGAGGCCGAACCGGGCAAGGCCCGGCTGGCCCGCTGCGGTCCACCAGGCGTAGGCGGTCTCGAACTCCTCCCACAGCCGCCGGGCTCCGTACTGGCGCACCTGGTGCTCGCGCTCGCCGTCGCGGAACGTCGTCGCCGACCAGGCCGGTTCGGTCAGCGAGTACAGCCACAGGGTGCGGGCGCCGTCGTCGTACGGCTGGACCGCGTGCGTGACGCCGTCCAGGAGCAGCCCCATCAGGAAGGTGAAGGCGGCATGCCGGCCGTGATCGGGCGGCGTGGTCGTCGTGCTGCCCTCGGCGAGGGTACCGCCGCCTCCGGGCGGCTCGGGCCAGGTGAGGCGCTGGGAGCGCAGCTTCATGAACTCCACCGGCTCCAGAAAGCGGCCCGACGCAGTCGCGCCGTCGTCGTCCACCTCCAGGCGCAGCAGGGCGTCGAGGTTGCTGTAGTGGGTGCCCCAGGGGGTGAGGATGAGGGCGCCGGGGCGGGCCTGGCGGATCCAGGCGTGGGGGACCTCGCGCAGCGCGCAGGTGGCCACGATCCGGTCGTACGGGGCGCCGGGCGGCCAGCCGGCGGCGCCGTCACCGCAGACCACGGTGGGCCGGTAGCCGGCCTCGTGCAGGGCGGTGCGGGCCCGGGCGGTGACGTCGGGGTCGATCTCGACGGTGACCACGTTGGCGTCGCCGAGCCGGTGGGACAGGAGCGCGCTGTTCCACCCCGTGCCGGTGCCGACCTCGAGGACGCGCTGCCCGGCCTCGACGTCCAGGTGCTCCAGCATCGCGGCGACCACCGAGGGCTGGGAGGCCGAGCTGGTCGGCACGCTGCCGGGCTGCTCTCCGTGGTGCCGGCCGTCGTCCCACTGCGTGACGATCGGGATGTCGGCCGCGGCGGCCGCCGCCCAGCCGTCCGGGTCGGCAGTCCTGCTGACGGCTCGGCTGGTGTTGGTGGCCAGGTCGTGCGCCCACATCAAGTCGGGCAGGAACAGGGAGCGGGGAACCGCGGTGAAGGCCGCGTCCCACGTGCGGGCGGGCCGCCCCGGGAAGGGGCGGCCCTCCTTCTGCGCGGTGCTGGTCACTTGCGGTGGCCTCCGTCACCGGGCGGCGTGCTGCCGTCGGGGTTCGGCGGGTCCGAGGGCGGCGTCCACGGGGTGCCCGGGTGCCCGTCCCCCTCGCCGCCACCGCCGCCCGAGCCTCCGCCGCCGTGGCCTCCGTCGTGGTCCATGCCGAGCTCCTTCCGTCGCTGTGATGGTGCCCTCCCGGGGCCCGGGAGGAGTAGAGGGCCGGCCCGGCCCGCGCGGGCTACGCCGGGCCGGGAGCGCGAGTGCGCAGATCCGCGTGGACGGTCTTGCCGAACGGCTCCGGCGTCACGCCCCAGTGCCCGCCGGTGAGGTGGTGGACCAGGGCCATCCCGCGACCGGACACGGCTGCGGGGCCGGCGTCGATCACGCAGGGCAGGCTGCGGGAGCCGTCGCGGACGCTGATCCGCACGCACCGCTCGGTGATCCGCTCGACGGTGACCGTCATCTTCTGTCGGCAGCCGGTCATCGCCGCGTTGCCCGCCAGCTCGCTGACGATGAGTTCGCCGGCCTCGACCAGGTCGTCCAGTCCCCAGGCGCGCAGCGTGGTGCGCACCAGGCGCCGGGCCGCCGAGGCGGACTGCGGCTCGTACGGCAGCAGCGCCCTGGCGAAGTCGGCAACGGGGGGAAGCGTCGGCGTCTCGACGGTCGTGGTCACCGTGAACCCCGCACCCGCCGGCGCTGCCCGGGCGCGGCCGTGGCCGGTGGGCGGGGTATGCGGTGCGCGGCCACGGCGGTTCTCCGCTCTCTCGTCGGCGGCGACGGCTGCGCCCACCCGACGGGGGGCGGGCGGGCGCAGCGGTCCCGGCACGCCCGCCGGGGGCCGGGTGTCCGGTCCGTCACGGCGGGCGACGGTTCGACGGTAGGGAGTGCACAGCTGGGTCCTCAACGAGGTTGCGCCTTCTTGCGCGAAGTCACCCAAGAGTGGCTATGGCCGCGGTGATCAGCTGACGGGCCCCGGCCCCGTGGACGGCCATGGCGGCCAGGTCGGTGAAGGTGCGGACGTAGTCGGCGATCTCGCGTGGCTGGGTGATCCGCAGGTAGCCGGAGGTCAGCTCGACGGCCACCTCGGCCTCGTCGAACAGGTAGAAGTCCTCGACCGGCAGGTGCGGGCGGTCGGGCCCGGTCGGGATGACGCCGACGCTGACGAACGGGCTGGCTGAGACGGCGAGCAGGTGGCCGAGCTGGGCGGCCATCGTCTCCGGGTCGCACACCGCGGCGCGCAGCACCCACTCCTCGATGAGCAGGCCGAAGCGGTGCCGGCCGGAGAACAGCATCCGCTGGCGCTCCAGTCGGGCCTCCACGGCGTCGGCGACGTCGTCGACCTCGACGCGGGCGCGCTGGATCGAGCGCAGCACGGCGGTGGTGTACTCGGGGGTCTGCACCATGCCGGGCATGACGCGGCTGGCGTAGACGCGGAACAGGTGAGTGCGGCGGTAGAGGGCGGCGACGGACTCCTGGGCGGCGCGCAGCCCGTTGCGTTCCATGCGGCGCCACTCGGTGTACATGGAGTCGACCGCGCGGGCGGCGGCGATCAGCTCGGGGACCTGGTCGTCGGCGCCGCAGGCGGTGCACCAGGCGCGCAGGTCGTCCTCGGAGGGGGCGGACTTGCCGCTCTGGATCCGGGAGGTCTTCGCCGGGTGCCACCCGCAGCGGGCGGACAGCTCGTCGCCGGTCAGGCCTGCGTCCTTGCGCAGGCCGACCAGGCGGGCGGCGAGGGCCTTGCGCGCTTCGATGACGCTGGACGACGGTGACGACGGCATGGTGCTGGCTGCCCGCTGGGGGTGGTGGTGGACGGTTGGTCAGACGGTGTACTGGGCGTGCGGGACGGCCCGTTCCCAGACCGCCTCGAAGGCGCCGGTCACCATCTTGACCACGGCCGGGTCCTCGGTGGTCTCGTGGCCGGCCCACTCGCCGTCACCGGTGAACCAGTGGAAGAGGACCAGGCGCTCGTCCACCAGCCACAGGTCGTTGCCCGGCAGGGCGAGGTCGGAGGCCTTCGAGCGGGGCAGCCAGCGGACCTGTTCGCCGAGCGCGATGTTGTGCCGCTCGGTGATCGCGTGCTCCCACCGGATGTAGGCGGTGACCGGTTCCGAGACGATGCGGGCCCGGCGCATTACCACCCCACGCCCGACGGTCTCCCGCACCAGGGCCGCCCAGGCGGTGTACTCGTCGGGCAGGTCGTACGCCTCGGGCCGATCGACCGGAAGGCCGGCGCGCCAGTCGGCGAAGACGGGGTCGTCCATGTAGGAGTCGCGCATCTCCAGGTGGCAGGCGGAGCGCTCAGCCTTCCTCAGCAGGGCGCCAAAGTCCGGCACGCTCGGCTTCATCGCACACCTTTCGCAGGAACGGGATCATCCGGACCGGGATCCGGACGACGCCCTCGTGGTCCGGGACGCCGGTGGCGTGGCCCTCCACCCACTCGGTCTCACTGATCACGCGGTACATCTCCATGTCGGGCAGCCAACCCTGAACGACGATCTCCGCCTTCTCGTCCTCCAACCAGATGGTCGGAGACCCACCGTTCGGCGTGTCCGGGTCGATGCCCCTGAACCGTAGTGCCATGACCGCTCCTTGTGCCAAGCCGGTTGCGGATCCTTGCGCCTCCACCGTTCCGCCCGGCTGACGCGCCGTCAAGAGTGCGCGGGCGCAGCCGGGCGCACGCACCGGCCGGGCGGTCCCGAGGAGAGCCTGCCGCCTCGGGCCCGGTGCGCAGTCAGGCGGCCGGATCTTCCCGTCTGCGATCAGGCCGCCGGTGCAGCGCGGCCGGTTGACCGGGTGCCCCGATGAAGGCTGCGTACGGGATCAGCCAGCCGCGGCCTGCTCCGCCTCCCAGCGTTCGGCAAGCTCTTGCTTCCAGCCCTTGGGCGGCGGCCACGGCACGCCCCAGGCCGCGAGCTGCGCCCTGGTCCAACCGCCAGCGGGGGTGCGGGCGGCTTCGATCTCATCAGGCGAAGGAGTCATGATCTGATGATGCCCGGACACGGCTGTCCGATGGCTCGGGTAGGGTGCGCTGAGTACGCAAGAGGGCGCCCGGCCACCACAATTGGCCGGGCGCCCTTCTTACTGTCCGTCGGCTCCGCGCCGGTCAGTCGGCGTTCCGCAGTCGGCGGAGAACGGCCTTGTAGACGGCGGGGTCACTGCTGTCGATGAAGGCCTCCGCGAGGATCCGCTGGATCTCCCCTGGGGTGAAGCGGCCCCGGCCGAGCGCGTTGGCGAGGTCGAGCGAGCGCCGGGAGACTGCCTGGCGTAGTTCCTTGGCCGTCAGCGGCTCGACGACGAGTTCCCCTTCGAGGATCTCGTGGTCGTCCTTCTCCTCGTTGGTCTGCTGTTCGCCGTTCGACGGCTTCTCGCCGTCGGCGGGGGTAGCAGCTCTCTCCAGCTGGGGCTGGGATGGGATCAGGGAGAGCTCGTAGGCGTTGATCGCTTCCGTGAGCCGTTCGGCGGTGACCTTCTGGCCGGCCTTCTCG
Source organism: Streptomyces sp. SP17BM10 (assembly GCF_036322405.1). Lineage (NCBI taxonomy): Bacteria > Bacillati > Actinomycetota > Actinomycetes > Kitasatosporales > Streptomycetaceae > Streptomyces > Streptomyces sp. SP17BM10. Next base: position 48,940 of record NZ_JAQYXB010000504.1, on the reverse strand, counting down.
ATCGAGCCGACGACCTGGCGCGCGACATCGGGGCCGCGGGTGTGCAGGAAGCCGGCGATGGCCAGGGCCTGCGATTCGTTCGGGGAGGGCAACACCTTGGCGGCCACGACTTCGGAGACGATCGGCGCGGCCTCGATGAGCTGCCGGGCGCGGCGGTACCGGATGCGGAACCGGTCCCAGACGTACTGGGCGAAGGTGAGGCCGGTCGACGCCTTCGCGGTGAGGTTGTTCTCGTCGATGTGCCGCAGGATGCTGCCGACCACGATGACGTAGCGAGTCTGGGCGGACTGGATTTCGCCGTCCAGGCGCTGGTCGGCGGTGTGGACCATCTCCTCCAGCTGCTTGAGCTTGTCGGCGTCGGTGCCGGTGAGCTTGCTGAAGTCGACGGGTGCGGGAATCCCGTCTACCCGGTTGTCTTCCATCTCCTGCTTGAGCGCCTCCTGGTCGGAGGACATGGCGGTGGCCAGCTTCTCGACGCTCGTGCCCACGCTGGTGTCGATGACGAACTTCTTGCGCTCTCGGGTCTTACCGCTCACGCTGCGGCCTCCACGAATCCGAGGGAGACGATCATGTTGCGGAAGATCTTCGCGGCCTCGTCCTTCGGGGCGTACATGCACACGGGCTGTCCGCCGATCTCACGCGCTTCGGCGATCTTCGAGCGGACCGGGACCTCGCCCTTCACCGGAACGGGCAGGGTGAACAGGGCGTCGTAGACGGACTGGTTGAAGTCGGAGAACGGGCGGTCGATGCGGTTGATGACGATGCCTCGGTAGTCCATCGGCTTGCGGCCGAGGGCGTTCATCGTCTTGGCGGCCTGCGCGAGGAGCAAGTGGACGGCCCTGATGCTGAACGTGTCGACGTCCATCGGGATGACGGCGTCGGTCGCGGCAGCCAGGGCGGCGTCGGTGTCGTCGTCGATCGCCGGACGGCAGTCGAGGAGGACGTGGTCGTACTCGCCCTCGATCTGGGCCAGGAGCCGCTGGAGGCGCAGCTCGCCCATCTTCTGCTCACGCAGCCGGCCCGGCAGGAAGAACATGTCGAGAGAGGCCGGGATGAGGTCGATGCCCGGCAGGGGGTGGATGATGGCGTCGCGGATGTCGCCGCCGCCGATCATCAGTTTGGGGAGGCTGTTCGGCGCGTCCTCGTCCAGGTGCTCGACCTTGAGCGCGGTGGAGAGGTTGCCCTGCGGGTCGAAGTCGATCAGCAGGACACGGCGCCCGTACTCGGCGAGCGCGCCGCCGAGGTTGAGGGTGTCGGTCGTCTTGCCGACGCCGCCCTTCTGGTTGATCATCGCGGTTACTGTCATCGCCGCGGCCGGTGTGAGTGCCATAGCCCGTGACCCTAACCGGGCCTCCCGCCGGGATCGACAACCGCGTCCCCCACGTCGCCCGCTGGGGTGCAAAATTTTTGCACCCGGCCCCTGGCCAGTAATCAGGCCTTAGCGTCGGGGTCCACAAAAGCAAAAGGGCCCGCCTCCTCCGGCTTCCGACGCCGGGGAGGCGGGCCCTTCTAGGGTCAGTTGGTGTGCTGGCGCAGGTGCTTGGTGACCTCGGGGGCGACCAAGAGCTTGAGGTAGTTGGTGACGGTCTCGTTGCAGGCGGAGCAGGTGGCGCCGTAGCCGGTGCGGCCGGTGCAGTCGCTGTTCGGGTCCTTGGGGCGGCCGGTGCGCTGGTTGACCTGGTGCGTGCAGGGAGTGCCGTCGGCGTGGATGCCGGTGATGGGCATGGTCGTGCGGGGCATCGGGGTGGATCCCTTCCTAGGTCAGGCCGCGGCGGTGAAGGTGCGGCGTCGGCCGCGTCGGCCGCGGCCCTTGTCGGCGTACATGGCGAGGTCGGCGGCGTGGAGGAGGGTGGAGAGCTCCCGGGTGGGGTGGTCGGCGAGGGTGGCTGTGCCGAGGGATGCGCCGACGGTGAGCTGGCGGCCGTGGTGGTCGACGGGCTGTTCGAGGACCCGGCGCAGGGCTGCGAGTCGTCCGGGCAGGGCGGCGGGGTCGGTGTCGAGGACGGCGGCGAACTCGTCGCCGCCGAGCCGGCCGACGACGGCGGCCGCCCCGGCCCAGCCGGTGAGGCGACGGCCGGTGGCGGCGAGGACCGCGTCGCCCGCCTCGTGGCCGTGGGTGTCGTTGACGGCCTTGAAGTCGACCAGGTCCACCATCAGCACCGCGGGCGCGGCGGCGGTGGCGAGCAGCTGTTCGGCGGCGGTGGTGAAGGCGGCGCGGGCGGGCAGGTCGGTGAGCGGGTCGCGGCGTGCGACCTCCAGGTGCCGGGCGAGGTCGTCGCGTTCGGCGAGCAGCACCCGGGCGGCGGGCAGCAGGGCGAGCAGGTCACGGTGCAGGGCGCGGGCGGCGTCGGTGTCCTCGGAGCCAAGGGCGTGCTGGTAGCGGTCGAGGCTGGCCTCGGCGCGGGCGATCAGGGCGGTGGCGGTGGTCATGGCGGTGCTGCTCCCTTCCGGGTGCGCGACGGGAAACGGCGGCCCCGGGTGGGGCCGCCGTCTGGTTCAGGGCTGCTTGGGCTGGAGGGTGAGGAGGCGTCCGATGCGGACCTGGTGGTGGCCGGCCCAGCCCCGGCCGGGGTGGTCCGGGTCCGGGGCGAGGACGACGTGCTGTTCGGTGGCCAGCGCCCAGGAGGCCCAGGGGAGGTCGGCGATGCGCGGGGAGGGGACGAGGCGGCTCGCGCTGGCGATCCGCAGCAGGAACAGCGCTATGCGCTGGCCGTAGGCGCCGGGGGACTCGCCCCGGCCCCGGGGCGGGTTTGCCGCGGCCGCGTACTCGCCCAGCGGGCGGCGAGCGGTGCCGGCCGGTCCGTACGGGCGCTGTTCGTGCAGGCCCCAGGCGGGGTCGAGCAGGTCGGCGTCCGGTGCGCAGTAGCCGATCACGGCCTCGGTGAGGCCTCCGTCTGCGGGCCGGGTGGTGTAGAGCAGGGCGTAGGCGCCCCAGTCGGGTCCGGCGCCGCCGCCGGTGCGCAGCAGGGTGACCCTGCCCGCACCGGCGGTGTCGCCCGGCGTGGTGCGCGGGCGGGCGGCCATGGTCAGCCGGCCTGGGCGAGCGAGTGGGGGTGCGCGTCGTACCAGGCGCGCAGGACGGCCTGGGGGATGACGCCGCGGTCGGCGACGGTGTGGCCCTGCTGGGTGGCCCAGGCGCGGATCGTGTCGCGGGTGGCCTTGTCGGCGGGCTGCGCCAGGTCGGCCCCGCTCGCCGGTCCGGTCGTCCTGGCGGTGCGGGCGGTGGCGGTGGGCTTGCCGGCCTTGGCGTCGCGCAGGGCCTGCTCGGCGCGCTGCAGCCGGGCCTTGAGGGCGGCGACCTCGGCCTCGTGCTTCGCGACGGCCTGGTCGCTGGCGCGCTGCGAAAGGAGCTTGTCCAGCGACTCGCGGGTCTGCTCGGCGAGGCGGCGGATCTTCGTCTGCGGGTGCTGGTCGGCCCAGGCGAGGAGCTCGTCCACGGTGCTGCCGTAGGGCGAGGCCTGCTGCTCGGCGGCGCGGGCGGCGTCGGGGTGCTGGGCGATGAGGCGCTGGAGGTCACTCTCGTCCAGGCCGGTGGCGGCCAGGATCTTCAGCGGGCTGTCGCCCTTGGCGCGCATGGACAGGGCGACTTCGCGGGTCATCGGGTCGAGGTTCGCCAGGACGTCGGCCTGCTCGGGGCGGATGGCCGGGGAGCTGCTGAGGGTGTCGGACACGGGACTTCCTCCGGAGGGCTGGTCGAGGCGGCCGGCGGCGGCGCGGGCCGGGGTGGTGGCGAGGTGCGGCAGGAGCCGAGCGAGGTCGTCGCCGCCGTGGGGCAGGTCGAGGGCGTCGAGGAGCTGGACCAGGTCCTCCTCGTCGCGGGCGCTGCGGGCGGTACGCACGGCGGCGTCGGTGTTCTGCCGGGTCGTGGTGGGGGAAAGATCGATGCTCTCGGCGGCGATCAGGACGGTCGCCGGGTTAGCGGTGTCGCTGGGCATCGGTCAGCCGATCGCGGTCGGCGCGACGAGGAACCGGACGTCCCAGGACGCCAGGGTGTAGAGGTGCAGGACATCGAGGAGCAGTTCGTCGATCTCGGCGTCGTCGCCGGCCGGGTCGTCCGGGTCGGAGACGTAGACGCGCGGCGGGCTGGCCAGGCGCAGGTGGACGGCCAGGCGGCGGGCGGGGGCGTCGTCGGGGTCGACGTCGGCGCGCAGCTCCCAGATCTGGCCGGGCGCGGCCAGGATGAGCGGGTCGCCGTCGGTGGCGCGCTCGCAGGCCAGGCGCAGCGCGACCGGCTCGGGCAGCAGGTCGTCGTGCTGGAGGGTGTTGGCGGCGCGGCGGATGACGGCGCCGGCCAGGTGCGGGCCGAGGATCAGGTCCAGCGGCACGGTGTGGCCGTGGGGGTCGGTGCTCATGCTGCGGTCCTCCTCGGGGTGGTGGTGCGCAGGGCGGCCAGGAGTTCGGCGCGGTGCTCGGCGGCTCGGGGGTCGGCGACCGGCGGCATCGCCGACGTGGTCGTGCTCGCGGTGCGGCGGCGGGCCGGCGGGGCGGGGCACTGGGGGACGAGTTCGGCGGCCAGGCGCCGGTCGAGGTCCTCGGGCAGCACGGGAGCGGTCATCGCGGTCCCGCCTTCCGCGCGGTGACGGGGGCGATCAGGAGCCGGTGGAGCAGCGAGGTGTCGTTGCGGGCGTGGTCGGCGGGCCGCCCGCACGACCAGCAGTCGGCCTCGGGCCCGGCCCAGGCCACCTCGCAGCTGGAGCAGGCGTAGCCGCAGCGGTGCGGGCGGGGGGCGAGGCGGCCGATGGTGCGGATCGCGGCGGCGGCCTGGCGACGCTGCTCGGACGCGAGGGCAGGGGAGGAGAGGGGGAGGAAGGCGGTCGTCATACTGGGGTGTCCTTCTGATCTCGTGTCGGAGGGATGGCCCGGGTGCGGCCGGTCGGCTGTGAGAGGCAGGGTCGGCCGTGCCCGGGAAGGCCGCGGCCCGCCTGATCGATCAGGCGGGCCGCTGTGCCGTGCGGGAGGTTCAGAACGGGCGGTCGTCCGCGCCGACGTACGGCACGACGCTGGCCCAGGGGTCGTCATCCGGCAGCAGGCGGGGCGCCGGCGGCAGGCTGGCGAGGCAGCGGTGCCGGTAGCCGCCCTCGAAGGTGAAGCCGCTGCCGCCGCACTCGCAGTTCTCGCCGTGGACGTAGTGGTGGCGGCCGACCGGGCAGTCGACGGGCTCCTGATGGACCGGGACGAAGATGCCGTCGCCCTGGTCGTCCCAGGTCATGGTCTCCATCACCATCCCGGTGCCGCCGCACCCGCCGACGCAGTTCGCGTCGTGCGGCTCGTCCGGGCACGGGGATCCGTCGTCGGCGTAGTCGACCTCGCCGAGGACGTCGGCGGCCCGGCTCAGCAGCTGCTCGGCCTCGTCCATCTGGAGAGCGACCCCGAGGTGGCCGGCGGCGCGCAGGTCGGCGGCCAGGTCGCGGACCAGGTCGCCGAGCAAGTGGGCCGGGGCCTGCTCCTGGAGGGCCTGGAGGACGTCGGCGGGGTCCGTCCAGTCACCGGAAGCGAGCCAGTCGTGCAAGTGGCCGACGCCCTCGCGCAGCGGCGGGCAGGGCAGCTCGCCCCACCGCTCCGCGGTCTCGTCCAAGGCCGGCCTGGTGGTGGCGGGGCGCCGCAGGTGCAGGGCGATCCCCGCTGCGGCCAGCGCGGTGCCGGCCGCAGCGGTCAGGAGGATGGTGCGCTTCATGCTTCTCCGATCCAGGCGCCGGTGGGGTCGTCGCTGACGGCCTGCGTCCCGGCGGCGACGGGCGCGGCCGCGGTCCAGGGCAGGGCGAGGCCGTCGTGAGCGCGGCGGGGGACGAGGTGGATGTGAAGGTGCCGGACGCTCTGCGTGGCCTCGGTGCCGATGCTCGTGATGAGGTTCGCCGCGCCGGCGCTCTGCGCGAGTTCGGCGGCGCGGCGCATCGTCAGGCCGGTGACGACCGGGTCGAAGGCCGCGTCGGGGACGTGGCGGGTCGGCAGGACGAGGACGTGCCCGTCGGTGACCGGGTTCAGCGGGACGATGGCGAGCGTCTCCGGCCAGCGGCGCACGACCTGGGCGGGAGCCAGGCCCGCGCTGACCGCGCAGAACACGCACCCGCCACCGACCGGACCGGAGGTGGGGGCGGTCATCGGGCGTTCTCCACGACGGGCAGGTGGACGTGGCGGTGCGTCACGCTCACGCTCGCGCCCAGCGCCTGGCAGAGTTCGCCGACCTTGCGGGCCAGGCTGACACTGCGGTGGCGGCCCCCGCGGCAGTAGACGTGCAGGGCGACCGGCTGGCCGGGCAGGGCGGTGGCCTGGGCCAGGACGCGCAGCACGGTGCGCTCGGCGATCTCGACGGCACCGGGGGTGGCGAGCACGTAGTCGTAGACGACCTGGTCCAGCCCGGTGGAGGCGATCATCACCTCGCGGACCGCCGGGTCCTCCGGGGGATTGCGCAGCGCGGTGGTCAGGTCGAGCGTCAGGGCGTCACCGGGCGGCGGGTCCTGGTGGAGGACGCCGTAGCTGGTGATCTCCACGCGGGTGTGCGGGGCGATCAGCGGAACGAGGAGCTCGGCGATCATCTGGACGTTGCCGCCGACCCAGCTCGTCAGGTCCCGGCCGGTGCGGCCGGGGTAGTGGGCGAGGTTCTGTTCGGGGTCGGTGTGCTCGCCGGCGGTGCGCAGGTGGCCGATCGCGGCGGCGAGCTGGGCGATCAGCGGGGAGTCGATCCGCTCCAGCCGCAGCAGTCGGCGGTCGCAGGACTCGGGGGTGGCGCTGGGTTCGGGTGCCACGGTTCTCCGATCACAAGGAGTGGGTCCGGCCGGGCGGCCGCGCCGCTCGCCACGGCGCCCCGCCCCCGGGCCTGGACGGCTCGGCGGCGGGGCGCGGTGGCGGGCAGCGTCACGGCCCGGAGAACTCCGGTGCTTCAGTGGACAGGGCGGGCCATCGAGCGGCAGGCGGCGGCGTGGCTGTTCGCGTCCTCGTTGGCCTGCTTCCGCTCGTTCGGCAGGTACTGGTCGTCGAAGACGCCCACCCCGCCCCGGGTGTCGCATCCCCGGCACTGCCAGATGAAGCCGTCGACCTCGCGCCACTGGTCGCTGACGAAGGGACGGCCCTGCGGGGTGTAGCGGGTACGGAACTTGTGCCTCAGCAGGTCGACGTGGGCGCCGCCGACGGTCAGGTAGCGGGCGAGGACGTCCTCGGGCCAGGCGGTGGCCCAGGTGGTGCTGGTGCTCATCGGGGATTCCCTTCCGGGTTGGTCGCTGGTGTTGGTCAGGCGGTGCGGTGGTGCCGGATCTCGTCGAAGCCCTCGTCGGGCAGCGTGAGGCGGGCGGCGCGGGCCATCGCGTGCTGCCAGCGCAGGACGTCCTCGGGCACGCGCTCGTGGTCCGGGCGCAGGGCGTTGCGGGCCAGGCAGGTCGGCAGCGGAGCGTCCACCCACGCCGCGCTGCACCGGCGGCCGTGTTGGTGTGCCAGCTCCACCAGCTGCAGGCGGTGCAGTTGCTCGACCGAGGTGTTGTCCACGATCGACGTTCTGGCCCGGCGCAGGCGCATGCCGAGGATCTGGTGCTGGAGCAGGACCGCGTCGGCGGTGCTGTCCTGGTCGCCGGGCTCGGAGGCGACGGCGCGCAGCCGGTCCAGGCTGACGATCTGGTGCTCGGGGACGGCGGCGAGCAGGCTCGACTTGCCGCTCGCCGAACAACCGATCATCACGACCAGGTCGCCCGGTTCGACCGGGCCGAGCAGATGAGCGGTGCCGTGCTTCATGGGTGCCTCCGGGTTCGGGTGTGGGCCGGACAGCCGCGCCGCGCACCACGACACCCGCCCACCGCGCCTGGCGGGCGGGGCGGGCGGGGCGCGGTGGTGGGCAGGGCGAGGGCCCGGACGGACGGTCAGCGGTACTGGAGCTCGGCGGTGCTCTCGTCGGCGGGCAGGGCGAGGGAGGCGGCGGCGGCCACGCGGGAGCGGAGTTCCTCGGCCGCGCGGACGGTGTCCAGCAGCGCCCGGTAGAGGGCGCGCTGGGCGGGGTCGTGGAGGTGGAGGTTGGTCTCGGCGGCGGCCGCGAGGCCGTACAGGTAGACGGCGATGTCGGCGCTCTCCTGGTGCAGGTCGACCAGGCCGGGCTGGAACTCCAGCGGCGAGGTCAGCTTGCTCAGGGCGGTTCGGGTCTCGGTCTCCTGCCCGGCGCGGGCGGCATCGAGGTTGGCCTCCAGGGCGGCGGCCAGGGCGGCCGGGTCGTGCAGGGCGAGCTCGTAGCCGAGGCGGCGCACCAGGCGGGCGGGCAGGAGACGGAGCAGGCGGTTCACGGGACCTCCAGGAGGCGGCGAGTGTCGGCCGGGCGGCCGCGCCGCGCACCACGGCGCCCCGCCCCCGGGCCTGGTCGGCACGGGCGGCGGGGCGTGGTAGTGGGCAGCGTCAGCGCCGGGACGAAGTCAGCGGGCGAGAAGGAGAGCAGCGGCCGTTTCACAGCCGTGGTGGAACGCCTGGTCGAGCTCAAAGGACCCGCAAATCGGGGACAGGCGCTCGTAGAAGGCCTTCTTGCCGGTGGCCTCGGCAAGGCGGGCCAGGGGCCGGCGCCTGTCCGCGACGTAGTGGGTGGCGAACGACAGGGCCAGGGCGGCGGCGACGCGGCCCGGATTCAGGCGCAGGCCCAGCAGGCGCGAGCCGATCAGGAGGGCGCCGGCCTGGGTGGCGGTGTAGGTCGCACAGTGGTGGAGGCAGGCGAGCTGGCCTTCGCGGGTACCGTGCACGGTCTCGGTGCCGGCCTGCTCGTCGCGGTCGATGACGGGGTTGGTGTCGGTGGCGCCCTTGATCCGGGCACAGGTGTCGGTCTGGACCCACATGTCACCGATCGCCCCAGCGGCGCGCAGGAGGGCGTAGGCGGTGGCGAAGCGGGCGGCGCGGTCGGTGGCGGTCACGGTGGTTCTCCGTCCGTTGCTGAAGGTTCGGCCGGGCGGCCGCGCCGCTCACCACGGCGCTCCGCTTCCCCGGCCTGGCTGGCTGGTGAGTGGGGCGCGGTGGTGGGCAGCGTCACGGCCCGGTGGAACGGGGGATCGTCAGGCGGCGGCGAGTGCGGCGAGCTGCTCGCGTTCCTCGTCGGACAGTTCGCTGCACGGCAGGCAGGAGCCGAGTGAGCGCAGCGGCAGGCAGAAGTCGTAGGTGACTTTGCAGACCGGGCATGTCATCCGGGCCTTCATCGCGGCGGCGAGGGCGCGGGCGCGGGCCGGGGTCATCGGCCGCACCGGCTTGGCGCCAGCGACCGGGAAGAGGTGGCCGACCCGCTTGCCGCCCCGGCAAACAACCTGAGCGGCAACGGCTTGGCCCCCGGGCCGAAGGCCCATCTCGCGCAGTTGGCGGCGGGTGGCCAGCCGCTCCTTCTCGGGGCCGAACTTCCAGGGGAAGGTCGGGATGCCGTGGTGCTCGCCGGTCGGGTCGAGGTCGATCGCGCGCACTGCTGGTCTCCCGGGGTCAGTCGGTGGCCTGCTGCTCGAAGTGGTCGGCGAGGTGGCGCAGGATGCCGGCCACGGTGGCGGCCGGGATCCTGCCGTGGACGTTGGCGACGCTGTTCTTGTCGACGGTGATGATCAGCGGGTAGTCGTCGGTGTTGATCACCTTGACGTCGAAGTCGGGCACGGTTGCCTCTCGGTTGGCTGGTCAGTGGGCAGGGGAGAGGCTGGGACCGTGGGGGCGGTCCCGGCCGGGGCGGCTGGTCAGAAGTCGTGGTCGTCGCCGAGTTCGTCGGCGAGTTCGCAGGCCATGTCGTAGCTGTCGCTCAGGTGGCGCGCGGCACGGCGCAGCAGGGCGGGCTGGTCGACGTCGTCGGCGTTGTGGGCCTCGGTGAGCAGCAGGGCGGCGGATTCGAGCGTCTCGGCGTCCTGGTCGTGGCGGGCCAGCTCGAGGAAGGAGGCGGCGTCGTTCACGAGCTCGATCAGCGCGGTGGCGTCGATGCTGGTCGGGTCGTCGGGGACGGTGGAGTTGGTGTGCTGGCGGGCGATGTAGGCGAGGTCGCGGCCGTGGCGCTGGGCCAGGCTGGCGAAGGTCGGGGTGGCGGTGGCGGTCTTGGGCATGGTCACTCCCTGGTGGCGGTGTCGGCCGGGCGGCCGCGCCGCGCACCACGGCGCCCCACCGCCGGGCCTGGCTGGCTCGGGGGCGGGGCGCGGTGGTGGGCAGCGTCAGTGCCCGGTCGTCAGTGGTGGAGCAGGCTCCAGGCGATCAGCAGGACGAGGCCGATGGTGACCAGGACGGCCTTGGGGGAGATGCCGACGGCGCCTTCCAGGCGCCGGATCTCGGCGTGGATGGCGTCGCATTCGGCCTGGATGCCCGCGTGGGAGGAGCTGCCGGGGGTGAGGCCGGCCAGGATGGCGGAGCGGTGGTGGAGCCGTTCGTAGAGTGCTGCGATGCGGGCTTCGCGGGATATCGCCCAGCTCATCGGTGGTGGTGCCTTCCTGTCGGCGGTGCGGGGCAGGTGGTGGGGTGGCGGCCGGCGGGCCGCCACCCGGGGCGGGTCAGTGGCGCTGGTCGAACGGGCCGGAGGGGTTCGGCAGCGACGTGAGTCGGGCCGTTGCGGGGGAGGGCTTGGGCGCGGGGGCCTGGACGGTGATCTGCGGCTGGACTTCGGTCCGGTTGATCACCAGCGGGCGCAGGCTGAAGGTGATGCCGCGCAGGGCGAGGGCGGAGGCGGTGGCGAGGGCGGCCGCGGTGATGCCGACGGCGACCGTGCGGCCGGCGGGGTCGGTGCCGCTCCAGACCATGGCGACGGTGGCGATCGACCAGGCGGTCCAGGCCAGGCGCCAGGTCGCGGCCTGGGAGAAGCAGGCGAAGGCCCCGGCGGCGAAGCCGAAGGTCTTCCACGTGCCGTACGCGGCGGCTGCGGTGAGCGGTGCGGGCGTGTGTGCCGCGAGGTAGGCGTGGACGGGGCGGGTGATGGTGGCGGCCAGGCCGCTGCCGGGGAGCTGCTCGGGCAGGTGGACGGCGCCGATGACGGCGGCCGTGGCCTGGAGGATGACGCCGCCGGCGGTTCCGACGACCAGGACGCCGAGCGCGAGGGCCACGGTGTAGGTGAGGACGCGGACCCAGGGCTCGGCGTCGTCCCAGTCGTCGATGGCGTTCACCAGGTCGCGGCGGCGCTGGTCGAGCCAGCCGCCGGGGGCGGTGGCGGTGCGGAACTTGCGGGCGGCGGCCTCGCGCAGCGTGTCGCCCTGCTGCTCGTCGGAGGAGGGGCCGGGCTGGTGCTGTCCGAACGGGGAGGTGGGCTGGTTCACGGCAGGATTCCTGTTCTGGGTGGTGGTGCGGTAGAAGGGCGGACCGCGTCGTGCGGCCGGCCCGGCGGTGTGGTGCGAAGTAGCCGATCGGGTTGGTGACCGGCTCAGCCGTTGTGGTTGTTGATGACCCCGCGCCAGCCGGCGGACTGCTTGCCGATGGTCGTGGTGTGGGTGCGGTGGACCAGCGCCAGGACGGTGCCGGTCGCGCTGGCTCCGTCGCCGCTGGCCGTCGCGGACGCGCCCTTCGCCCCGGCGGTGACGGAGCGGAGCTTGCCGAGCAGGCCGGCCACGCCGAGCACCACGGCGGCGACGAGGACGGCGGCCCACTTGAGGAGGTCGCCGAGCTGGTCGGCGTGCGGGGCGACCTCGGCGACGGCGGCGCCGAGCATCCACACCGCCCCGCCGGCCGCCAGGGAGGCGATGGAGCCGTAGAGGACGTACTGGCGGACCGCCAGCGGCAGGCCCTGCTCGGCGGCCGTGTCGGCCACCGGCGCGAGGGCCGGGGCGGGGCTCATGGCGGCGACGGCCTGGCGGTGCTCGGCCAGCCGCTTGTTCATGGCGTCCAGGTGGGCGGAGATGTCGAAGACCGGGACGGCGGTGGCCTGGCCGTCGACGATCGCGGGCACGCACGTGGCGTCGCCGCAGTCCGCGCTCAACGGCACGGCGACGAGCTGGCCGTCCATGGTCGTCGGGGCGTAGCCGCGCTCCAGGAGGATCACGTTCGAGGGGGTGTCGGTGCCGGGCACGGTGGTCTCCTTCAGGGAAAGCGGGTGGGCGGTGCGGGGGCGCCGCGGCGCCTTCTGGGGCCGCCGGGCCCGGCCCGGTTGGCGGGCGGGGTCCGGCGGCCCCCGGAGAGGCCGGGAGCAAGGCGGCTACTGCTCGGCAGACGGCCGTGCCCGCCGCTCCAGGTGGGGCGGCGGGCACGGTCGGGGCCGATGGCGGTCAGTCGTTGATGCGGGTGGTGCGGCCAGCGGCGATGATCTGGCGGAAGAGGCGGGCCGTCTCGGGGGACTGCTTGCCGGTGCGGGATTTGCCGATCAGGTACGCGGCCTCGTCCAGGGCGACCAGGTCGACGCGGGCCGGGCCGGACGGCAGCTCGCAGCGCCGGGGCGCGGCGGGCAGCGCCCTGCGCAGGCGCAGCTCCATCAGCGCCCGGTGGGCGGCGAGCGAAGTGACGGCGTCCTCGGCGGTGCCCGTGAAGGGCTGGAACCGCACGCGCGGGTCGTGGGAGGCCTCGGCGATGAGCAGGTCGATGGTGCTGACCTGGCCGGAGATGCGCAGGCGCGCGGGACGAGCGGGGCGGCTGGGGTTCACAGGGGGTGTCCTTCCGGGAGGGTTGCGGGTCAGGAGGCGGCGTTGCTGAGCGCGGTGACCAGATTGGTGAGCAGCTGGTTGATGGCCGGGCCGACGCCGGTGGAGGAGAGCGTGAAGCCGAACAGCACGAGGGCCACGGCGGGCCAGAAGCCGACCGCGCGGCTCCGGTAGAGGACGGCGGTGATGATGCCGAAGAGAACGGCGAGGGAGACGGTGACGGCCACGGTTGGCTCCTGGCGGGTCGTTGACGGGTTGGGCGGACGAGCGGGCCGGGTGTGGCGTTTGCTGGTCCGGCCTGGTGGTACGTCAGGTTCGGGCTGCGCCCCGCACCACTGGGGTGCGGGGCTGGGAGAAGAGGGGGTCGTGGTGGCGCACGTGCACTACGCCTGCTGGAACTGCGATGCGGACAACCGCGTACACGGCGAGGGCTGCGACTGCTGCGACGTCGTGGAGGTCCCCGAGTCCTGGTTCTGCTGGAACTGCGACGCGGAGAACTTCTGCGACGACTGACCGCTGGTCAGCCGCGCAGACCGGTCAGCGCGTTGCGGACGCCGCCGAGGCTGACCTTGCGGCCGCCGTCGGCGTTGACGGCGGCGAGGACCTCCAGGTCGTCCAGGTCCTCGCCGTCGGTGCTCTCCAGCACCGCCAGCACGCGGTCGGTGAGGTTGAGCCGGGAGGCGGTCCGCGGCTCGGGAGCGGAGACGGGGATGACGGGGACCGGCGCGCTGCGCGCACCTCGCCCGCCCCCGCCGCCGCCACCGCCCCGGTTGCCGCCGCCACCGCCGCGGCCCCGGCCGCCACCGCCGCCGGTTTCGGATTCCTCGAACTTCTCCGGGCACGCGGCCTGGTAGGCCTCCATGCCGTCCAGCTTCCCGACGTAGGCCTCGCCCGCGTCCTGCCAGGACTCCTTCTCCAGCACGGCATGCGGACCGTCGCCGTACAGGGCGAGCATCTCGGGGTCCAGGCCCTCGGTCGGCACGTCGGAGCCGACCTTGAAGAACCGCATGCGGGCGGTGGGGTGCAGGCCGGAGAGGTGGTAGCCGCTGCCCTGGGTGCCGGGCCTGTCCTCGTCCGCCTCGGTGTCGTCGAACTGCGACACGAGCTCGACGGCGCCCGCGTACTTGGGGATCGCGGCGAGCTTCTGCCCGGCCGGGAGCAGGCCGTCGGAGACCAGCTGCCGCATGAGGTTGGAGGTCCAGCGCAGCAGGATGACCTCGCCCTCCTTGAGCATGGAGCGCAGGGTGTCGGAGCCGCCGAGCTCCTCGAGGTGGCCGGCCTGCGCGAACAGCGCGATGCCCATGCCCAGGCTCCGGCCGGTGCGGCCGATGTCCTTGATGTAGAACGTCGCCTCGTCCCGGTAGGGGGCGCCCTTCTCCAGGAGCCGGTTCGCCTCGTCCACCACCATGTACATCAGCGGGTCCGGGCGGTTCATCAGGAACTTGGAGCGGCCCGCCGCGGCGTAGCGGATCTCGCGGGCCTTCATGACGTTCCAGAACGTCCGCAGCTGCGCGATGGCGCCTTCCTGCGTGTAGACCGCCCAGTCGCAGTTGCCGCGCGCCTCGGGGGCGGACTGGCCGCCCTTGAGGTCGGCGTAGAACACGCCGACCCCGGAGCGCTTCATCGCGGCGAGGATGATCTGCCCGCCGGTGGACTTGCCAGCGCCGGTGGTCCCGAAGAGCAGCATGCGCTGCGCCGAGCCGGCCTTCGGGTCGTACAGGCGCAGCCGGGTGCGGCGCCCGTTGTGGTGCAGGCCGACCCAGATCCGGCCGGTGGCGTCCATGACCAGGCACTCGGGGTCGGGCAGGATCACGTCGGCGAGCGGGTCTTCGGGGTAGATGGTGACCAGGCCCCGGCTGCCGTGGGTCTCGATGGCCAGGCGGGCGGGGTCCTTGATGTTCATCGCGTCGGCGAGGCGGGCCATGTCGTAGCCGATGACGTCGCCGGGCGGGGCCTGGACGGTCAGCTCGTAGATGAGCCCCATGTCAGTGCAGTTCCTTCGTGTCGGTGTCGATGATGCGCACGCCGGTGATGACCGTGCCGGGCATGCCCTTGGGGGCGATGTTCTTCACCCAGTGCGCGTACGGGTCGAGGGCGACCTGGTCGGCGGTGCCGATGTGCAGGCGCCGCACCCCGGCGCCGCGGCCGGCCACCTTCTCGACGCGGATCTCCTCCTCGTCCCAGTCCAGGAGCGCGGACAGGGCGGTGATGGAGATCGTGGGGACCGGCGTGCCGGGCACCGCGGCGCGGATCAGGGCGGTCAGCGCCTTCTCGCCGGCGCGCTCGACGTCGGTCAGCACGGTGCCGGGGGCGACGCCGCCCTCGACGGCGACCCGCTGCGCCCACCAGATCGACATCGGGTGGGTGGAGCCGGCCGGGACGAGGGCCTGCTGCTCTTGGACCTGCTGGACGGCTTCGGGGGTGAGGGAGCGTTCGCGGCCGGCCAGGACGCGGGCCATGCGGGCCGGGCGGACCTTCCAGGTGGCCACCGCCCATGCGGCGTCCAGCGCGAGCTCCCACCAGTGCAGGCCGTGGACCAGGCGCTCGGTGACGAGCAGTCCGGCCGCGCCGGCGGGGGCCACGAGGTAGAGGGCGGTGGCGGCGTCGCGGATGCGGCCGCTCGGAAGGGTGGCCGACCAGATCAGCCCCCAGGCGGTGGCTGCCCCGGCGCCGCCGAGCGTGACGGCGAAGGGCAGGGGGTCGGTGGTGAGCGCGCCGGCCGCGAGTCCCGCCGTGGTGGCGAGGGTGGCGGTGCGGCCGACGTAGCCGCGGGCGACGGCGATGCGCCCGCGCAGCGGGCCGAGGGACATCATCGGAAGGCTCTCCTTCGCGGGTGCCGCCGGGGAAGCGGCGGGGCGGGGTGTGCGAAGGGGCGGCCGGTCCGTCCCGTTCAGCGGGGGCGGTGCCGGCCGCCCCGGGTGGGGTCAGCGGTTGGCGTAGAACTCGCGGTCGGCCAGCTCGCCCTCCTTGGCGGCGATCACGTCGTCGACCGGCCCGTAGTCGGCCTCGTGCGCGTCGGCGGTCTGCTGGAAGAGGGTGGAGAGCTCGGCGGTGGCGGCGGCCATGGCCTCGGCCTCCTCCAGGACGGAGAGCATCACCGCGGCGGCGTCGCGGTGCTCACCGACGGTGTCCCGGTCGACGTTCATCCCGGCGGCCTGGTCCGCGAGGCGCTGCACCGACTTGGCGCAGCCCTCGACGTACTCGTAGGTGCCGGTGACCTGCTCGGACAGGTAGGCCAGGCGCACCGCGGCGATGGCGAGCTGGCCGACGACGATGCCGTAGCTGACGGCGTCGCGGATCACCTCGCCGGCGGCGGCGAGCACCCCGCCGGTGGAGATCTCCAGATCGGCGCCGCCGCCGACGGGCCGGTCGGTGGGGGCGTCGTGGACGGCGGCCGGGGCGCTGCTGGTGATGGGCGCGAGATCGGTGTCGGACATCGGCTCTCCCTTCCTACTTCTCGTGGTAGTCGCGCTCGGCGGGGGCGGCGTGGCCCATGTCGCGCGTGATGTCGGCGACCGGCTTGTCACGGCGGGCCGCGTTCGTGCCGGCCGCGGCGATGGCCTCGGCGGCGGCCGGGATCGCCTCGGCGACCGCGTCGGCCTTCGCCTTGACCTCCTCGGTCTTGTCGATCAGGGAGGCGACCATGGACTCCAGGACGCCCGGCACCTTCAGGTCGACGACCTTGGCGTGCAGGGCCTCCAGGCGGCCGAGCAGCTTCTCGCAGCCCTCCGCCGCCAGGCGCGCGTCGTCGGCGCCCTGCAGAATCTCCTCCGCCATGTCGGCATCCGCCTCGATGACGTCGTGGATCGTCAGGTCCGAGTCACCGGCGTACTGGGTGCCGGAGCCCGTTCTGGGCACGGGGATGGTCACGTGTCGTCCTCCAACGGGTGATGCCGGCGGCATCGGGGTCGGGCGGGTGGTTCCGGGCCGGGCGTGCGGGCCGTTGTACGGGGCGCGCGGCAGCGAGGCCTGGCCCCGGCCGATCGCCGGGGCGGCCTTGTCGGGGTCGGGCCGGTCGTAGCGGCGGACCTTGTGCTCCGTGCTGTGCATCCAGCCGGGCGGCGGACCGAACCCGTCCGTGCCCGCCCCGGCGGCCTGGCCCGTGGGGCCGGTGCCGGTGCTGCTGGCCTGCTGCGAGCGGCGGGCGTTCGCCCGCTGGGCCCGCTCGCGTGCCTGCCGCGTCTTGCGTTCCTGGCGCTCCTGGCGCTGGCGGGTCTTGCGTTCCTGCTGCTCCCTGCGCTTTCGGGCCCGGATGTCCTCCGGGCTGCCGGGGGCGGTGGTGCCGGGCCTGCGCAGCCGCCAGGGCCGCGACCCGCTCTCCCCGCCCGGGGTGAACGTCCGCCGGGTGCGGCGGCCGCTTCGGGTACCGGCGGTCGAGCCGGTGCCCGCCGTCCCCGTCCCCGTTCCGGTTCCGGTCGAGCCGGGCCGCACGGCGAGCTCGGTGCTCGGCGAGGCCGGCTTCGTGGTGTCCGCCGTGCCGTCCTTCGCCGTGTCCTTGGGCTTCTTGCCGTTCAGGATCCGGTCCACTGCCCGTTTGCGGACCGCGCCGCGGATGGTGGTCGGGGTGGCGCCGCCACCGGTGTGGGCGCCGGTGGGCTTCCAGTTGCCGGTGGTGATCCGGTCGGCGACCCTGCGGCGGGCCGCTCCGCGGATCGTGTCCGGCCCGGCCGGGGTCCGCTCGGGCTTGCCCGGCCGCTCCCCCGGTCCCTTCCGGTCGGCGCCCGGCTGCTTGTCCTTCGGGCCGTTCAGGATCCGGTCGGCGGCGCGCTGGCGGGCCGCTCCGCGGATCGTGTCCGGCCCCGCCGGCTGCCGTTGCGGCCGTTGCTGACCGGTGTTCAAAGAACCGTTCCGAGAACCGTTTTGGGCCCCGGAATTCCCGTCCTGGCGGCCCTTGCGGCCGGAGTCCTCCAGGGCCTTCCTGCGCGCCTCCTGGACCCGGCCGGGCCCGGTGCTGCCCGGCGCGCCCGAGCGGCCGTCCTGCCCGCCTCCACGGCCCGTCTCGGGCTTCTTCGGCTGCGGGCCGCCAGGCCCCGTCTGCCCGGTGGAACGGAACGTCGAGGGCACCTGGCTATTCGCCCGGCCCGAATTCGGAGAGGAATTCGGACCGGAGCCACGCGAGTTCCGACCGAATTCCGGACCGGACTGCACGCGGCCGCGCTGCTGCGCCGCCAGGGCGGCGGCGCGGGCCTTTTCGAGTTCCGTATTCGCCTTTCCCGTGACCGCGTTCTGCTGGTCCCTCACGGCCTTGAAGTGCTCCGCGCGGGCCTTCAGGTAGCCGACCGCGTGATAGGCGCCGCGCAGGGCGGCGACCGTAATCCCGGCCATCATCACGGTGGACATCGAGGCGACCCCGGCCAAGGAGCCGGACCCGGCGGCCGGAGCGGCCTCCATTCCATGGGCGGCGGTTTCCGAATTCCCGCCGAGTTCGGGCCCCTCGGGAACGGAGAGGGACGCGGGCGGGGCGAATTCGGTGGTCAGCGGGGCGAGGGTCGGCAGGCCGTCGCCGGGGCCGTCCTCGCCCACGACCCCGGGCAGGGTCAGGCCGGGGAAGCCGAGCACGGTCCCCGTGGTGTCGTCGGCCATCCGGCCGCCTCCAATCGTTCGTCACTGTCAGTCACCGATCCGGGGCCCCTCGCGTGCGCGCACAGTGCGCGCACGTGGAGACCCCGGATGACGGCATCGCGGCGGATTCGGTGAGCGCGAAGAGTCACCCCGTCGCTCGGCCCGTCAGGAACCGGCCCGGGCCTGCGTCCACGCGGTGAGCATCCGGACCAGGTCCGCCCAGGCCGTCTCGTCCCGGCCGGCCATCGTGCGAGCCAGGTCCCACAGCGCCTGCGCACGGTCGGGATTCGTCGCGGTCGCCGCGATGCGCTGATTCCAGTGGGCAGCCTGCCCGGGTGTGAGCGGCATGGATTCACGCCTCCTTCAGGAAATCGAGAAACGTCGCGGCGGGCTTTTCCTGGGCGTTTCCGTCGCCGTTTCCGTTCTGCTGGTCGGTGAATCCGGCGGCGATTCCGTGCAGGTTCGCCGCCGTGTTCACCGCCTGCATTCCCTGCCCGTTCTTGATTCCGGCCTTGTGGGCCTTCTGGAGCGCCTTGGCGGCCGCGCGCTTCTCGCGCTTGACGGGGAGTTCGACGTACAGCCGGTTGTAGGTGGTGTCGATCTTTCCGGCCGCGTTCACGGCCTCCCGCAGGTGCTTTTCCAGGGCGGCCATCGGCCGGGTCGCGCGGAATGCGCGGACCTTCGCCTCCAGCGGCTTGTCGCCGTCGATGTGAATGTCCTCCAGGGCCGAGCGGTACTCGCTCAGCAGGCCCTGGACCTCGTTGGCCATCTGCCGCAGCCGCTCGCGCTGCTGGGCGGCGTAGAGGTTGGTGCCCTGCGGCTTGAGCAGGTGCTCCGACGTCCATCCGTTCTTGTGGTGCTGGTTCATGGGGGGTCCTCCAGGGAAGTTGGCCGACCCGGGCTCCGGCCGGATGTCCGGGTCGCTGCGGTGGTGCTCGGCGCCGCGGCGCCTTCGCCGGCCACCAGAACGCAAGGCGTGCTGGTGACCAGCGGAGAAGCCGGGCAGGTCAGCGGCGGCGCAGTCGGGGGTGGCACCACCAGCAGTCGGGGCCGTGATCGCGGGTGGTGCGGGCGTGGACCAGCAGGAACGGCGTGGCCACGACCGCGGCGATGGCCATCACCGCCAGGAGGAGGCCGATCGCGTACTCCAGGGCGTTCATCAAGGGATCCCTTCCTCGCTTTGACCAGGGGTTTCGGGCGCTCGGCGCCTTCCGAGCGCCCCAGTCCGACCAGGGGTGCGGGCCGTGCTGGGGCGCAGGCGAGCCGCCGATCGGCTCTGTGCGGGTGGGTCACGCCGCGTTCGGCATGTCGTCACGACCACCGGCGGCCTGGTTACGGCGGTCGGCGAGGATCTGACGGGCGCGGTCACGGCGGTCCTGGCGGGTGCCGCCGGTGACGCCGAGCGCACGCTCGATGTAGCTGAGCGTCACCTTCTCCTCGCCGAACTTCTCGATCAGGTCGGCGACGATCAGCGCCTGGCGCTCGGCCGGGCTACGGGTGGCGGACTCGTGGGCTACGGCCGCCGCCTCCAGGGCTACGGCCATCGCCTTCTCCAGCTCGGCGGCCTCGGCCTCGGCCAGCGCGGCGAGGCGCTTGTCCTCGGCCGCGCGGCGCTCGGCCTCGGCCTCGGTTACGACCGCCTTGGCCCGGGTTACGGACGCGGCCTCCAGGGCTACGGCCGCCTGCCGCTCCGCCTCCGCCTTCTTACGGGTGGCCTCGGCGGCGGCCTGCTCGGCCTCCGCCTTCGCCTTGGCGAGGCGGGCCTGCTCGGCCGCCGCCTCGGCCTGGCGACGGTTGGTCTCCAGCTCGGCCAGGCGGGCATCCTCGGTGGCCTGCCGCTCCAGCTTGTCGCGCTCGATCTGCGCCTTGAGCTGCGCCTCTTCGGCACGAGCGCGGATCTCGGCCGCCTCGGCCTCCGCCTGGGCGGTGGCCCTCGCGGCCTCGGCTGCTGCCTCGGCGCGCAGCCGGTCGGCCTCCGCGTCGGCCTTCGCCTGCTGGAGCTGGAGGGCCAGTTCGTGGTTCCGTACCACCGCGTCGGCGGCCGTACGGGCTTCCTGCTCGGCCCTGATCCGCTCGGCCTCGGCGAGCAGCCGCTCCGCTTCGGCGCGGGCCTTGGCGGAGTCGATGGCGGCCTGGCGCTCGACCGCGGCGAGGGCTTCCGTAGCCTCCTCCTCGGCCATCCGTAGGGCCAGCGCCCGCGTCCGTACCTCGGCCTCGTGCTTCCGTAGGGCGTCCTTCTCGGCGCGCCGGGCGGGCTCGCTGAGGGCGTCCTCGACCGTGACGCCGAACTTGGCGAGCGTGATGGGCATCAGCTCCGGTCGTGAGGCCTTCCGCCGCCACTTCTTACCGTGACGCTGGGTGAGCAGCTCGGCGTATACCTGACGGCTCTTCTCCAGCTCCAGCGCCTGGGTGTAGGAGGTGATCTCCCACAACTTCATCTGCCGGGCGATCTGCGCGGTGGCGATCGGGGAGAGCAGCCAGCGCGACGGGCGGATGCCGTCCATCCGCACCCGGCCGCGCAGGCGGCCGATGTGACCGGCGTACAGGTGAGCGGCGATCTCCGAGAACACCACCCACAGGGCCGCGAGGCCGGCGTGCCCGGCGGCGGCGGTCCCGGAGGCGCCGGCCTGCCAGTTCAGCCAGATCGTCAGCCCGGTGAGCGCACGCGGCACCCACTTCACCCAGGCCGCCTCCCGCTCCCAGCGGATCAGCAGCAGGTTGACGATGCTGAACGCCAGGATCGCCAGGTCGACCGCGACCGGGAGCATCCACGGCTCCTCCCAGCCCCAGCCGCCCTCGGCGGCCGGCAGCGCGGCCTTCGCCTCGACCGCCTTGTAGGAGGCGACCAGGCCGATGGTGGAGACGCCGACCGCCAGGGCCGCGCCGGCGCCCGCGAGCCACTTCTCCCACCTCGCCAGCACGATCCGCTGCGCCACCGGCGCCTGGTCGTCCTTCACGTACACGCTGTCGCTCACCGGAGCGCCCCTTCCTTCTTCTTCGTGGTGGTGGTGATGGTGAGCATCGGGTTGTTCCTTCCGGTCCGGTGCGGTGGCGGGTCAGGCCGTGCGGGCGCGGGTGCGGGCGTTACGGCGCTTGATCGAGCGCCTCTCGTCCTCGCTGAGCCCGCCCCAGACGCCGTGGTCCTCGCCGGTGTCCAGCGCCCGCTGGCGGCATTCGGTCAGCAGGGGGCAGCGGCGGCAGACCGCCTTGGCCTCCTCGATCTGGAGGAGGGCGGGGCCGGTGTTGCCGATCGGGAAGAACAGCTCGGGGTCCTCGTCGCGGCACACCGCGCGGCTGTAGTCCATGACGTCGTTCTCCTTCTTCTCTGTGCGGTCGGTGTGCTCAGGCGTTCTGGGGGAGCTGGGCGGTGAGGGCGAGCTGGTGCAGCGCGGCGACGGTGTCGGGGTGGGCGGCCTCGTCCAGGACGTGGCGCTGCTCGAGGAGCGCGCCACCGACGGCCGGCTGCGCCAGGGTGTGCTCGGCCCACAGGCGCATGGCCTGCTCGCCGGGGGCGGCGACGACCTGGTCGCGCTCGTCCCAGGCGGTGCAGTGCCAGCGGCTGCTGCTCTCGCCGAGCGTGCGGACGGTGATCTGCCAGACCGGCCAGCTCTCGCGCGGGCCCGGGTCGATCGCCAGGACCTCGTAGACGGTGTCGGAGTAGACGCTGCGGTAGAAGCCGCCGACGCGGCGCGGGCCGATCTGGCGGGCGACCCACCGCCGGTAGCTGGCGGCCTCGTAGTAGGCGCGGCGGGCGGGGGAGGAGGTACGGGCGCGGTGCTTCATGATTTGGCCTCCGGCCGGGGAAGTTCACGGGAAGCCGCTGCGCCCCGCGGACCGGGGTCCGGGGGCGCAGCGGCGTGGGGGAGGGGGGTGGTTCGTCAGCCGGCGGCCGGGATGCGGCAGCGGATGCGCTTGCCGATCGGCGAGGGCTTGACGGTCCAGCCGGGGGCGAGGACGTCGAGGAGGACCAGGCCGCGGCCGGTCTCCGCCTCGTCGCTGTCCGGCGCGGTGCCGGTGCGGCGCGGGCCGACGCCGGCGAGCGGGTCGTGGACGGTGACCACCGCGTCGTGCCCGGCGCGGTGGATCTCCACGACCAGCGGGACGTGCTCGCCGCAGGCCCGCACCGCGTTGCCGATCAGCTCGGACAGGACCAGCTGCGCGGACTCGGCGGTCTCCAGGTCGACGCCGTGGGCGACCAGGACGGTCAGCGCCAGGGCCCGCACGGTGTGCACGGTCTCCTGGTCGGCCGTCAGGTGGGCGGTGATCCCGCCGAGGCGCTGGCGCAGGAACAGGCCCGGCCGGGGCTCGGGCAGCACCGGGTCGTGCGCGGTCAGGCCGGGCGCGGTGCCGGTACCAAAGACGGTGGTGGTCATCGCCGACCCCCGCCCTGGCGGACCCGGCGCAGCGCCTCGTCCATGTCCGGGTCGCTGTCCCCCGCGGCCGGGTTCAGCTCGGGGCGTGCAATCATGGTGTGCAGCACAGTCGTTGCCTCTCTGATAGGCGCGACGATGACGGCCCCGGGATCGCCTTCCCGGGGCCGTCGCTGTTGGTGGGAGCAGCTCCTGCCGTCCCCCCGCCGTCTCCGCCCCGGGTTGTCGGGGCGGAGGCGACGGGCAGCGTCGCAGGAGTTCGAGCGGGTCAGGCAGCGGCGAGGACGACCGGCCGACGGGGCCGGTAGCGGGGGCCGGAGCGCAGCGGGCTCGCGGCGGCGACCAGCCTGTCCTCGGTCGGGGTACGCCGCTGGTCGACGGTGGCGGTGTTGGCCGGGCGGGGCTCCGGCGTGGTGAGCGCTCGGATGAGCAGCGGGAGCAGCTCGCGGGAGATGGTGGCGTAGCGCACGGAAGACCTCCGGGATGCGAAGCGGCGGCCCGGAGAGTTCCGGGCCGCCGCAGCTGGCTGGTGATGTCGATTCAGTTGGTGGCCGGGCCGGGCCCGGCTGGTGCGGTCAGGCGGCGCGGCGGGTGGGCGCCGACGCGGTCGAGCGGTTCTCGTTCCAGTGCTTCTTCTGGGCCGGAGTCAGCTCCGGGGTTCCGGCCGCGGCGAGGCGGGCCTGGCGGCGCAGCCGGTAGGCGGCGTCGCAGGGGCGGCCGGAGCTGCAGGCGCGGCATCCGCGGGCCTGGTGGTCCTGGAGGGCGAGGCGGAATCGGGCGCCCGCCGCCTGCATCTGGGTGGTGGCCGGCTGGACCGGCGGGAGCACCTTGCCGATCAGCACCTTGGTGGCCCGGCGGCCGGCGGCGTCGGTGCTGGCGTCCTTCAAGCGCTGCGCCTCCTTCGCGGCGGTGAGGTCGATCTGGATGCGCTGTCCGCTGCCGGGGCAGCGGGTGTCCCGCATGAACTGCTTGCCCTCGTCGTCGCGCAGGCTGCGGCCGAGGTCGGTGGAGCGGTGCGCCGGGATCATCGAGCGGGTGAGCCGACGCCAGGTGCGGCAGTCGGGGCAGACCACGGTCACCGGCTCGCCGATGTAGAGCGTGATGTCGGACGGGTTGAACTGCGAGGCCTTCAGGACAGGCCGGCCGTTGTGACGCACTGGGTCTCCCTGGTCTCGGAGGCGTGGGGGGCGGTTGAGTTCTCCGCCCGCCACGGCCGAAGGGGCCGTGGAGAGCGGGCAGCTCAATCGCTGCGGTAGGGCTGCCGTAGCCCGGTGCCGGGGGACCTCGTGGTTCGTCACCCCCGCGCCGTTGGGCCCGGTCAGGTCGAGCTATGGGGTTTTCAAGGAACAGCACCGACGCCCGCTAGGGCGGCGACTACCTGCGGTTTCGTACCGAGCAAAGTGACCAACAAACACCACCTTGCCCCCTTGCCCCTCTTGTTGGGACAAGTTGTATAGTGATCGTGCACCCACAGGGAGCTACAAGTCAAGGGGGTACGCCCAACATGTACCAACAGGCTGGTTCAGTAGGGCAAGATGGGCCCATGAGCAAACCGCTGTATCGCCAGGTCGCCGACGCCCTTCGGGCGGAGATCGCCGACGGAGTCTTCGGACCCGGTGACGACCTCCCGTCCGAGCGGGAGTTGCGCGAGCGCTTCGACGCCTCCCGCAACACGGTCCGACAGGGCTTGCAGCTGCTGGTCTCGGAGGGCCTGGTCAACTCCTCGCAGGGCCGCGCCTACCAGGTCAGGTCCCATGAGATCTTCGTCCTCAATGCGTCCAAGTTCGAAAATCTGCAGTTCTCCCAGCGGGAGGACGGCGACTCGTACGACAACGAGGTGTTGCATGCCGGACGGCAGCCTCACCAGGAGTTCCGAGTCGAGATGGTGAAGGTTCCGCAGGACATCGCCGAGCGCCTCAAGGTCGTACCAGGCGAACAGGGAGTCCTCCGGTTCTGCCACCGGTTCGTTGACGACACGCCGTGGTCGACGCAGGCCACCTACTACCCGAAGTGGCTGGTCGACGCGCACCCCCGCCTTGCCGAGCCCGACGACATCGAAGAGGGCAGCACGAGGTACCTGGCCGACCGAGGTCTCGAGCAAATCGGCTACCACGACGAACTGATGACGCGGATGCCGACTCCGGAGGAAGCCCGCGAGCTCCAGATCGGTCCCGGCGTTCCGGTGCTGATCTGGATCCGTACCGGCTTCAGCACGGACAAGCCCGTGCGTTGCACGCGCACCACGTTCCGCGGCGACCTGAACCACATCACCTACGACCTGGGCGATCTCCGAGCCCACGCCACCGGAGGCGACCTTCATTGATCATCACCCGCGCAAGGCCGACCGATCTGCCGCTGCTCCTCCAGTACCGGCAGGAGGCAGCAGCCTGGCTCCGCGAGCTCGGGATCGACCAGTGGAGCAACGCCTTCCCCGAGGACCACATCCTGGCGAGCATCGAGGCCGGCAACGTCTTTCTCCTGAAGGACGGGCCCCGCACCGCTGGCACGATCACGCTCGACAGCGAACCCGAGCCGGACCTCTGGACAGAAGCCGAGCTGCGCGAACCGTCCATGCACCTTCACAAGCTGATCGTCAGTCGCGCTTATGCGGGCCAAGGCCTCGGCAGTCGCCTGGTGGACTGGGCCAGCGACCGCACCGCGCAGGCCGGCGGCCGTTGGGTCCGAATCAACGTGTGGAGCACCAACGACCGTCTCCAGGCCTACTGGGGCCGCCAAGGCTTCCAGCATGTGCGGACCGTGGTCGGCGGCGGAGTCGGAGGCGCTGGCGTTGCTGGGTGGCTCGGTCAACGAGCTGCACATCGGAACGATCGGCACCGATTCGTCGAGACGACCTAACGGACTACTCACTGGCACTTCCCCCTCCTGCCGGAACCCGGTGTCGATCACCGTGCCTCGACAGGAGGGCCGCAGAAAGTGACACGGCACGGTGACAAGTGAGATGTCACCGGCTCTTGTCACCTCCGTACGACCCGACCGCAATGCCACACTCGCCGCACAGACAGCTGGGGAGGGAACTGCGATGGCTGATGAACGTCCGGACTGGGCACGTCGGATGGTTGAGGAGCGGGCGGCCCGGGGCTGGTCGCAGCTCGATGCCGTACGCGCGCTGATGGCGCGTCTCCCCGCGGACCAGGATCCGCTGGAGCAAGACCTGCTGCGCCAGTGGAAGCGGTGGGAAGCCGGGGAGAACCAGCCCACCAAGTACAAGTCCGCGATTGCCGCCACGTTCAGCACGACCACTGGCGCCTTCTTCCCGGAGCGCAGCCGGCGGGACGGCCGCGCCGAGATCCTCCAGGTCAGCGGCATGGACACCGTGGACATCATCGCCCGGCTCCGCGCAAGCGATGTCGACCAGGCCACGCTGGACGCGCTGCGCATCACGGCAGACCGGCTGTGCTGCGAGTACGCCTACATGCCAGCGGACCAGCTGCTCGTCGAAGGCCGGGCATGGCTGGCCCGGGTGGTTGGCCTCCAGCACCAGCGGGTGAGCCTGGCTCAACACCGCGAGCTCATCGCGCTCGCGGGGAAGCTGTCGCTACTGGTGGGGTGTGTGGAGTACGACTCGGGGAAGCCGCGCGATGCCGAGGCCACCCGCCAGGCCGCCTTGATGCTCGGGACGGAGGCCGGCGAACTCGGTGTCCAGGGGTGGGCGCACGAGATGCGGGCCTGGTTCGCGTTGACCCGGGGGGACTACCGCGGTGTCATCGCCGCCGCCGAGGCCGGGATCGCCGCGGCGCCGACTGAGTCGGTGGCCGCGCAGCTCTACGCCCAGCAGGCGAAGGCATGGGCACGGCTGGGGGACCGTCAGCAGACCGAGGTCGCCCTGGATAAGGGCCGGCTGTTGCTGGAGACCCTGCCCTACCCGGAGAACATCGAGAACCACTTCGTGGTGGACCCCGCCAAGTTCGACTTCTACCGGATGGACGCATACAGGCGCGTCGGCGAGGACCGGCTCGCGGAGCAGCTGGCGAATGAGGTGATCCGAGCGAACACCGACTTCGACGGGACCGAGCGGGCACCCATGCGCATCGCTGAGGCCCGGGTGACGCTCGGCGTGGTCGCGGCCCGCGAGGGCGACCTGGACACCGCGCTGACCTATGGCGAGCGGGCGTTGCAGGGTGATCGGCAATCGCTGCCGTCGCTGGCGATGGTCTCGGCCGACCTGGGCCAGGTGCTCCACGCCCGGTACTCGCATGCACCGGAGGCCGTCGAGTTCATCGCCCACCTGCGTGAGCTGCGGAATCCCCGATGAGCGAGGCGAACTTGTCTGAGTTTCTGATCGTTGGAGCGTCAGATCGACACGGTGAACGTAGCGCTACTCCGCGTCTTAACCGCAGGGGTAGGCTGTGCGCAGCATTGATCAAAAACGACTTCGCCGCCCGGACCGTGAGGGTCCGGACGGCGGTGAAGTGGCTCGGCGCCCCCTGCCAGGGGCCCGTCCCGGTCAACCACACGGGAGGTGGTGACGTGATGAAGGGTACCCGCAGTGGCACCCCCTCATACACACGGCACCCCGCCGTGGAGCGACCGAGTCGGTCTCGCTCCGGCGGGGTGCCGTTGTCGTGTGTGCGGCCGGGCCTGCCGCCCCCTTGCGGGGGTGTGCCGTGACCTAGCCGTTGTTGGCGGCGCCTGACCTTTCCACGGGTCCTGCTCCGCCAGCCGCTCTTCGGGATTTCCGCCCCGAATCGGCCTACCTGCTCCACCCCGCTCTCGGGCTTCCACACCGTTGAGCGGGTTGCTGGGGGATCGGCTTCCAACCGACCACCAGCGGTTTCTTTCGCGAGGAACCACAGCCGGCCATCCAAGGCCGGTCGCAGTACCCGGCTCCCTTGCCAGGAGCCGTTCCGCAGTCGGGGCCCTTGCCGGGGCCTCGGCTGCACCCAACCCGCAACACCCACCCAGCTCCAGCAGAAAAGACAGAGAGAGACAGGAGGTCGCTGATCGGTTTTCGCCCCCGTGAGGGGGCCTGTGTGTCCACACCCGCAGGGGGTGCTTCTTGTGAACACCCCCGAGGGGGCGCCGTTGCGTCCCCACGTGTCCGTAGGGAGGCTTTGTCATTTTGCAGCAGGTCAGGACCCCTTTCCAGTCCCGCCGTGTCCCCGTGGCGGCAGGTGGTGTCCCCGGTTTGAGCTCGGAGGATGCCGGGAGGGAGGGGGGAGATCTCTCCTCCCCCCTTGCTGCCTTGGCATTCGTCCAGGGACCGGTTAGCGGACCGGTTGTCGAACCCGCCGCGCACGCTGTCGACAATGTGACGCACATCACTCTTATGGGTGGTGTCCCGGGTGTCACACGATCGGGTCCGAACCATGTACTTCCGGCCGGTCCGGTCGTTCCTGGACAGCGGCAGGAGCAGGCCGACGTCACCGTGGGAGTCTCGACCCGGGCGGCTTGGGTGCCGGCCGAGCACCAGCTGGTGTCCGGGACGGCGGGGCGGGTCGCGCTGGACGGCTACTCGTGGATGCAGGCGGTGCACTGGGTGCACGGCGCCGGTCTCTACGTCCCGCCGCCGCGTCGCCCGAACTTCTGTGAGACCACGGTCCGGCTGGCCGAGGTGCTGTCGAAGCTGACGCCGTGCCGGCCGAGCATCCCGTACCTGATGCGCGAGCTGAAGTGCAGCCGGCGGACCGTGCAGTACCACCGGGACATCCTCCAGGCGACCGGCCTGCTGGCCTGGCGCTCGGTCGGCACCCGGCTGCCGATGATGCCCGGTCAGAAGCGGGTCACCTGCCTGGCCTCGGAGTACGAGCGGCTGATCCCGGTCAGCTACGACCAGGCGCTCGGCATCCGCACCGCGGGCGAGGGCCTGGAGCGCCGGATGACGGGCATCTCGGAGGAGGGCCGGTCGGTGATCGCGGAGCTCGGGAAGAAGGCCTCGAAGCGCCTGCGCCGTTCCCGTCGCACCACTCGTCACAGCCGTGCCGGGCAGCCCGTCAGGACCACTCGTTGCACCCCAATGGAGGGTGGTACCACTGACTGCCTGAGCTCTCCCTCCGTGCGTGATTCAAAAACTACGGGCACGGCCCGTGAGAAGACGTCCAGCACCAGGAAGAAGCGCGCTGCGCGGCAGGCCGGAGAACGGCGTCGCACGGTGCTCGGGCAGGTCGTCACGGCGGCGATGATGGCGGCAGGCGACCAGCTCGCCAAGGTCGCGTACCGGCGGGTGCCGTGGGTGCGCCAGGCCAGCCACGACCAACTGCGCTGGGTCCTCAACGACGTCGTGGCACGGGGCTGGGGCGAACAGCGCGCGGTGGCCTGGCTGGGTGAGATCGCAGCTCAGTACGGGTGCGCCGGGGTGCTGTGGCGCCCTGAGCGGCCGCACTCGCTGATCGCGCACGCCCTGCGCCAGGACGTCGAGCAGGAGCAGCACGACCAGGCCGTGGCCGAGCGGGCCGCCGTGCGGGTCGACGACTCCTCCGTGGTCGCCGTCCAGGAGCTCGCCAGCGAGCTGGAGTTCATGGCCGACCTGTTCGGCGCGGCCGCCACCACCGCGCCCGCGACCAGGCAGGACCTGCTCGAAGCCGCCTACCTGCCCGCGGCCGCGCTCGCCCAGATGGAAGCCGCCGGCGACCAGGCCTTCGACCGCTTCGGGACCGACCTGGTCGCCCGGTACTCCCAGCTCGCCGCCAGCCCGAACGTCCAGCTCGGAGTGACCCGATGACCGGCGACGCCCGATTCGCCGACGCCGCCGAGCACGCCCGCATCCCCGTCAGGAGGTTCACCGCATGACCAGCACCACCCAGGAGCCCGGCGGCGCCGACCTGGCCCGCACCGCGCTGCGCGCCGCCCGACGCACCGCCCGCCTCAACGGCAACGCCCCCTTGAAGAAGACCGCGCCGACCCGCCAGCAGATCGCCCGCGCCGGCCGGGACGCCCGCGACCCGTCCACCCTGGCCTCCGTCGTGCCCGCCATGGCCGCCGCCCAGGGCTGGGCGCTGGGCACCGCACAGGGCACCATGCGCAACAACTGGGCCCAGCTGGTCGGCGCGGAGGAAGCCCTCCACTGGTTCCCGGCCGGCTTCAACGCCGACACCCGCACCCTGCGGATCACTTGCGACTCCCCGGCCTGGGCCACCAAGCTGCGCCTGGAGCAGCGCCAGCTCCTCACCACGCTCAACACCAACCGGCCCGACACCGTCCGCGCCATCGAGATCCGGGTCGGCGCCACCACCGCCGGCCCGGCACCCGACGTCGAACCGACCGCCGCCCCGGCCCAGCAGCACCCGGCCTCGACCCCGACCGCGGCCGCGCGCCCGCTCGCCGACAGCCCGGCCTACCAGCAGCTCCGCCAACAGATGCGCGACCAGGCCCAGGCCCGTCAGGCGGCGCTCGACGAAGAAGCCGCCGCCCGCGAGGAGATCCTGCGCCAGCACTACAACCGCCTGCGCGAACCCGAGGGAGCCCATCGCCCCTGCGTCGAAGAGGAGGAGGTCCTGGCCCGAGCCACCCGAGCCCGCGAAGCCCTCGCACGCCACCACGCCGCCCTCGCCGTCGCCCGCGGCCACGCCGTCCCGCTGCGCACCGCCCGCCAGCCGATGACCCTCAGCGGTGCCGCGTGACCGGTGCTGTTCCGCCTTGCGCGGACCGGCTATTCCACGTATTTCCAGGACGCCAGGGCTGACGACACGTCAGCCTGATCAGGGAAGCTGTCGCGGCCACACCCGCTTCACGAGAGGACTGCACGTGACCACTGACGGGGAGAGCGTCGACCCCAAGCTGCTGAGCACACTGGAGAAGACCTTCGGCGAGTACCTCGCCGACGTTGCCGAACTGCTGCTCACCGCCGGATATCCGATCGGGACGGTCCTCGTGAGCTTCCACGGCATCGAGTGGACCGAGACACCCAAGGACCTCTCCGACATCCTGGACGAAGGCCGACTGGTCTTCCCGTTCGACGTCGCTCGCCGGTTCGGCGGCGGCAAGGGCTTCGAAGACCTGGGGCTGTACTGGTCGGCGATCTCCGGCTGGAACGTCGCCGGGACGTTCGAGGGCACCGAGACCACCCGCTGGATGAACGCGGGCCTCACCCCCAGCCCCAAGGCTGTGGTGGAGTTCTTCACCGAGGCCTCGACCGACGTCCTCGCCGCCGGCTACCCCGACCGTCGCCTCTACCGGCGCCCGGGAAGGGACCTGCCCGGCCTCGTGAAGCAACTGCAAGCGGTGGCTGGCCTCGAATACCGCGGCGGCAAGCACCGGATCAGGGACCTGCGCATGAACGCATGCCTGGACCATGCCAGCCGGGCCATCCTCGCCGACGACACGAGGACCCAGATCACGGTGACCGGCGGCGAGCTGAAAGCCCTCCAGCACCTTGTGGACTACTACGTCGCGCGCGAGCTGGGCGAGGACCGGCTCCGAGGCCTCGCCATCTCCCTGGTGCGGGACTTCCAGGTCCGAGCCGCCACCAAGGGCGCCGCCGTACCGCTGCAGGCCAACGCCCAGGCATACGCCCGCCGCGTCCAGGGCTGAACAGCAAACGATCGAGCCACACAACGAAGCTGGCGGAGACACAGTGCGTGTCTCCGCCGGCTTCGTCGCCTTCGCGCGGTCAGGCCCGGCCGAGGTGGAACACGGTCACGGTGACCGTCTGGTCGTAGACCTCGTACTGGACGCGGTAGAAGCCCACCTGGATCCGGTAGATCCCGCTGCTCCCGACCGTGAAGGCACCCGCCGGCCGGGGGTCGTCGGCGAGCAGGTCGACGGCCTGGAAGACCTGCTGGATCCCGGCCCGGTCGCCGGCGGCGTACTTCTGCGCCACGGCCAGGGCCTCGGGCTCCCAGACGATGCTGTAGGTCACGAGGCCTCTCCGAGGACCTGGCGGCGGGCCTCGTCGTGGGGAACGGCCGGCCCGGTCTCGCCGCGGGCCTTACGTGCCAGGTAGTCGGCGGTGGCCCGGTGGTACTCGAGCTCCTCCAGCTCGGCCGGGCTGATCAGGACGGCCATGGTCTGGCCTCGGTCCGAGAGGGCGATGTGCTTCTGTTCGGCGCTGACCTGCCGCGCCAGGGCCCCCAGCTTGTTGCGGGCCTCGGTGATCGGATAGGTGTCCATACGCCGAACCTAGCACTAGTGCGCACTTCCGCGCGGAACATCGCAGTATCGACTAAGGCACGGCCCCTCGGTCTCCCCACCCGGCCGGCGGCGGTACCTGCCCTCCCGGGTCAAGCCGGGTCCGGGCCTCGGCGGGCCGGCGTACATGTGACGTGATCCTGGGGTCACGTCACATGAAGTGCGGCCGCGCCTGTGCCCGTGGCGGATGGACTCATGGTTCATTTTGGTGATTGTGGTGTCCCCCAAAATGGACCATGAGTCCATCCGGGCTTCCGCCCCCTCGCTCTCCCCGCCCGGCCGGTGGCGGCGCGTGCCCTGCCGCGGGGAGCCGGGGCCGGGGCGCAACCTGGTGATCCACGCGGACCTGACCATGCAGATGGCTGGGCGCGGCGCGCTCCGCTACCGCACCCTGGCCAGCGCCCGGATGCGCTGGACCATCCTTCGCTGCCGCCTGGACTGCGCCGCCGGATCCGCCGTCAGGGCCGTGGCCGGCCCCGCCGTCGGCCCGTCACCGCACCGGCCGGACCGTGGCCGGTCCGTCCTGTCCAGTTGCCCCTCGCCAGGTGGCGGGTGCCCGTGCCTGGCCAGGGCACCTGCCGTACCGGCCTGCCCCGCTGCCGCCGACCTGCCCACCACCGAGCACTGGCCCAGGTCACCACCCACCTGCACGAGATCGCTGCGCACCACCTGGACGACCGGCACGCGACTGTCGCCCGACCTCGGGGACCGGCTGATCACCACCGAGCGGTACTGCTGCGCCAACTCGGCACGGGTGCCTGCCTGGTGATGGATGAGCGCGGAAAGGGCCGTCAAGGCCCGGTCGCGGCGGCAGCCGCGATTTCGTGATCGGCGCAGTACAGCCCGGCCGACCAGGTGGTGGTGTCGGCGGCGGCGCCAAGGCCGGGCGGCGGCAGCGGCACGGGTCGGACTCCTGCCGGAGGCCTCGTTGCCGACCACCGCCGAGGGCGACACGCCGGACCGGGGGAAGTCATGCGGGTGAACGTCACGGACGGTCATGTGCAGGGGGTGCGCGTTCCGCACGTCAATGACCACACAAGAGGTGCACGCCCGTCTAGGTCACTGACCTGCGGAAACGTCGATTCGTTGGTGATCCTGGGATCACCTCAGGTGATCCGGCGATCCCCAAGTGGTGATCCCAGGATCACCGAAATGACCTTTGAGTGCATGCACTCATGGGTCATATTGGTGGTGTCCCCAGCAACCTAAATGCACCATGAGTGCATGCACTGTTAGTATATTTACCGGTGGTGCTGCTGAGCCGTTCTGCACCGTCATGCCCACAGCACCCCGATTTGAGCTGGAGTGAGGAGCAGAGCCCATGGCGCGAGCAGCCGGGTCGCCCAAGCGCTACGACGCCGAGGGCAACGTCGTCCCGACGACGAACTTCGGGTACGCCGGTAGCTACAGCACCGTGGACAACTCCCGGATGAACGGGATCGCGGAGGCCGTCGAGACGATCACCGACCGCGAGGCCCGGGTGCTGATCTGGTGGCTGGCCAACACCCCGGGCCCGGACATGCACGTCGAGCTGACGATCACCGAGATCGCAGCCCGGCTCAAGATGGACCCGAAGGCCCTCAGCCGGAACGTCGCTAAGCTCAACAAGTTGCGTTTGCTGCTGCACGTGAAGACGATCGGCCGCAACCGCTTCTTCCGGGTCACCCCCTACCTGACCCACCAGGGAAGCGCGTTCGAGCAGCGCACGGCCATCAGGGACTGGAACCCGCCGGAGATCCCCGCGTACGTTCCGCCGCAGAAGGACAAGCCGAAGCGGGCCCGCAAGGCCGCCGCTGGAGAGGAAGAGTGACCATGGCACAGATCAGGTCCGCCGAGGACGTGAAGGCCATGCTCAAGCGCACGGCCGACCTGCCGCCCAACCAGCGCGTCGTGGTCATCCTCTACGCCAGCTCCGAGCAGAACGAGCGCACTGGCGCTGTCATGGCGACCGGCCAGGACCTCGCGGCCGAGATCGACATGAACCCCAGCCTCTTCTCCCGTCTTCGCCTCGCGCTTACCCGCTCCGGCTGGCTGGAGAAGGTCAGCGACAGCAGCCCGTACTACCGCCTCACCGCGAAGGCCGGCGGGGGAGACAACGTCCTTCCCCTGCGCCGCGCTGGCAGCGACGGCGAACACCAGGCCCGTCGAGCCTGACGCGGTCGGCCGGAACACAAAGGAGAGGGCCCGGGCACCCGCCCGGGCCCTCTCTCCTTGGCCCTACAGGTAGGGCCAAAGCACTACCACCGGTGATAGCGCTATGGCCCACCGGTCGGTTCGAGCTGCGAGACTGTGATCATGACTGACCGCCGCAGGCTCTCCCTGCGCTTCTCCGAGCCCACCGCCGACGCTCCCGTGCCCGCCCAGTCCGGCGGGCGCCGGCTGCTGCCGGTCGAGCAGGGGGCCGACTTCCGCCAGCCGCCCGGCGAGACCGTGGCCGCACTCGCCCCGGCCCGGCGCCCCCTCGCGGGTGGCGGCCTGACCTTCTCCAACCCAGACCAGTAGGTCCGACAGCGGGTGATCCGTTCTGCTGACGCCCCATCTCCTGGTCGGTAGCCTCAGCGCCATGGACGATCACGAAGCCCTCGAAGGCGCCGGCTACCTGGAGGAGTTCGCCGCTCTCGCCCGCCGCTGGGCCGACCGGGAACCGCAGCCCGAGGACGCCGAACGGATCGGCCGCCTTGCCGCGGTGATCCAGGAGTTCACCGCCCGGGTTCGCCAGGACCGGGGACAGCAGGACCTCTTCGACGCCGTCGCCGAACTCAACGACGCGGCCCAGGCCACCGACCCGCAGGTGCGTGCCCGCCGACTGCGCGCGGCCGCCCGCTTCGTGGAGACCGCCGAGCAGGCCGGCGCGGACCGGATCGACTCCTACCTGGCGGCGATCGTCCAACCGAACGGCGACGTGCTCTTCGTGCGGCACTCGATGATCCGCTACGACACCGCCAGCCAGTCCCTGGTCACCGCGAAGGTCTGCGGCGACACGAAGATGGGCGAATCGGTCTCCCTGTCGCAGATCCCGATCTCCCGCAACGGCCTGTGCCTCATGGTCCGAGAGCAGTCACCCCGGGAGGCCAACCCGTACGCCGAGCACATGCTGGACACCATCGCCGACCCGGACCTGCGCCCGAAGGCGCGCCGGCTGCGCGGCCCGGTCGCCTTCCTCTACTACGTCCACCCGGAACCGGGACATGATCCCGACTTCGCCCCGATCCCGTCCCGGCTGTTCAAGCAGCTCGGTGACGCCCACTACGCCGCGGCGCTGGCCCTCCAGCCGGGCGGAGCGGACCGGCTGCCCGGCAGGCCGCCGGAGTTCGCCGCCAGGTAGAAGCCGCTACGTCGCAGCGCTCTGACCTGCGACGGTTTCAAATTTGGGCCCTCAAATGAGGGCCCAAAAGTAGAAGACCTTCGTCGCTGGCCTGCGGTTCTACCAGCCGTCCATCGCGCGGACGTCGCCGGAGATGGCGTAGCGGCGGCAGGCCAGCAGGCGGTCGGTGGTGAGGCCGATGTCGTTCGCGAGGCGGGCGAGTCCGCTGTTCTCGGCCTGGCGGTCGGAGACGTAGGCCGGCACTACTTCGAGGGCGAGCGCGCCGATGCCGAGTTCGGCGGCGCGCTGCTGACTGATGGCATCGCGGCCGGCGGCGACGTGGCGGCGCCAGGCCTCGGTGGTGATACCGTCCGGGACAGGTCCGGTCGCCAGCTCGGCGGCCGGGACGTCGGGGCGGGCGCGGACCTCGGCGACCGCTGCGGCGACGATCCCGCCGACCGCCTCGGCCGGGAGCGCGGCGCCGCCGGCGGCCTGGTGGGCGTCGGTGAGGCGTTCGGCGATCAGATCGGTCAGTTCCGCGGTGCGGCCCTTGAGGTCGACGACCGCGCGCACCGGCAGGACCAGGTCGGTACTGTCCCACGTGTGGGACACCCCGAGCTCCGCCTGCACGGTGTCCTCGATCGCCTCGGCGACGGCCGCCAGGTCGAGCAGCCGGTACGCCGTCGAGCGACCGATGCCGAACTCGGCGAGCGCGTACGCCGACCACGACGGATGCCCGAGCACGGTCCAGACCCGGGCCTGGTGGGCAGCGCGGACCCGGCGGGCGAGGACCAGGACGGCGGCGCGGACGTCCTCGATCGCCGTGCGCAGTTGCTCGGTCAGTTCCCGGGCGCGTGCCGCGTCGACCGTCCCGGCCTGCTCATGGTCCTCCTCCATGTACGGCTCATTCCCGCGCGGCCGGCCGGGAGAACCGCTCCGGGCCCGCTACAGGAACGGCCGGGCGAGGATGCGCAGCTGCTGCTCGGCGATGGCGCCCATGGGGCCGGCGGTGCCGAGGTGGGCCACGATGGTGGTCTCGAACAGCTCCAGCATCGACTGGGCCTCGTGGACGGACTGCAGGGTGAGCTCGGCGTGCTTGCGGCGGTCGCCGTCGATGGCGGGGATGCGGCCGGTGACCACCGCGTTGTGGATGCTCTCGGTGGTATGGATGCGGTCGCGGTACTTGTTGCGCAGGAAGTCCACCATTGCCTGGGTGCTGTCGTCCATCGCGTCATCGTGGCGTACTGGCTGCCGGAGCACATCCCCTCTGACGAGGGCAGTTCCGCGGTTCAGCCCCGCCCGTCGGACGCGGTCGGTCGGGTGGCGGTGGGCCTTCGCTACTTGGTGAGCCACATCTTGATGACCGCGGCCGGCGGCGGCACCTTCACGTAGTAGGGGGCGATGGCCTCGGCGATGGCGGAGGCGAGCTCGTCAACGGTGCGCAGTACGTACCGGGGCGGGGTGATCCAGATCCGGGGTTCGGCGTCGGGGTCGTCGTCGTTGTGGATGATCTGGGCGTACAGGTGACCCAGGCCCGTCTCCCAGCCCCAGGTGCTGTAGTTGTCCCAGCCCGGCATGGAGAAGACTTCCAGCGGGCCGGCGGGTGCGCCGGGTTCGGCGACGCGGCGGGCGGGCTGCGGCGGTGCCGGGGTGGTGTAGGACGGGCCGTAGACGATCTCCCACACGCCTTCGGCGCGGTGTTCCAGGACGTCCATCGGGATGGTCGTCCTGAGGAGGCGCAGCTGCCGGCGGAACTCTTCCGGGGTGATGCCGAGCCGGGCCGCGTGGGTGGGGATGTCGCGGTCGTGGAGTTCCAGCCCCAGCACGAGTGGCGGGTCCTCGGCCCAGGAGGTCTGCCTCGTGTGCTCGGCGAGCAGCAGGAACACCTGCCGGGTGGTCTCGTCACCGATGCGAAGCCCCTGGACGTAGGCGAGGGCCTGCTTGCTCATCCGAACTCCCCTTCCAGCGAACCGCGATGGCCACGGTCGGTGCCTGCGCGCTCACGTTATCGCCCGGCGGAGTGGCCGTTCGTGGAACAACGGAAACCCGCGCGAGCGGAAGGCCGCCGACCGGGGTCAGCTGCTGTTGTGGCTCCCGCACCGGCCGCCGGACGGGGCCGGTTCTGTGGAGCAGCGGGGGCAGGTGACGCCGCGTTCGGGGTCGGGGTGCATGGAGCAGGGGTCGGTGGCTTCCATGCTGTGGGCGGTGGCGAGCAGGCCGGGACAGCCGGGGTGGTGGCACTCGGCGGCGCCGTCGTGGTGGACGACCAGGGGGCCGGCGCAGGAGGTGCGCCGGTACAGGTCGGCGATCGTGTTGATGACGTTGACGGTGCGGATCTCAGCGTCGCTGACGCCGGTGGGCACGGCGACGCCCTGGGCCGCGAGCACGGCGCGCTGGAGACCGCCGAACGGGCTGTCGCAGCCGCACGGCGCTTCGCGGGGCGTGATGGCGAAGCCGTCCTCGCGCAGGTCGAAGCCGCAGCCGTGCAGGATCGTGCGGGCCGCCTCGAGGAGATCGTCGGCGCCGGGCCGGGGGGCGGGCACAGCGGCGGGGTCCACGAACTCGGGCCGGCACCCGCCGCACTCCAGACGCAGCTCGCCGTCCGGGCCGGGAACCTCGAAGGGAAGGGTGGCCGGGTCGTCGTCCTTGCGGTCGCGGCGGAAGTCGACCTTCCCGCACGCTCCGCAGGCCAGGCCGGCCTGCCGGGCGCGGCCGCGGCTCCAGTGCGCGGCCTCGGCCGGCAGCTCCCGGGAGCACAGCGTCATGTTCTCGAACGGCCAGGCGCCGACGGGGACGGGGCGGAAGTAGGCGAGCTTCATCGAGGCCTCCCTGATGGTGGGTTCGTCCGTTGGTGCGTGCGCGGGGAGCGCGGCTACGCGGGGGAGACGATCAGGTCCCAGCTGGGCGGGCACTGGTGAGGGATGAAGAGGTCGCGGGCGCCGGGGCGGCCGGCCATCCAGTCGGCGCAGTCGTCGGGGCAGGTGTGCTCGTGCACCCACTCGGTCTGAGGGAGCCCGAACTTGGCGTGCATGACCAGCAGGAACGCCTCGTGCGGGGTGATGTTGCGATCGGCCGCGAGCTCCCGGATCCGCATGATGATGTGGACGTA
The DNA here is from genome assembly GCF_036322405.1 of Streptomyces sp. SP17BM10. Lineage (NCBI taxonomy): Bacteria > Bacillati > Actinomycetota > Actinomycetes > Kitasatosporales > Streptomycetaceae > Streptomyces > Streptomyces sp. SP17BM10. The sequence goes on along the minus strand of NZ_JAQYXB010000504.1, from coordinate 10,987 downwards.
CTCCTCCAGGGAGTCTTCGGGCCACTGGCACTTGAAGACGCCACCGTCGTCGTAGCGCTCCTCCATCACGAGGAAGTGCTGCACGCCGTCGGCCCTGGCCCGGCGCGGCTTGTTCTGCTTCATCCTGCCCATGCCGCGAAGAACGAGCAGCAGGCCGGATCGGCGATCGGCCGTTCGGGCGACATCTACGCCGTCGCGTTGCCTTCGCCCGGTTGGGACAGGGCTGTCCCAGCTCTGTCCTAGCCGTGTCTCAGGTGTCCGTTTCGGGCGTTTTGCTGGGACGGATGTGGGACTGTCCTAGGACTGTCTCACCCTGTTTTGCCTGGTGGGAGCGTTTCGCGGGGATGCTGGGACAAGAGCTGGGACATCCGGCGGCTACCGGTCGGGTGCGGCGTCCTCGATGGCGGCGAGCAGGCGCGCGTGGACGGCGCCAGCGGCGTCGCGGGTGGCCGGGTCCGGGTCCTCCAGCTGTGCGGCGATCAGCTCGGCGGCCGCGGCGAGGACCGGCACCGGCACGGTCGCCTCGCGCAGGTGCAGGAGCTGGGCTGCCGCCTTCTCGCCGGGCGTCGCCTGGGTACGGGTGGGGATCAGGGAGCCTATGCCGCGCGGCTGGGTGCTGGTCACCGGGCCCATTCTTCCGCGCGCCGGACGGTGGTGATCACCACGGCCGGTCGCCGCAGGCCTCGGCGGGCAGGTGGCCGTGGTGGTGGCGGGCGACGGCCTCCAGCAGCGCGGCGCGGGCCCGGCGCCAGCGGACGTCTTCGGTGCGGCCGGCGTCGGCGGCCCAGTCGGGCAGCGGCCGGCCGTGGATCGCCGTGGTGAGCGCGCAGCCCAGCTCGCCGATCGCCTGCTGCCAGTCGGCGAGCTGCCCGAGCAGGCCGCGCACCAGGCCGTCGACGGCGGCCGCCGGGTCGGCGCCGAAGGCCCTGGCTTCGACGGCGGCCTCGGCGAGGACGTCGTCGTCCAGGTCCTCGAAGGCCTCGCGCCACACGGCCGCCCGCTCCTCGTAGGCGGCCAGCACGGTGTGCAGTTCAGCTTCGAGGGCGGCGGGCGACCACGGCAGCCGGGTGCGGGGCGGGCGGACGGTGTGGGCCAGCGCCCGTCCGGCGGCGTCCGGGGCGAGTCCGCGCCGGGCAGTCCGGCTCATTCGGCCAGCGTCTCGGCGCAGGCGCGGCCGGCGTCGGTGGCGGCCTCCATCTCGGCGGCCAGCACCTCGAGCTCGCGGGCCAGGTCGCCGAGCACGCAGGACGGGAAGGTCGCAGCGATCGCGCAGACGGCGATCAGCGGCATCCGCTCGCCGGGGTGGAGCTCGGGCAGCGTGCCGGTGGTGTGCGAGGAGCCGAGCACCACGTCCGCCGCCAGGGTGTAGCGCAGTTCCTCGGTCAGCAGGCCGTCGCTGCCCGGGATGATCTCGCGGCTGCTCGCCTTCACGATCGCCTCGGCCACCCGCTCCAGCAGCCGGCCGTGCTCCTCCTCGACCTGGCGGCCGGCCAGCTCGCGCACCCACCCGGCCGCTGCCTCGCCCGCGTCGGCGGCCCGGTGCAGCGCCGCCAGCTCGGCCGCGCGCTGCGCCTGGTCGTCGCCGTCGTTGGCGGGGGAGTGCAGCGGCGGCGCGGACAGCGCAGAGGTCTTCATGCCGGGTGCAACCGGTGCGGGCCCCGCCCGGTCACGGGCAGCAGCGGGTGCAGCAAGGCATGCCTTGCTGCACCCGGGCATGCTGCTGTCCCCGGTGCAGCAAGGGCACCCTTGCTACCCGCCGCTGCTTTCGGCGGTGCAGTAGCAGCGCGCGTGCTGCACCTCGGCGCTGCGACTGCGACGGCCTGCGCAACCGCGGCTGCGCAACGGGCGGTACCGGGTGCGACGCTGCGATGCGGATCGCAACCAGCGGGCGCGCCTTGCGCAACGACGGGTGCGGACCCTGTGCGTCGAGTGCGATGCCGCAGGTGGGCGCGGTGCGACGGGCATCGCAGTCGCGGATGCCGCAGGCCTTCGCCGGGTGGCCGGACGGGCTGGTTGCGCACCGGCTGGCCCCGGCCGGGATGCGCATGCGCACGGTGGCGAGCGGACCGTTGCGCATGCGCAGAGGGTGCTGCGCAAGGCGTTGCGCATGCGCAGCGGGACAACCAGGGGCAGAAGCGCGGGACAACCCAGGACAAGGGGGTGCGGTGCAGCAGGACAAGGGGGCAGGCGGCTACGGCCGGTGACGGGACAACATGCGGCGCTGCTGCACCGGGCAGCGGGACAACATGCAGCAGGGGGTGCAGCAGTAGCCAGCCCCGCCGCTGCACTGGTGCAGCGCTGCGTGCTGCTGCACCGGGTGCAGCGGCTCGGGAGATTCGGACCGGTCCGTAATCGGGGTTCCTTGACGGCCGCCCGGATGGCCGGGAGTTTCGGACCGATCCGAATTGGGCTGTGGCCTGCGGGATCGTCAAGGCTACGATCCGGGCATGCAAAACGGATCGGTCCGAAATTCCGGCACCTCTGACGTGCTGTTCGAGGTGGCGTCGGGCGAGGTGTGCCTGCGGGTGGGGTGCGGGAAGACGGTGCGGGCGCCGGAGCCGGGCAAGCGCGGCCGCCGCTCGAAGTACTGCTCGACGGCGTGCAAGTCCAAGGCGGCCCGGGACAAGCTCAAGGCCGACGCCGTCCGGTCCGGCGAGGGCCCGCGGGCGGAGGTGCTGCGGTGCGCGGAGGCGGCCGTGGACGCCGTCCGCGCGTTCCTGGACGCGGTGGACGCCGACCCGGTGGCCGCGTACGACGCCTTCCACACCGCGTACGCCTCGCTGTCCGCCCGGGCGTCGGAGGCCGCCGAGGACGTGCGGGACGAGGTCCGCTGGCCCGGCCTGACCGCTCGGGAGCGCGAGCTGCGCCGCGCTGAGGAGATGCTGAGGCGCCCGGACGTCCTGGCTCGCGTCGACCCGGACGTCTTGGCCGAGCAGCCCGTCCCGGCTGTTTCGGATCGGTCCGAAAATCCCGACCAGGTGGCAGCCCCGGCCGCGGCCGCTGTTTCGGATCGGTCCGAAAAGGCGGCCACTGCGGCCACCGGGGCGGCCCTGGTGGTTTCGGACCGGTCCGAATTCCGGGCGCCCGCGGGGGTGCCGGCACCCGCCGCGGCCGAGCAGCGGGCGGAGACCTTTGAGGCGCTGCGCCGGGCCGCGTGCACCAACCCGAGCATCCGGTTCGGCGAGCCGGACCGCCTCTACGACCTGAGCCCCACGCTCGGTGAGGGCTGGCTGGCGGCCTCCTGGGACGACCCGCAGGCCGAGGACGTCCACCAGCTGCTCCACCAAGGCCGGCCGATCGGCTGGACCGCGCCGCTGCCGGACGGCCCGTGGGGAGTGGCCGGGCACATCGCCGCCGCACACCAGGGCGAGCAGGCCGCCGTGATCCTGACCGACAAGGACAGCGGAGCCCGCACCCACCGCACCGTCGGCGACGCCCTGGACGCCCTCCAGCGCTCGTACGCCGCCCGGCTGGCCGCCGAGCAGGCGGTGGCCGGCGTGCCGCGCCTGGCCCTCAAGCGCCCGACCGGCTGGACCGTCCCTTCCGACCGCGGCCTGGGCATCCCGACCCGCTACGCCCTCGCCAACGGCCTGATCCACCTCATCTGGCCCCATCACCCGGGCGTCCAGGAACTGCAGCAGGGCGGCCGCCCGGTCGGCTGGATCGAGGAGTATGACGTCCAGCGCGGCACCTGGACCGCCCTGATCGACAGCAGCATCGTCGCCGACGCCGCCAGCGGCGAACCCCTGCTCTGCCCCGGCCCCGATGCCGCCCTCGCCCTGCTGCGCCGCGCCCTCGGAGAAGACCTCACCCGCTGGTAGGCCGGGCCGGCCGACGCGGCCGCGCGCGATGGACAGCTCCAGCAGCGCGCGGCGAGCCTATGGACAGACCGCGCGGGTTCCGCGCGCCGACCGCTCCGCACCGCGCGGTCCGCACCCGCACACCCGCACCGCACCGCGCCGGCTTCCGCACCGCACCCGCAAAGGCCGGTGCGGTAGTCGCGCCGCTACCGCACCGCACCATGCGGCCCGCGCCCGCACCGCGCGCCGGCCCGCGCGCGATGGACAGTCCCAGCAGCGCGCGGCGCGCCTATGGACAGGCCCTGCAGAGTGCGTCGCGCGCAGCCGCACCGCCCTGCGGCCGTGCCGGTGAGGGTCGCGTTTCCCCTGGACAACGGCGCGTTTCCCCTGGACAAAGGGCTACGCGACGGCGACCCGCAGAGCGCACCGCACCCACCGCACCCACCGCACCCACCGCACCGCACCCACCGCACCGCACTGGCCGCGCGGTCCCCGCACCGCACCGCACCGCACCGCGCACCGCCGCACTGCCGCGCGGACCCTGCCCCGCGCCGCGCGTCCCGCGTCCGCACCGGACCCTGCCCCGCGCCGCGCGTCCTGCGTCCGCACCGGACCGCACCGCGCCGCGCGGTCCGCGCGCACCGCACCGTGCGCGTCGGCGCCTGGGCGCGCGGCCTGACGGTCTGTGATGTCGGTCACGGACATACCGGGAGGACAAGGCCCTTGACCGGGGCGAATCGGACAGGACAACACGCTGGACAAGGGGTCGGACAAGGGGTGTGGCCAGGCCGCGGACAAGGGGGTGGTGTGCAGTGTCGGCCGCACCCGGGCGCCGGTCCGGGTGCCGGGCCGGCCACCACGCCGCTCCCGGCCTCCTGCTGACGGAAGGCCAACCCGATGACCACTACCTCGCTCGCCGCGCCCGACCCGGACGACGGCGACCAGGGCGCCGAGCACCTCGCCGACCGGTCGGGCGAGGCCTCGCCCGACCGGGACAACCCGCCCGGCCTCACCCCCGCCGGCACCTCCGCCTCCACCTCCACGGCCGATCCGGCCTCTGCCCGCGTTTCGGCAGGCCAGCGGCCCCGGTCAAGGGGTGCGGGGCGTGGCGACAACCCTCTTCTGCCCGCTGCTGATGTGCGGTGGAAGCGGGGTTCGACGTCGTCGGTGCGAGCGGGGGTCTTGGTGGCGCTGGCTCTGTTTCAGCGCTGCACCGCTCGTGAGATCTGGATGCTCGCGTGCGCGGGGCAGGCGAACGATCGCGCGGTGCGAGACGCGCTGCTGGACCTGCGGGACGCAGGGAGGGTGCGGGAGGAGCTGCGGTTGCCGGACGGGCGGAAGTTGTGGTGTCTGACGCGGGCGGGGCACCGGGAGGCGGCGGGTCTGCTGCCGGCGGGGGCGAAGCTGTCGGCGCTGCGTCCGGAGCGGGAGGGATCGGCGGCGGTGTTCTCCGAGCACGCGCTGGACGTCGCCACCGTCGCCGGCCTCCTCGCCAAGGGCGGCATCGGGCACCTGGTCGCGTTCTCCACCGAGGTCGAGCACGCGCTGCCCGGCCGCCGCTCGCTCTTCACCGACCTGGTGCTGCGCGACCCCGGCGCCGAGGTGCCGCTGCTGTGGGTGGAGGTGGACCGGGAGAACGAGGGCGTCGGCACGCTGGTGGCCAAGCTGGCCACCTACCGCACCTGGTGCGAGCTCCCGGCCAAGGGCGCCACCAAGACCGCGTTCGAGAAGTCGCTGGACCGCGCCAGGGAGCGCACCCACGAACTGAGGCTGTGGCCGGCCCTCTACCCGGCCACCGGCCGGGAGGGCCTGCCGCCGGTCGCCCTCATCTTCGAGGCCGGCCGCAAGCGAACCCGCCGCCCCGGCACGGCCCCGCTCACCCCGCAGGAGAGGAAAGAGAAGGCGAAGACCGACCACCAGCGGCTGCTGCGCCGCGCCCGGGCGGTGGAGGCCGCCTCCGAGGACCTCTGGTACGCGCCGCCGTACCGGGGCGAGGGCATCACCGCCCGCGACTACCACCGCGCCCTGCCGGTCGTGGCCACCACCTTGCCGCTGCTGCGCACCCGCGGGGCCGACGCTGCGATCTGGCGCCGGCTCGGCCGCCCCGGTTGGCACACCCTCAGCCAGGCGCTCGACAACCCGGACGGCGACCAGTTGCTCGAAGCCGAGCGCGTCGCTGCCGAGCAGGCCCGCCGGGAACGGGCGCGGCAGGAGCGCGAGCGCTACCGCCCGTCCTGCCGCCGCTGCTCGGCGAAGTTCACCGACGAGCGGTGGGCCGAGAAGGAGAGGGCCTGGATGGACGACGGGCTGTGCGCCGACTGCCGCCAGGCCGAAGCGGACCGGAAGGCGCGGGAGGCCGCCGAGCGCGAGCGGGCCGCCGCCGAAGCCGAAGCCGCGGCCGCCGAGGCCAAGCGCACCGGCTCCTGGTGGCGCCGGGCCTGACCCGCTGCTCCCCGCCGCGGGGCCGCTGACCTGCGGTGGGGAGTTTGGGCACCCCCGCTGACCTGCGGTGGGGAGTTTCGCCCCGGGGCGGTCAGTTTCGCCCCGGGGCCGCTGGTGAGTTTGCCCGCCCGCCCCGGTGAGTTTCGCCCCGGGGCCGGTGAGTTTCGCATGTCGCCGCAGGTCAGTGGCCGGTTAGAACGGACTGCGGTACGCCGTCCGGGTGGCGGCGGGGTTCGGCGCGGCGGCCGGGCGGGCAGAGCCTTCGGCATGACGACTCCTACCCGGCCCCGCCACCGTCGCCGCCGTCCGGCCTCGCCCACTGCGGCCGCGCCCGCCTTCCCGGCCCGCGCCGGATGGCCGCCGGCCCCAGCCCGGCCGGGCGGCGGCCCGTGCTGCCGGACCTGGTCGAGCGAGCACCTGACGCCAGGCGGGATGGTCGTCCGGACGACCTGGCACGAGCCCGCCTGCCGAACGTGGGGCCGGCCAGGTGATCGAGCGGTTCCAGCCCGCGCGGCCGACCGGCGCCGATAGGCTCGGCGCATCGTCGAGCCCTGAGCCGCCGTCACACCATCGAGCGGACTTCCCGGCACCGCGCGGGGGAAGACTGGCTCCGTGACCGACACCGATCTGTTCCAGCCCGGCACCACCGTGGTGCGCCGCGACGTCCACGCCGGCCGGGTGTGGACCGCGATGCCCCAGCGGGTGGTCGCGGACACCGGCCACGTGCTGACGCTGGCGTACTGGCCGGGGATCGAGAGCCTGGCACCCACGACGTGGATCACCGCGACCCGCACGGGCGACGACACCACCCGCAAGCAGGGCCTGGAAGATCTGGCGGCCGGCACCTGGACCCTCGGCCGGTACCGGTGGGAGGGCACCGAGCTCCTGTCGCACTTCCTGGTCGGCGAGTGGTTCTCGGTGCACTGCTTCCAGGACGCCGTCACGAAGGAACCGCTGCGCTGGTACGTCAACTTCGAGATGCCCTACCAGCGTCGGCCCGGCATCGGCATCGACACCCTGGACTTGTGCCTGGACCTGGTCGTCACCCCCGACCAGTCGGGGCACTACTGGAAGGACCGGGAGGAGTACAGCCAGCTGCGCCGCCTCGGCGTGGTCGACGACTACCTCCACCACCAGGTCGAGCGGGCCTGCGGGCGGGCGATCACCATGCTCGACAACCGCACCGGCCCGTTCGCCGCCGACTGGCCCACCTGGGCACCGGATCCGTCCTGGCCGCTACCCGAACTGCCCGACGACGCGGACGACGCCGCCGCGCCGCTGGCCCCGTACCGGTCATGACGGACAGCACCACCGGCAACCCGGTCCGGGTGAGGCGCCGCGGGTGGCTGACCCGCTGGCTCGGCTCCCGCCCCGGACGGTAGGTCACCGCGCCGCCCCCACCCGGCACCTACAGATCCGTCCACCCGCACGGCCGCCCAGCCTGAGCACCGAGCGGGTGCCAGATGGGCGCGGACGGGCCGCGCTGGATGAGGTCCTCGATCCGGGCGGCACCGGTCGGGACGGCGGCCAGCATCTCGGCGACCACCGGCCGCTCCTCGGCGGCCAGGCGCAGGTCCGCCACCGCGGTGCGGGCTTCTGCGGCGGTGGTGTTGACCAGGACGACCAGCAGCCGCGGGAAGGCCTTCCAGAGGCGTTCCCAGGCCCGTCCGGTGCTGTCCGGGCCGCCCTGTTCCCACAGGCGGGCGCAGGCCGCGAGCTGCCCGGCGATGGGCTCGGTGCCGGTGTCGGGGCGGTGGAGTTCGACGAACGCGCGCAGCCGCAGCCGGGTGCCGTCGAGGTTGGCGGTGTAGGCGAGTTCGGCGGCGGGCCGGTACACCTGCCCGTCTTCGGCGCGGTACTCGGGTGCGGGGGTCAGGTCGAGGGGCCCGCAGTCCTCGCTTCGGGTGCGGGCGTCGGTGACGAAGGCGCAGTGGATGCGGCCGAGGTTGAGGAAGTGGCTGCGGCCGTAGCGCAGGGCGTCCGGTTCGGCGGCTGCGGCCGCGCTGGTGCCGTCGGGGTGGCGCGTCTCGGGGAAGGCGGCGGTGGCGCTCGCGCCGGCGGCGGTGAGGTGCCAGGCCTTCGCCCGTCCGGCCTGCGGCAGGGTGATGAAGCCGGCCAGGCCCTCGGTGTGCAGGCGGGTCAGCCGCTTCTGGGTCTGCTTGAGGCCGGCCTGCCCGCCGTGGAGCTGGTGGAGTTGTTCGGCGGTGGCCAGGGTGAAGCGGGCGAGCGTCACCAGGACGTCGTGGTCGGTTTCCAGATCCCCGGTCACGAAGGCACTCCTTCGGGTTTCGTGCACGGGGCGATCCCGTGCTCGGGGAATGAAACCCCACGAAACTCACCGGATTTCTAGATACCAAGGTTGGTCTTGCATAACGATCCTGTAACTGTGCCTACCAAGGTATCCGGCGTTCTAACCGGTTTTCTAACCGGTCCGAAAACCGGTCCGTTATCCGGTCCTCACCAACGTTGGCGGCCGGGCCCGTGTGTAGCGTCCTGACCTGCTGGAATGACCGTCAAGGTACCCGGTGAGTTTCCTTGATAGGCCGTCAAGGAAGCTCACCGGGTACCTTGACGGGCCGGTGAGTTTGGCCGGGGCGCTTCCGTTCCCTCTACCGTTTCCTCTACCACGCCTCCTACCGGTCCTGGTGGTCCGGAGACGGAAGAATGGGCACGTCAGGGCCCAGATCCGGGGCCCGGCCAGGGTTCGACATCCCTCTTCTCCCGTCTTTTGCTTTTGGTTTTGGCTTGTGTCGTCTGTTCGGTTCGGGATGTGCGCCTGCGGCGGGCTTTTCTCTTTCTTCGCGTCCGGCTGGAGCCGTCCGCGCGAGTGGTGGAAAGGCGGCCGCCGCGGCCGCCGAGAGAGGGGCCGGGCCAGGGCACGGCGCGCGGGCCCGGAACGGGCTCGACGGCTGTCACAGCGGCCGGATATCCCGGAGGAACACCACGCATGCCCACGAACCTCGGGAGACGCCCGTGCACGCCCCCGCCAGCCCCGCCGAGCCCGACGACGACCACGGCCAGGCCGACGCCGCCCGACCCGAGTCGGCCGACCGGATCGCCGTCCGGCGCGGCAAGCCGAAGGCCAACGACAGCACCAGCGCGCTGCGCGCCGAGGTCCTGGGCGCGCTCGGCGTCCTCAAGGTCGCCACCGCCGACCAGCTCCAGCGCCTGCTGCTTCCCGACGCGATGTCGAACAAGGCGATCCGGCAGGCGCTGAACGACCTCGCCCGCCAGCACCTGGTCTCCTCCGACGGCAACACCAAGACCCGGGACAAGATCTGGCGGCTGGAAGGCACCGCTGGACTGGACGCGGCCGGCCACGTGCTGCGCCTGCCCCGCTCCGAGATGGGCGGCACCGCGCGGGGCGCGGGCAGCAGCGGCGCACAGCACGCGATGGCGGTCAACGAGAGCGTGCTCGCCTTCGTCCTCGGCGGCACCGCCCCGGGCGCGACCGGCGGCGTCGGGGTGATCGAGGACTGGGCCACGGAGGTGGAGTTCACCCTGCCCGGCGGCCGCCGCAAGGTCCGCCCGGACGCCCTGTGGCAGGCCCCCGAGATCGGCCTGCCGGTCCTGATGGTCGAGGTCGACCGCTCCACCATGTCGCTGCGCCGCCTGGCCGCGAAGCTGCCCGCCTACCGCGAGCTGTTCCGGGTCAAGGCCAAGGACAGCGACCCGGCGCTCGCCGACAAGGACCCGGCCGACCGGATGGTGCACTGGTGGCGCCGGACCTGGCCCGGCCACACCCGACCCGGCTACCCGCCCGTCGCCCTGGTCTTCACCGACGCCAGCGAAACCACCCTGACCAACCGGCAGCAGAAGGTCGCGCAGATGTCCGCCGACTGCTGGCAGGGCACCCGCTGGACCGCCCCCCGAGACGACAACGACGGCGACGGCTGGCGCGAGTACGACGACGCCATCCCCGTCATCGCCACCACCCTGGACCTGCTGACCGAGCACGGCCCCCTCGGCCCCGTCTGGTGGCGCTACGGCCGCCCCGGCCGCCACTCCCTGCTGGACGCCCTCGACAACCCCGACAACCGCGACGCCTACAACCAGCGCCAGAAAGCCCGCGAGGACAAAGCCCGCCAAGAAGAACGTGAGGCAGCACGCCGGCACCGAGAGGCGATGCGCGCTCTGGCCTGCGCCGACTGCGGCAACATCCCCGAGCAGGAGACCACCCGGGAGTACGGGCCCGACGGCCGCCAGGACTGGACCCGCCGCCCCCGCGGCCGCTGCTGGGACTGCCACCTCGAGCACCTGGAGAAGGAAGCCGCAGCCGCCCGCGAACGCCTCCACCAGGCCCGCGCCGCCAACGCCGAGCTGCGTCCGTGCTGGACGTGCCGGGGCTCGATCGGCGGCGAGGAGGACTCGGAGCTGGAGCTGACGCAGAAGGCCGGCCCCGACCGGCTGGAGTGCCCCGGCTGCGAGCAGGACCGCCAGGACAAGGGACTCGGGCCGCTGGTGCTGCCCGCGCCGACCAAGCGCGAGCAGATGGCCGCCCTGGTATCCACCCCGGCCGACCCGTGGTGGGAGGTGCGGGTGTTGCACGCCAAGCTCTACCCGGTGAAGGACCGCTGAGGTGTGACCTGTTGGTTGTGGTGGGCGTGGAATGGCCATGGATGCCGTGTTGTCTGGACCTTTGGTTGGACCTGTCGGGGGGTGTGGGTCGGGGTGGCTGTGGTCCGGGTTTGGTGACTGTGTGTGGTTGCGGGTGGGGTTGGGGGGTGGGTCGGCCCGGTTCGGGG
>NZ_JAQYXB010000503.1:0-329 GCF_036322405.1 Streptomyces sp. SP17BM10 | reverse complement strand
GGCGGCGAAGCCGAGCACGGCGGTGAGCCGGTAGACGGCGGCGGCGTGGAAGACGGTGAGGAACAGAAGCGAGCCCATCGGGGGGCGTCAGAGTATGCGCCGGGCGTGGTCCCTCGCGCCCTGCGCGGCCGGTGCGATGACTAAGCCGAGCCGCGACGCGAGTACGCCGACTAACGCCCCCGCGTAGGGAGCGAGCAGGCCGGTGTCCCGCCACCGCCGGAGCGGGGAAGGGCCTCGGTCGAGGTCCGGACTGCTCACTGGGTCAGTCCGGCGGCCTGGTGCAGCCCCCGTGCCGGCTTGCCGTGGCCGCGCGGGGGCGGGTCGGCGAG
>NZ_JAQYXB010000502.1:0-362 GCF_036322405.1 Streptomyces sp. SP17BM10 | reverse complement strand
TGGTCGGCGCTGGCCCAGCGGGTGATCGTCGACACCGGCGCCCCCCTCTCCCGCGCCCGCCGCCCGCGCAGCCCGCGGCGAGCCGCGCCCCGCCGGTGCGGCGGAGCCCGCCGCGCACCCGGGCGGACGGGTGGCCGGCCTCCGCGACCTGCTCGGATCTGGCGAGAGGCCGGGCTGGGACGAGAGTGTGATCGAGTGAAGCTCACGGAGCGGGACGAAAGCGGGCCTACCCGGGGGTGGGGGGCGGGGGGGGGGGGGTTGGTGGGTGGGGGGGGGGGGGGGGGGGGGTGGGGGGGCTGTCGTTTGCAACGTGTGTCTTCTTGGAGCTCGCAGGCCCCCCCGGCCCCCCACCCCCCCCCCCC
>NZ_JAQYXB010000501.1:0-368 GCF_036322405.1 Streptomyces sp. SP17BM10 | reverse complement strand
GTGACGACCGCCCCTCCGGGGGTGGCTTCCGCCGTGATGACCGGCCCTCGGGTGGAGTCAACCGAGACGGCCGCGGCGACCGTGGTGGTTTCCGGCGTGAAGACCGTGGCGAGCGCCCCTCGGGCGGTGGCTTCCGTCGTGACGACCGCCCCTCCGTCCGAGGCTCAGCCCGCGACAGTGACGAACGCAAGCGCGGCGTTTACCGCCGCGTTGACCGTGGCGAGCGCGCCTGTGGCGGTGGCTTGGGCCGAGTCGAGCGCCCCTCCGGTGGTGGCTTCCGCCGCGACGACCGCCCCTCCGGTGGTGGCTTCCGCCGTGACGACCGCCCCTCCGGTGGTGGCTTCCGCCGTGATGACCGTCCGTCGGGT
>NZ_JAQYXB010000500.1:0-308 GCF_036322405.1 Streptomyces sp. SP17BM10 | reverse complement strand
GCTGCGCTCGAACATCGCCGCGACGCTGATCGCGATCGCCACCAACTACCTCGGCTACGGCTACTGGCAGTACCGGGACCGCGAGGCCGCCTCGCGCAAGCGGGTGATCACGCTGTTGCTGGTGTTCTGGGGCATCGGCATGCTGATCGAGACGGGCGTGGTCGGCACCTCGGTGTACCTGCTCGGGCTGGACTCGCTCTTCGAGCAGCTGGGCGCCACGCTGGTCGGCCTCGCACTGGGCACCGGGTTCCGGTTCGTCTCCTACCGCACGGGGGTGGTCAAGGCGATGCCCGAGGCCGAGCCCCAGG
>NZ_JAQYXB010000499.1:0-441 GCF_036322405.1 Streptomyces sp. SP17BM10 | reverse complement strand
GGGGGGGGGGGCGGCTCACGGCCGCCCCCCCCCCCCCCTCCGCCCCCCGCCCGCGCGCGCCGGCCCACCCCCCCCCAGCCCGCCCCCACCCCCCCCCCCCCCCCCCGCGCCCCCCACCCCCCCCCCCCCCCCCCCCCCCCCCCCCCCCCCCACCACAACAAACCCCCCCCTGTCCCCCGGCCCCCCCCCCCCCCCGCCCCCCCCCCCCCCCGCGTACGGCACCGAGCCGCCGAGCACCGAGCTCTCCCCTAGCAGGGCCACTCGTTCGCTCCACGACGGTCTCCCGACCTGCTCGCCCCGTACGAGCTGGAGCGCGGCGAGCGGCAGCCGCTGTGCGCTGCATCAAAGGAGGGAGCTCACCAGGCTCACGACGCCGTGGAAGTCGAGCACCCCACCGGCCACGGCGTCCGCGTGCGCGCTCCAGCACAGCGGCCGTCGGGG
>NZ_JAQYXB010000498.1:0-346 GCF_036322405.1 Streptomyces sp. SP17BM10 | reverse complement strand
TGGGGGGTTGTTTTTTGGACACCGGGGGGGGTTGGTTTTTGTAAAACTCATTCCGGGGGTTGTTTGTTGTGTTTTTGGGGTCGGCGGGTTTCTTGTTGCCGCGGTTGTGGGGGGTGGGCTTGTTTAAGGTCCGGTGGGGGTTGTGTGTTGTTTTTGTGGTTTGTGTGTGTTGTGTGTGGTGGGGTTGGGGGGGGGTGGAGGGTGGGTGGGGGGGGGGGGGGGGGGGGGGGTGTGGGGGGGGGGGTGTGTGGGGGGGGGTGGGGGGGGGGGGGGGGGGTTTGTGGTGGTGTGGTGTTTGGTTGGGGTGGGGGGGGGTGGGGGTGTGGTGGGGTGGGGGGCCGCCCCC
>NZ_JAQYXB010000497.1:0-830 GCF_036322405.1 Streptomyces sp. SP17BM10 | reverse complement strand
GCTCATCGGATGATCAGGTGGTCGAGGTAGCTCTGCACGTTGCGGCGCGTCTCGGAGACGTGGTCGCCGCCGAACTTCTCGTTGACCGCGTCGGCCAGCACCAGCGCCACCATCGCCTCGGCGACGATGCCCGCGGCGGGCACCGCGCAGACGTCCGAGCGCTGGTGGTGCGCCTTGGCCGGCTCACCCGTGCGCACGTCCAGCGTCTGCAGCGCCCGCGGCACCGTCGCGATCGGCTTCATCGCCGCCCGCACGCGCAGCAGCTCACCCGTGGACAGTCCGCCCTCGGTGCCGCCGGAACGGCCGGAGGTGCGCTTCACGCCCTCGGCGGTCGGGACGATCTCGTCGTGCGCCTTCGAACCCGGCACCCGGGCCAGCTCGAAACCGTCCCCCACCTCCACACCCTTGATCGCCTGGATCCCCATCAACGCAGCCGCCAACCGCGCGTCCAGCCGCCGGTCCCAGTGCACATGCGAACCCAGGCCCACCGGCACCCCGTACGCCAGCACCTCGACGACGCCGCCGAGCGTGTCACCGTCCTTGTGCGCCTGGTCGATCTCCGCGACCATCGCCTTCGACGCGTCCGCGTCCAGGCAGCGCACCGGATCCGCGTCCAGCCGCGCCTCGTCCGACGGCAGCGGCAGCACGCCAGCCGGCGCCTTCGCCGCGGCCAGCTCCACCACGTGACTGACGATCTCGATCCCGCAGGTCTCCTTCAGGTACGCACGGGCGACGGCGCCCAGCGCGACCCGGGCCGCCGTCTCACGGGCGCTCGCGCGCTCCAGGATCGGGCGGGCCTCCTCGATCGAGTACTTCTGCATCCCCGCCAG
>NZ_JAQYXB010000496.1:0-313 GCF_036322405.1 Streptomyces sp. SP17BM10 | reverse complement strand
TGGGGGTGGGGGGTTTGTTGGTGGGGGGGGTGGGGGTGTTTGTTTTTGTTTTGGTTGTGTTTGTGTGGGGTGGGGTGGGGGGGGGGGGGGGTTGGGGGGTGGGGGGGGGGGGGGGGGGGGGGGGTGGGTTTGGTTGTGGGGGGGGGGGGGGGGTTTGTGTTGTGGGTGTTGGTGGGGGGGGGGTGTGGTTGGGGTGGTGGGTGGGGGTGGGGGGGGGGGGGGGGGGGGGGGGTTTGTTTGTTGGGGGGGGGGGGGTGTGTGTTTGTGGTGGTGGGGTGGGGGGTGGGTTGGGGGGGTCGACCGCCCCCCCCCC
>NZ_JAQYXB010000495.1:0-350 GCF_036322405.1 Streptomyces sp. SP17BM10 | reverse complement strand
GTTGTTTTTGTGTTATTTATTGTTGTTTTGTTGGTTGGGTTTTTTGAGTTGGTGTTTTTGTTTTTGTGGTGTGGTTTGTTTTTGTTTTTTTGGTTTTTTTTTTTTTTTTTGTTGTTTTGGGGTGGGGTTTTGGTTGGGTTTTGTTGTTTGTTTGGGGGTGGGGGGTGGGTGGGGTTGGGTTGGGTGTTTTTTTGTGGTGGGGTTTGATGGTGGGGGTGGCGGTTCAATCCGAGGAGTACGCTCTTTTGGTGTGGGGGGTGGGGGGGGCGGGTTTGGGCTAGTTCGTGAGTTCCGCCGTGAACGTGGGGGTGGGGGTGGGTTTGGGGCCGAAGACGGTGAATTACGGGGCG
>NZ_JAQYXB010000494.1:0-369 GCF_036322405.1 Streptomyces sp. SP17BM10 | reverse complement strand
GGGGGGTGGGTGGGGTGGGTGTGGGGTGGGTTGTGTTGGGGGGGGTGGGGGGGGGGGGGGTGGGGGGGGCTTCGTTTGTGGGGGGGGGGGGGGGGGGGGTGGGGTGGTCGTTTTTGGTTGGTTGTTTGTCCGCCCGGGGCGGATATCCGGAACGCTCCGGGTGGACGGGGCCCGTCAGCCGGCCGAGGATGGCGCGGAACACGCCGGCAGCTCGGGGCGGTCCAGGGTCCGCACCGCCGGCAGCCACTCCCAGCCCTCGCCCTAGAAGAAGACCCTCAGCCCGATGGCGAAGGTGAACAGCCCGAGGTCCGCGCCGCGCTCCCGGGCGGTGGTGCGAGCCGCCGCCACCAGCCGCCGGCCGTGCCCGTG
>NZ_JAQYXB010000493.1:0-317 GCF_036322405.1 Streptomyces sp. SP17BM10 | reverse complement strand
GTCCGCAAGCCGGCCCTGGAGCTGCTGACCCTGGCCCGCCGCATCGGCGAGCCGTCGGCCGTCGTCCTCGGTGCCGGTGGTGCCGCGGCCGACATCGCCGCCAAGGCCGCCGAGTTCGGCGCCGCCAAGGTGTACGTCGCCGACGGCGCCGAGTTCGCCGACCAGCTGGTCGTCCCCAAGGTGGACGCCCTGGCCCAGATCGCCAAGACCGGCGCCCCGGCCGCCGTCCTGGTCACCTCGTCCGGCGAGGGCAAGGAGATCGCCGCCCGCGTCGCCCTGCGCCTCGGCTCCGGCATCATCACCGACGCGGTCGACCT
>NZ_JAQYXB010000492.1:0-425 GCF_036322405.1 Streptomyces sp. SP17BM10 | reverse complement strand
GGGGGGTGTGGTGGGGGGGGGGGGCGCGGCGGGGGGGGGGGGGGGGGTGTGGGGTGGTGTTTGTGGGGTGGGGGGGCGGGGGGGGGGGGGGGGGGTGGGGTGGTTGGTGGGGGGTGTTTGTTTGGTCGGGGGCGCGGCCCCCCCCCCCCCGCCCCCCCCCCCCCCCCCCCCCCCCCCACCAACACCACACACCCCCCCCCCGCGCGCCCCCTCCAAGACCACCACGTGGGGCGGGGGGGGGGGTGCTGTTGCGATCGCCGGGGGGAGCGTGGTTTTTTTTGGGGGGGGGGGGGGGGGGGGGCGGGGGGGGGGGGGGGTGCGGGGGGGGGGGGGGGCCCCCGGGGGGGGTGTGGCCCCCCCCAGCCCCCCCACGTTGGGGGGGTGGGGGGTGCTGGGGGGGGGGGCCGCACCGCGCCCCCCCCCCC
>NZ_JAQYXB010000491.1:0-454 GCF_036322405.1 Streptomyces sp. SP17BM10 | reverse complement strand
TTTTTTTGTGGGGGTGTGTGTTTTTTGTTGTTGTGGGTGGTTTTTTTTTTGTGTGGGGGGGGGGGGGGGTGTGTGGTGGGTGTTTTTTGTGGGTTGTTTGGGGGTTTTTGTTTTTTTTTTTTTTTTGTTTTTTGGTGGGGGCCCCCCCAAACCACACAAAAAACAACCAAAACAACACACAAAACCACAACCAACACAAAACCAACAACAAAAACAAAAAAACCAAACAAACAACCAACCCCCAACCAAAAAAAAAAAAAAAAACAAAAACCCCCAAACCAACAAAAAACAAAACCCACCCCCCCCCCAAAAAAAAAAACACAAAAAACAAAAAAAAAAAAAAAAAAAAACAAAAAAAACAAAAAACAAAAAAAAAAATCACACAAAAAAACATAAAACAATTGAAAAACATATATAATAAAAAAAAAACAAAGCAATATAACTTATATAAGAA
>NZ_JAQYXB010000490.1:0-451 GCF_036322405.1 Streptomyces sp. SP17BM10 | reverse complement strand
TTTTTTTGTGTGTGTGGTGTGGGGGTGGTGGGGGGGGTGTGGGTGGGGTTGGGGGGGGGGGGGGGGGGGTGGTTTTGTTGTGTGGGTGTGGGGTTTTGTTGGGGGGGGGGGGGGGGGGGTGTTTGTTTTTGTGGGGGGGTGTGGGGGGGGTGTGGGGTGGGGGGGGGGGGGGGGGGGGGGGGGGGGGGGGGGGGGGGGGTTGGGGCGGGGGGGGGGGGGTGGGGGGGGGGGGGGGGGGGGGGGGGGGGGGGTTGTGGGGGGGGGGGGGCGGCCCCCGCCCCAGCCGACCCCCACTCCCGGGCCACCCCCCCCCCCCCCCCCCCCCCCCCCCCGCGCGCCCCGCCCCCCCCCGCCCCCCCCCGCCCCCCCCGCGGCGGGGGAGCGGCACGGCGGATCTCCGGGGTCCGGGCGGGCCGGGCGCGGTCCGCCTCGGCCATCGGTCACGGATCGT
>NZ_JAQYXB010000489.1:0-340 GCF_036322405.1 Streptomyces sp. SP17BM10 | reverse complement strand
CTGCGGGAGGGGGGTTGCGCGGGGGCGGCCTGGAGGCCGCTGTGCTGGGGGCGATCGCGCTGCTCGGGGCCGTGGGGGTGGGCCCCCGCCCGGGCGGACAGCGGGGCGTGGGTGTAGGGGGGGGGGGGGGGGCCGTAGATCTCGGCCTCCGTGCCGATCTCGACCATCTGGCCGAGGTACACCCCGCCGACGCGGTCGGCGATGTGGCTCGCCGTAGGGTGCGAGGGCGGGAGATGGATCAGAGCGGGCAGAGGGAGCAGCGTCTTCTGATGGGTGGACGGTTCCTGCGTATTCCAGCAGGGGGTTGTTATGCGGCAGCCTGAGTGCGGTTTCGGCGGGG
>NZ_JAQYXB010000488.1:0-1854 GCF_036322405.1 Streptomyces sp. SP17BM10 | reverse complement strand
CTGGACGGCGAGCAGGGCGACGAGCAGTTCCGCGGTGCGCGGGAGGGCGACGGCGACGTAGCCCTCGGCCCTGGCGCCGCGCTGGAGGAGCAGGCGGGCCAGCCGGTTGGAGCGGGCGTCGAGTTCGGCGTAGCTGAGGCGCTCGTCGCCGCTGATCACGGCGGTGGCGTCCGGCGTCGCGGCCGCCTGGCGGGCGAAGCCCACGAGCAGCGGCTCCAGTTCCGGCGCCACCTCCGCCTCGCCGGCCCACGCGCCCAGGACCGGCGCCTCGCCCACCGGTTCGCCCAGCCGCAGGCGTCCGACCGGCTCCTCCGCGAGCGCGGCGGCCTCGCCGAGCAGGCGGACGAAGGTCGCGGCGAGCGCGTCCACCCGGTCCTGGTCGAGCAGGTCGGGCCGGTGTGCGAGGTCGAGGCCGAGCGAGCGGCCGAGGCTCACGGTGAGGCTCAGCGGGTAGTGCGTGGACTCGTGGTTGTCGCCGCCCACGATGCCGAGCCCGTCGGCGGCGGTGCGCAGCCCGTCGGCGTCGAGCGGGTAGTTCTCGAACACCACGAGGGTGTCGAAGAGTTCGCCGAGCCCGGCGATCCGCTGGAGGTCGGCGAGCGGCAGGTACTGGTGGTCCATGAGGCCGGCCTGCTGGTCCTGGAGGCGCTCCAGCAGGGCGCCGAAGCGCTCCGCCGGGTCGAGCGCGACGCGCACCGGCAGGGTGTTGATGAACAGGCCGACCATCGACTCGACGCCCGGGACCTGCGGGGGACGGCCCGAGACGGTCCCGCCGAAGACCACGTCGTCCCGGCCGGTCAGGCGGCCCACCACCATCGCCCACGCCGCCTGGACCACGGTGTTGACGGTGACCCCGCGCTCCCGGGCGAAGCGGGCCAGTGCGGCCGTCCGCTCCTCGGGCAGCTCCAGCCGGGTGCGGACCGGCAGGACGGGGGCGCGGGTCGGGTCGGGGGCGGCGAGCAGCGTCGGCTCCTCCAGCCCGTCCAGCACCTGCCGCCAGGCCGTCTCGGCGGCGGTGCGGTCCTGGCCGGCGATCCAGTCCAGGTACTCGCGGTAGGGCGTCACCCGGGCGAGTCCGGCGGCGTCGCCGTGCGTGCCGTAGAGGGCGAACAGCTCGCCGAGGAAGACCGGCATCGACCAGCCGTCCAGCAGCAGGTGGTGGTGGCTGACGACCAGCCGGTGCCGGTCGGCGGCGGTGCTGATGAGGGTGAAGCGCATCAGCGGGGGCCGGTCGAGGTCGAAGCGCCGGGTGCGGTCCTCGACGGTCAGCCGGTCGGCCGCCGCCGCGCGTCCGTCCTCGGGCAGGTCGGTGAAGTCGACCTCGTACAAAGGGAGTTCGACGTCCGCCGGGATCACCTGGAGCGGCGCGTCGAGGCCGTCCTGACGGAACGCGGCGCGCAGGTTCGGGTGGCGGGTGAGCAGGGCGCGCAGCGCCGAGCGCAGCGCTTCCCGGTCCACGGATCCCTCGATGTCGAGGGCGAGTTGGACGGTGTAGACGTCGTGGCCGTCGGTGTCGTAGGTGGCGTGGAAGTACAGGCCCTGCTGGAGCGGGGAGAGCGGGAGGAGGTCGGCGAGGGGGCCGTGCTCGGCCTCCAGGCGGTCGATGTGCTCCTGCGAGACCTCGACGAGCGGGCGGACGTCGGACGGGGTCAGGCCGCCGCCGGTGGTCGCGGCGAGGGTGCGCAGGGCGGTGAACCAGGCCTCGGCGAGCTGGCGGACGCGCTCCTCGGTGAGGAGCCCGTCGGGCCAGGACCAGTCGGCGGTGAGCTGCGGGCCCTCGGCGGTGTCGAGGGTGGCGGCGTTGAGGTCGACGGCGTGGGCGAGCGGCATGGCCGGGTCGCGGCCGTCACCGAG
>NZ_JAQYXB010000487.1:0-371 GCF_036322405.1 Streptomyces sp. SP17BM10 | reverse complement strand
GGCGACGTACACCTTGGCGGCGCCGAACTCGGCGGCCTTGGCGGCGATGTCGGCCGCGGCACCACCGGCACCGAGGACGACGGCCGACGGCTCGCCGATGCGGCGGGCCAGGGTCAGCAGCTCCAGGGCCGGCTTGCGGACCACACCGTCGGCGTGGTCCACCAGAACCAGGATCTCAGCCATGATTCGTTGCTCCTGATCGATCGTTGGATGCGCGAGCGGGTGGGATTAGATGAACTTCTGGTCGGCGAGGAAGGCGGCGAGCTGCTTGCCGCCCTCGCCCTCGTCCTTGACGACCGTGCCCGCGGTGCGCGCCGGGCGCGCCACCACCGAGTCGACCGCCGTCCACGCGCCCGCCAGGCCGACCTCGT
>NZ_JAQYXB010000486.1:0-336 GCF_036322405.1 Streptomyces sp. SP17BM10 | reverse complement strand
CAGGTGCCCGGCGGAGCCACCTGCGAAACCGCGCCGTCACGGGGACCGAAGAACGTACTAGCGGCGCGATGGGAAATAGTCACCTGACGGGAGTAGAACTAGGAGGTCGCCGGCGCCGAAAAGACCGAACCAACCCAAACCACACCCCCCCCGGAAATAAAACCACCAAAAAACAAAAAAAACCACAGCAGACCCCCCCCCACCCCCCCCCCCCCGCCGCCCCGGCTCCGCCGCGCCCGACGCCACGACGCGGCTCGCTCCGTGATCTCCACACGCATGGACAGGCATTCCCATGTGGCCGCTCTTCCGCCCTCTGCGGCGCCCCGTCAGCGGAGT
>NZ_JAQYXB010000485.1:0-359 GCF_036322405.1 Streptomyces sp. SP17BM10 | reverse complement strand
GGTGTGGGGTGGTTGTGTGGGGTGGGGGTGGTGGGGGGGGGGGGGGGGTGGGGGTGTTGGGGGTGGGGGGGGGTGGGGGGGGGGGGGGGCGGGGCGCGCTGTTTTTGGCGGCCCGCCGGCCAGCCGGGGTGTGGAATTCTCGTTGGGGGGGGGGGGGGGGTGGGGGGGCTTTTGACCCCCGCCCCCAGCGCCGCGCGGGGGCCGCCCCCCCCACGAACCCCCACAAAACCCCACACACCCCAAAAGACCCGCCCCCCCCCCCCCCCCACCCCCCCCCCACCCCCCCCCCCCCCCCCCCCCCCCGCCACCACAAACACCACCACACCCAAAAACACCACACCCCCCCCACCACCCCACCC
>NZ_JAQYXB010000484.1:0-3770 GCF_036322405.1 Streptomyces sp. SP17BM10 | reverse complement strand
CTGGACGGCGAGCAGGGCGACGAGCAGTTCCGCGGTGCGCGGGAGGGCGACGGCGACGTAGCCCTCGGCCCTGGCGCCGCGCTGGAGGAGCAGGCGGGCCAGCCGGTTGGAGCGGGCGTCGAGTTCGGCGTAGCTGAGGCGTTCGTCGCCGCTGATCACGGCGGTGGCGTCCGGCGTCGCCGCGACCTGACGGGCGAAGCGCCCGAGCAGCGGCTCCAGTTCCGGCGCCACCTCCGCCTCGCCGGCCCACGCGCCCAGGACCAGCGCCTCGTCCGCGCCGTCCGACACCCGCAGCCGCCCGACGGGCAGTTCGGCCACCGACGCCGCCTCGCCGAGGACGCGCAGCAGTGCGGCGGCGAGCGCGTCCACCTGCTCCTGGTCGAGCAGGTCGGGCCGGTGCGCGAGGTCCAGGGCGAGCGTGGTGCCGAGGCCGACGGTCAGGCTCAGTGGGTAGTGGGTGCCCTCGTGGTTGCGGCCGTCGACGACGCCGAGGCCGCCCGCCGAGCGGCGCAGGCCCTCGGTGTCCACCGGGTAGTTCTCGAACACCAGCAGGGTGTCGAAGAGTTCGCCGTGCCCGGCGGTGCGCAGCACGTCGCTGAGGCCGAGGTACTGGTGGTCCATGAGGCCGGCCTGCTGGTCCTGGAGGCGCTCCAGCAGGGCGCCGAAGCGCTCCGCCGGGTCGAGGGCGACGCGCACCGGCAGGGTGTTGATGAACAGGCCGACCATCGACTCGACGCCCGGGACCTGCGGGGGACGGCCCGAGACGGTGCCGCCGAAGACCACGTCGTCCCGGCCGGTGAGCCGCCCGAGGACGATCGCCCAGGCCGCCTGGACCACGGTGTTGACGGTGACCCCGCGCTCGCGGGCCCAGCGGACCAGCGCCGCGGTCTGCTCCTGCGGGAGCTCGGCGCGTGTGGCCACCGGGACGACCGGCGCGCGGGTCGGGTCGGGGGCGGCGAGCAGCGTCGGCTCCTCCAGCCCGTCGAGCACCTGCCGCCAGGCCGCCTCGGCGGCGGTGCGGTCCTGCGCGGCCACCCAGGTGAGGTACTCGCGGTAGGGGGCGACGGGCGGCAGCGCGCGCTCGTCGGAGCCGCGCCGCGCCAGCCCGTACAGCTCGAAGAGCTCGCCGATGACCGTCGCCCGGGACCAGCCGTCGACCAGGATGTGGTGCACGGTGACGAGGAACTGGTGCCGGTCCGCGCCCTGCGAGACGAGGGTGAAGCGGATCAGCGGCGGGCGGGCGAGGTCGAAGCGGCGGGCGCGGTCCTCGGCCGCGACGGCGTCGGCGGCGCGCGCCCGCTCGCCGGATGGTCGGCCGGTGAGGTCGACGACGGTGAAGTCCGGCGCGACCTCGAACGGGATCAGCTGGACCGGCTCGCCGTTCTTGCGGTACCGGAACGCGGCCCGCAGCCCGGCGTGCCGGCGCAGCAGGGCGGCGCAGGCGCCGCGCAGCGCTTCGGCGTCCAGCTCGCCCTCGATGTCCAGCGCGAGCTGCATCGTGTAGACGTCCGGGCCCTGGGTGTCGTACCGGGCGTGGAACAGCAGGCCCTGCTGGAGCGGAGAGAGCGGCAGGATGCTCTCGATGCGTGGCTTGGCCTTGGTCGTCGCTGCCGTGGTCGCTGCCTTGGTCATCTCGCTTCTCTCCACCTCAGAACTCGAAGTCTTCTTCGAACGCGTCGATCTCGTCCTGGTCGAGATCCAGCAGCGGCGCGGGCTCCACTGCGACGGGCCGGGGCGCGAGGGCCTCGACCGGGCCGGCCGACGGGTCGGCGGCGTGGGCGACCAGCGCCCGCAGGGCCGAGAACCACGCCGCGGCCAGGGCGGCGACCTCGTCCTCGGTGAACAGCTCGCCGGGCCAGCTCCAGGAGGCCACCAGGTGGGGGCCGTCTGGGCGGTCCTGGGCCAGCGAGTTGAGCTCCAGGGCGTGGCCGGCGGGCATCGCGGCGTCGCTGCCGCCGAGGCCGCCGTCGCCGTCGTCCTCGCCGTCACCGGCGCCGAACCGGCCCAGGTAGTTGAAGCCGAGTTGCGGCTCCGGGAGGGCGGCGAGCACGCCCGCCGTCTCCGGGTTGAGGTGGCGCAGCAGCCCGTACCCGGCGCCGTTGTCGGGCAGGGCGGCGAGCTGCCCGGCCACCGCGGCCAGGGCCCGTCCGGCGGCGGGGCCGCCGGCCAGCAGCTCCGGCCAGTCGGCGGCGGTGACGCCGGGGTCGAGCCGCAGCGGGAACATGCTGGTGAACCAGCCGACCGTCCGCGAGACGTCGGCGTCCGGCAGGACCCCGGCGAGCAGTTCCTCGCGGCCGTGGCCCTCCAGGTCCAGCAGGACGCCGGCCGCGCGCTCCCGGCCGCGGTCGCGGTCCCAGCCGGTGACGGCGAGCGCGAACGCGGTGAGCAGCACCTCGTTGACGCCGGTGCCGAGCACGCTGGGCACGGTGGACAGCAGCGGTCCGGTGACGTCGGCGGGCAGCGTCACGGTGTACTGCCGGGCACCGGCCGCGAGGTCGCGGGTGCGGTCGAGCGCCCTGGTGCCCAGGGGGGGCTCCTGGTACCCGGCCAGCATGGCCGTCCAGACCGGGAGTTCGGCGGTCCGCTCCGGGGTGAGGGCGGCGCGGGCGAGGCCGCGGGCCCAGGCCCGGAAGGAGGTCCACACCGGCTCCAGGACGGGTTCCCGGCCGGCCGCGACGGCCTCGTAGGCGGCCATCAGGTCGGGCATCAGGATCCGCCAGGAGACGCCGTCGACCACCAGGTGGTGCAGGACGAGCAGCAGCCGGCCGGGGGCCTGCGGGCCGGCGTCGAACCAGACGGCCTGGACCATGACGCCGTCGTCCGGGGCGAGCCGGTCCTGGGCGGCGCGGCCCTCGGTGTCAAGGCGGGCGGCGGCCGCGGCCTCGGTGAGGCCCGCGACGTCGACCCGGTGGACCAGGTCGGCGGCCCGCAGCGCGCCCTTCGGCGGCACCTCCAGGGTCCAGGCCGACGGGCCGCGCACCAGGCGGGCGCGCAGTGCGTCGTGGTGGTCCAGGACGGCTTGGAGCACGGCGGCCAGGACGTCCGCGGTGAGTCCGGCGGGCACCGGCACGAGCACCGACTGGTTGAACCCGTCGATGCGGCCGCCGAGTTCGCGCAGCCAGCGGATGATCGGGGTGGTCGGCAGCGCGCCGACCGCCGGGTCCGCGCCCTCCGGGTCGGGCGCGAGCGCGAGCTCGGCCGGGGACTCGGGCAGGGCGGCGGCCAACGCCTCGACCGTCTTGTGCCGGAACACCTCGCGGGGCGTGAGCACCAGGCCCGCCAGGCGGGCGCGGCCCACCAGCTGGACGGAGGTGATGCTGTCGCCGCCGAGGGCGAAGAAGCTGTCGTCGGCGCCGACCTCGGGCAGCCCGAGGACTTCGGCGAAGAGGGCGGCGAGGAGCTTCTCGCGGTCGGTCTCCGGCACCCGGCCCGGTGCGCGGTCGGCGAAGTCCGGTGCGGGGAGCGCCTTGCGGTCGAGCTTGCCGTTGGTGTTCAGCGGCAGCGCGTCGAGCAGGACGACCGCCGCCGGGACCATGTAGTCCGGCAGCTCGGCGGCCACGTGGGCGCGCAGCGCGGCCGGGTCTGCGGTGCCGTCCGGCACCACGTAGCCGACCAGCAGCTTCACTCCCGGGCGGTCCTCGCGGACGACGACGGCGGCGCGGGTGACGGTGTCGTGCTTCGCGAGGGCGGATTCGATTTCGCCGAGTTCGATGCGGAAGCCGCGGACCTTGACCTGGAAGTCGGTGCGGCCGAGGTAGTCGATGGTGCCG
>NZ_JAQYXB010000483.1:0-300 GCF_036322405.1 Streptomyces sp. SP17BM10 | reverse complement strand
TGTCTCTTACCGTCCTCGCGCCGAACTTTCGGTCGAATCTGAACAGTTGGCGACATTAGTGGTCACTTCCTGACGGGTGATCGGAACGGCTTCTACGCTTCGTGCGGCTCCGGACACGGAGCGGATCGGCGCCCGAGGCGTCACCCCCCTCACCCGACAATCCTGGAGAGAATCCGTGAACACACGTCGTGCAGCGCGGCGTCCTTGGACGATCGCGGCCGCGATAGGCGCGGCCACCGCCGCGCTGCTGACCCAGCCCGGCACGGCGCAGGCCGCCGCGCCCGCGCCCGTCGTCACGGC
>NZ_JAQYXB010000482.1:0-370 GCF_036322405.1 Streptomyces sp. SP17BM10 | reverse complement strand
GCCGGTGCTGGCCGCCAACTTCGACCACGGCGTCGTCGTCGAGCACAACCTGCTGATCGACCTCATCCTCGTCGTCTCCGCCGGTCACCCCGCTCACCTCCACTTCCGCGTCCACGGGTGCACCAAGCACGACAACGAGCACAACGCCGACCGCGGCTCGCCCCGGCTCCTCTACAGCCGCCAGGCCCACGACGTCGCCGACCTCCACGCCGCCCTCGCCGACCCTCACCCCGAGCACGATTGCCCCCACAGGCAGAACGTCCCGGACACCCCGGAGGAGTAAGCGGCCGCCCACCGCCCCCCCCCCCGCCAGCGCGCGCTGCACCCCCGCGACCCCCAGCCCCCCAACGCCAACCAGTTGACCCCCATG
>NZ_JAQYXB010000481.1:0-648 GCF_036322405.1 Streptomyces sp. SP17BM10 | reverse complement strand
GCCGAGGCCGGCGCCGACGTCCCAGAGGCCGTAGGCCATCGAGGTGGCCGGCAGGCCGATGGCGCGGCGGTGGGCGGCGAGGGCGTCGAGGAAGACGTTCGCCGCCGCGTAGTTGCCCTGACCGGCGGTCAGGACCAGGCCACCGGCCGAGGAGAAGAGCACGAACGCGCTCAGATCGAGGTGACCGGTCAGCTCGTGCAGGAACCACGCGCCATCGGCCTTCGGAGCCAGGACAGCGTCCATCCGGGCGGGCGTGAGCGCGCCGACCAGACCGTTGTCCCCGACACCGGCGGCATGGACCACGGCGGACAGACCCGGGATCGCCCCGATCAGAGCGGCCACCGCCTCGCGGTCGGCCATGTCACAGGCCCGGACCTCGACAGCGACAGCGCCGAGGGCGGACAGCTCCGCCACCAGCTCCACCGCACCCGGCGCCTCCAGACCGCGACGACTCGTCAGCACCAGGCTCCGCACACCACACTCCGAGGCCAGGTACCGGGCCACCACAGCCCCCAGACCACCCGTACCACCCGTGATCAACACCGTGTCACCCACACCGACCGGCATCCGACCCTCCGGCAGCGGAAGCCGGACCAGACGAGGAACATAAACGGATCCGCCCCGCACGGCCCACTCCGGCTCAGCGGT